>CALKVG010000467.1 GCA_937998045.1 uncultured Myxococcales bacterium
AGACGATCACGAATCTGGGGGCGTCAGCCAGACGCCCTTCGCCGGCCGGTTACGTGGAATAGTACAAAAACGAAAGCGCCGGACCCCCTCCCCGGGAGCCCGGCGCCGACGCAGAGGCCCGCGCGCGCTTGCGCGGCGCGCGCGCTTCCTCGCTTCCCGTCACTCCTCCGGAGAAATCTCGATCATGTTCGGCGCGATGTTGAGCGCCATGCTGTTGTTGACGCTCCCCGAAAGGGTGAACGTCGACGCGATGCCGTCGCCGTTCAGGTCGCCGTTGGCAATTGCAAGGAACGAGTCGCCCGCCCCGCCCGCGACACTGGCAGTATAATTGTAGAAGAAGTACTGGGGCATATCCATCGAGAACTTGAGGCACGCGAAGCCGGAATTCCCGGCGGCGTCGACGTTCCACTCGGCCGGGTCCGACTGATATTTCGCCCCCTTCGGCGCAGTGCCGCCCTTCGGAACTCCCGCGGACGCGCTCTTGCACAGCGCACGGGACAATTGCGCAGTGCCGCCGATGGCGAGGATCGTTCCCGGCATCGACTCCTTCTCGTACTCGGCCGCCGCGTCCTTGCCGATTTGGCCGATGCTGTTGCGCGCCTCGGCGGTCTTGGCGTTCGCGATGTACTTGCGAACGCCGTAGATCGCCAGCACCGCCAGGATGCCTACGATGGCCACGACGATCATCAGCTCGATCAACGTGAATCCGCGCTTCGACTTCTTCAACAACCGATTCATGGTTCCCTCCTGGCTCGTACGCCGGCCGTTTGTCATTCCGCTTCGTCTACGAAAACTTGGTTGGTCCACGACGTCGTGTACACGTGCGTGCCCACGGTGCCGTCGTTGTTCAGGTCGCACCCCGCCGAGACGATGAACCAGTCCACGGGGGAAGGGGACGGGAAGACCATGTTCTGGCCGTTCACCGTCACCTGCGCGGGCGCGCCCACCGATGCGGGAGTGGTGTTCGCCGCTCCGGCGACCGTCGCGTACCCGAAGAGAACCGGGCCGTCGACGTGCAGCGGCAGCATCGACCAGTCCATCCCGGTCGCGCAGCCCGTGCACGCCGCGCCCCACGCGGTCACCGTGCGACCGTTGGGGGACTGGCTCGGGTAGTAGGCGTAGAGTCCCGTCGAGATGTCCGCGTACTGCTGCGTCTCCGAGTGGTAGGACTCCTGCGCAACGCGGATGTCCTGCACCATCTGCTGCGCCTCGGAGATGTGGGACGACTGTACGAGCTTGCGGTACCCGACGACGGCGAGCGCCGCGAGGACGCCCACGATGACGACGACGATCATCATCTCGACGAGCGTGAAGCCCCGGGTTTCGGACGCGCGACGCACCACCACCAAGGGCCCGCATCTGCAGTGCCCGTGCCACTTCAATCCCTCGCTCGTCAGGCGTCCTCCCGCGGGGTCTCGCTAGCGCGCGCCTCGGAGAAAACTCGAGCATTGTCAGTGTCATGCGCTTTCAGGGGCGCAGATCTTCGTGACGCGACAAGTCATCTTGGACTGACAATTCTCGTCACTTACTCCGGCCGGTAGGGACGCGAATCGTCGATCGGCGCTCAGCTCTCCGTCGGGCTCGAGGAGACAGGCTCGGAGTCGGCCGATTCGTCGCCTGCTTCGGCGAGGGCGTGCTTCTGCAAGCGATACCGGAGGCTTCGGAGCGTGACGCCGAGGAGGCGCGCCGCCTGCGTCCTTACACCGCCCGACCTCTCGAGCGCTTGCAAGATGAGGCGACGCTCGACCTCGCCCACGACCTCGTCGAGGTTACAGCCCTCCTCGGGCAAGCCCACGAGCGCCGGGGTGGGCTGCGAGGCGACGCCCGACACTTCGCGCGGAAGGTCGCCGAGGCCGATCGTGGGCCCCGTCGCGAGCGCGACGGCGCGCTCGATGACGTTCTCGAGCTCGCGCACGTTGCCGGGAAAGTCGTAGGCCTCCAGGGCGCGCAGCGCGTCCGGCGACAGGCCGCGGATCTCCTTTTTCTGTTCGGCGGCGCAGGTCAAAAGGAAGTGTTCGGCGAGAGGGCGGATGTCTTCCCGCCGCTCGCGCAGCGGGGGGACCTCCACGCGGATGACGTTCAGGCGGTAGTAGAGGTCCTGACGGAAGCGGCCGGCGCGCACGTCTTCCTCGACGTTGCGGTTGGTCGCGGCGAGGACGCGGACGTCGATGGAGACCTCGGCGCTCGCGCCGACGCCGCGGACCTTGCGCTCCTGGAGGACGCGCAGGAGCTTCACCTGCAGCGCGGGCGCGAGCTCGCCGATCTCGTCGAGGAGGACGGTGCCGCCCGCGGCCTCGCGGAAGATCCCCAGGCGGCTCGCGATGGCGCCGGTGAAGGCGCCCTTCTCGTGGCCGAAGAGCTCCGCCTCGATGAGGGCCTCGGGGATCGCCCCGCAGTTGACGACGAGGAACGGAGCGGAGCGGCGGTCGCTCGCGTCGTGGATCGCGCGCGCGATCCGTTCCTTGCCGGTGCCGCTCTCGCCCGTGACGAGGACGGTCGTCCGCGCGTTGGCGATGCGCTGGACGAGGTCGAAGATGCGCCGCATCGCCTCCGAGTGACCGAGCAGCTCGCGTGCGCGCTCGCGGACGAGCTGCGCGCGGAGCCGCTCGTTTTCCGCCACGATGGCGCGCTTCTCGAGGGCCTTGTGGACGAGGGCGCGCAGCTCGTTCGTGGCGAACGGCTTGGTGACGAAGTCGTACGCCCCGCGCTTCATCGCGTCGATCGCGGTCTCGATGGCGCCGTGCGCGGTCATGACGATGACTTCGGTATTCCCCGAGCGCTGCTTGATGAGCGGGAGGAGATCCATGCCGTTGCCGTCGGGCATGAGGAGGTCGGTGAGGACGACGGCGTACGGCTCGGGGGTCTGGTCGACCGCCTCGCGACCGGTCGTGAACCCCGGCGCGAGCGTCACGTCGAGCCCCTCGCGGCGAAACAGGATCGCCAGCATGTCGCGAAGACCCGGTTCGTCGTCGACGACCAGGACGCGCGGCTTGGGCGAGGGAGGAGGCACAGCCCTATTGTGCCGCAAATCGGCGGCGGCATTTGCGGGTTCTCGCAAGCGGCCCGATCCCCAGGGCCGCGTCGCGAGCGAGCGACTCGGCTTACTCGCTGAGCTTCGCGACGGCGGGCTTCGTCTCGCCGGCGCTGACGGTGACCGAGATCGTCTTCGTGAGTCCCTGGTCGGCGTTCACGAACTTCACGGTGTGCGAGCCCGGCTTCACCGAGACGTGCACCTTCGGCGTCGTCCCGAGCGAGTGACCGTCGAGGATGCAGGTCGACGGCGGGATCGAGTTGATGTTGAGGAACGCCTCAGCGCCGTCGGACGCCGCGGCGGTCGCGTTGTTGTTGGGCTGGGGAGCCGGCGTAGGGGCTGTCTCTTATACACATCTGACGCTGCCGACGATC
>CALKVG010000468.1 GCA_937998045.1 uncultured Myxococcales bacterium
CCGCACGTACACCGCTCGCCTCATCGGGAGCGAGCCGGCGCTCGTCCTGCACGGCGGCGGCAACACCTCCGTCAAGACGACGGCGACGACGATCCTCGGCGAGACGGTCGACGTCATCCACGTGAAGGGCTCCGGCTGGGACCTCGCGACCATCGAGCCCCCGGGCCATCCGGCCGTACGCCTCGAGCCGCTGAAGAAGCTCCTGACGCTCGACGCGATGACCGACGAGGCGATGGTCAACGAGTTGCGCGTCAATCTCCTGGATTTTTCCGCCCCCAACCCGAGCGTCGAGACCCTCCTCCACGCGGTCCTTCCGGCGCGCTTCGTCGATCACACGCACGCGGACGCGATCCTGGCGCTCGCGAACCAGCCCGACGGGAAGCGCATCTTCAGCGCGCTCTTCGGGCGCCGTCTCGTGTGGGTGCCCTACGTGATGCCGGGGTTCGCGCTGGCGAAGCGGTGCGCGCAGGCGTACGCGGAGGTCGCGAGGGAGAGCGAGCCGGCGCTGATGGTGCTCGAGAAGCACGGGCTCTTCACGTGGGGGGATACGGCGAAGGAGAGTTACGAGCGGACGATCGACGCGGTGCAGTCGGCGGAGCTGTACATCGCGGACAAGTCGCGCACGGTCGCGATGGCGACGGCGGCGCGCGCCGATGCCACGGAGACGTCGGTGCTCCCGCGCCTGCGCGGGGGGCTGGCGAAGCTCGCCGACGACGCGCCGGAGCGCGGGCCCATCCTGCGGACGCGGTCGACGCCGACGATCCTCAGTTTCCTCGAGCGGCGCGACGCGATCGAGCTCGTGTCGAAGGGGTGCGCGACGCCGGATCACGTCCTACGGACGAAGCCGACGGCGCTATTCGTGCAGCGGCCGACGTACGGCGACGGCCCGCGCCTCTCGACGCAGTTCGAGGCGGCGATCACCGAGTACGCGCGCAAGTACGACACGTACTTCGAGGAGATGGCGCGCGCGAAGAACGTCACGCGGAAAAAGCTCGATCCGTGGCCGCGGGTCGTCCTCTTGCCGGGGCTCGGCATCTGCGCGGTGGGATCGACCGCGCGCGAGGCGGACATCGCGCTCGACATTTACGAGCACACGATCGACGTGATGACGAACGCGGCGGACGTGGGGTCGTACATGCCGTGCTCGCGGTCGGACCTCTTCGACGTCGAGTACTGGAGTCTCGAGCAGGCGAAGCTCAAGGCGCAGGCGAAGGCGCCGCTCGCGCGCAGCGTCGCGCTCGTGACGGGGGCGGCGAGCGGCATCGGGCACGCGACGGCCGAGCGCCTCCTCGCGGCGGGCGCGCACGTCGCGCTGGTCGACTCGGACTTCGACGCGCTCGTGCCGGCGGCCGAGGGGCTGGCGTCGCCCGCCGGGGCGGGCGCAGACTCGACCAAGGGGCGCAAGGAGCGCGTCCTGATGATCGTCGCCGACGTACGCGTCGAGGACCAGGTGAAGGCCGCGTTCGCGCGCACGGTGAGCGCATGGGGCGGAATCGACGTCGTCGTGTCGAACGCGGGGAACGCGCCCGAGGGTCACCTCGAGACGCCCGAGGGAGAGGCGGCGCTGCGCGAGTCGATCGATCTCAACTGCCTGTCGCACGCGCGGGTGGCGCGCCTCGCCGTCGAGACGATGACCCGGCAGGGCCGCGGCGGGTGCCTCCTCTTCAACGCGAGCAAGAGCGCGTTCAACCCGGGGCCGGGCTTCGGGCCGTACGCCGTCGCGAAGACGGCGCTCGTGGCGCTCATGCGGCAGTACGCGGTCGACCTCGGCGGGCAGAGAGTCCGCTCCAACGCGGTGAACGCCGATCGCATCCGCACGCAGCTCTTCGCGGGCGGCGTCCTCGAATCGCGCGCCAAGGCCCGCGGCCTCTCCGTGGACGACTACTTTCGCGCGAACCTCCTCTCGCGCGAGGTCGGCGCGACCGACGTCGCCGACGCGTTCGTCTACCTCGCCACGGCCCGCGCCACGACCGGCTGCATCGTCACGGTCGACGGCGGCAACGCGGCCGCGTTCCCGCGCTAGCGTCGCGGCGCCCGCGGTCGCCGCTCCGTCGCCGGCTTCAGAGGAGGCCCGCGACGCCGTTTCCTAGAAGCGGAGGGTGAGCTCCGCGCGGGCGCCTTCGAAGGGGGGGAAGAAGCGGCAGATGCCGCTGGCGCAGCGGAAGGCGCCGCGCTGCTGGCCGACGAAGAGGCGCACGTTCGAGCTGCTGGTGAACTTGTAGAGGAGGGCGCCGTTGAAATAGAGAAGGGGCTGGCCCGTCTGCGTCATGTACTCGAAGCCTTGCGTTATGACCCATTTGGGGGCCATGCGGACGGCGACGTAGTTCTCGCCCTCGACCCACCAGTTGGCGACGTACGTCGTCGGGTCGACGTTGAGGTTCTGCTCGCGCCGCCGGCGGTGGCGGCCCTGCACCTCGAGCGACCAGGGGCCGCCGAGGTATTTCGCGATCGAGTACTCGACGTGCTGCTCGCGGTACGACCAGTTGCCGTCGGCGGTGGTGTCGTCGCGCGCGCCGGCCCACGCGAAGACGTGCGACAGCTTGTCGTCGAAGTACCACTCGGCGCCGGCGATGCCGTCCCACACCGTGTCTTCTACGCGGTTGGCGGGGATCTGCGAGAGCGTGCGGCCGAGCGCGTCGCAGCCGCCCGCGCTCTGCTCGGACTTGCTGTAGGCGTAGATGCCCTGACCGTAAAGGGAGAGGTCCTTCGTGATCGCCACGTCGGCGCGCAGCCTGCCGCCGTCGACGCACGCGTTGAAGTTCCCGACGCCCTCGGCGTCGATCATGTTGAAGGTCTCCGCCGGCGGCAAGAACGAGTACGCCACGACGGAGAACTCGCCGGCGCGGTTCGGGTCGACGCTCGCCGGCACCACGTAGAAGTTGCGGTTGCTCTTCACCTCGAGCGTCGTCGTGACCGGGTCGGCGTCCACGGAGAGCGCGCCGTAGAGCGCGTTGCCGTCGCCGTTGAGGTTCTGCGAGGGGACGTCGTTGTGCCGCTGCTGCGCGGCGACCTCGACGTAGAGCTTCCCGTGTCCCCACAAGCTGGGGACCTCGAGCGATTGGCCGCCCATCGTGACCTCGCTCGCGCCGAGCGACGGCGGGATGTTGCCGACCTGGTGGAGCCACTGCGCGGTGTCCGCGGGGTCGCACGACCCGAACGTGGCGCTGCCCGGGTTGGCGAAGAAGTCGGTGACGATTTCGCCGTTCGAGTCGTATTGGTACGGCGCGCACCGCGTGAAGCGGACGGCGTGCGTCGAGAGCGTGACGGGCAGGCCGCGGCCGGCCTGGATCTCGGCGCCGACCAGGCGATCGCTCCCGAAGACGGCCGCGCGGCGGTCGCCCATGACGAGACTCTGCGTGGGGAAGAGGACGCGCCCGGTGGCCTCGTCGACGCGCGACGGGTTGCCGAACCCGGCGACGAGGGTGAACGCGAAGGGGTCCTCCTGGACCTGCACCTTCGCGCCGCGCACGGTCGTGTCGATCCCGAGCTCGTCGATCTTGCGCATCGACAGCGTGAGACCGCGACCGAACTGGACGTACGCGTCGCCGGCGGTGACCTCGATCCCGGGCGCGGAGTACGTGACCCAGAGCTTGGCCGGATAGATCGAGTTCTGGTAGCGCGACTCGTTGTCGACCTGCACGTTCGCCTGCTCGGCCGGCGTGAGATCGACGAAGTTGGGATTGTCGACGGGGCGGCGCCAGTAGATCGTGGAGTCGAGGCGCATCCCGGCCGTCCATCGCTCCCAGCGCAGCGACGCGTCGAGGCGGTTGATCCAGTCGCCCCACCCGCTGTCTTGCGGGAGCTCGTTGTCGCGCTTGTCGAAGCGCTGCGCGACGATGCTCGTCTCGGTCACGTCCAGCTGGATGTCCTGTCCGCGGATCTCGCCGACGTCGACCGCGCGCGCGGAACCCGCCCAGAGCCCCGCGGCCGTCGCGGCGAGCGACGCCACGCCGACCCCCTTCCTCGTCGCACTCACCGGGGCGCCACGTTGGAGCGCGCCGCTCACGCGGTCAAAGAATTTCGGCAGGCGGAGCCGGGCCGAGCGGGACTAATGAGCGGCGGCGGCTTGGTCGAGCGCCTTGGCGACGTCCGCCGCGACGAGCTTCTCGTCGCCGGGGTTGTACCCCTCGCGCACGACGGCGATGCGACCGCTCTTCTCGATGAGGACACTGAGCGGCATCGACTTCTTCGGGTTGTAGAGGCTCGCGATGCGCGAGTCGTCGTCGACGACGACCGGGAAGTTTATGTCCATGCGCTTCACGAACGCCGGGACGTCCGCGACGGTCTCGGGGCCGTCCATCGCGACGGCGACGACGAGGAGCCCCTTGGTGCGGGCGTCTGCGTACATCGTTCGCAGGTGCGGGAACTCGGCCTTGCAGGGCTCGCAGAACGTCGACCAGAAGTCGAGCAGGATGACGTCCTTGCCGAGGTGATCGCTCAGGCGGAACGTCTTGCCTTGCAGGTCGCGCCCGGTGAAATCCGGCGCGATCGTGCCCGCGGCGGAGTTCCCGCCGGCGGCGGACGGTGACTGCGCCGACTCGGTGGGTCCGCAAGCGGAAGGCGCGAGCGCGAGAGCGGCGACGGCCGCGCAGAGAGCGGACTTCACTTGCACGTGACGGGGATGGAGTAGCCAGGCTGCCCCGACGTGCCCGACGGCGTGACAAGAGCGAGGGGAGCGATGAAGTCGGTCGTCGGATCCTCCTCTCCGACCGAGGACGTGAGGATCTCCATCGTGCGGACGTCGATGTCGGCGTTCCACGGGATCGCGCTCGCGTTGAAGAAGCCGCCGAGGTTGTAGAGACCGGGATCGAGCATCTCCGGAAACGTCGGGTGGTGGAGGTTGAGCCAGTTGTTCAGGTCGCGGACACCTGCCGGAGTGCCCATCACCGGCCCGTCGTCGAGCGCCTGCAGCACGATGATGTTTTCGCTGGCGAGCTGCGACTTGGCGGCGACGATGGCGTCCGTCTCCATGTTGCACGGGGTGCACCAGACACCGGCCACCGTGAGGTGCAAGAGCTTGTAGCGCTTCTGGCAGGGGTCGTAATAGTCCGCGAGCGAGATCGTCTGCAGGCCCGACGACGTGTTCGTCGGATCGGGGTAACCGAGGAACTTGAAGTTCTGGATGACGTTGCCCCGGATGTTGCCGCTCCGGGGACTGTGGCCGTACCCGCCCGCAGGAACGGGATACGCCACCCCGTCGGGGTTGACGTTGTGGCCGCTGGTCGGCGGCGCAACGCCGCTCGGCGTCCCGCCGTCCGCGCAGGTGGGGTTGCACGAGGACCCGGCCTTCGGGGCGTCGGTCGAGCTGCCGCAGGCGATGCCCGAAACGAGACCGAGCAGGGCGGTGGATGTTATGGCGTAGGCCCTCATGGTTCCAATCTCCCTCAAACGTGGCGAAAGGCTTGTACGTAAGCAAGGGGAGCGTATCTTCGCCCGACCGCGGATCAAGCCTGGCATGCGTCGAGAGACGTGTGTGGGGCGAACGCTCGGACGTGGCCTCTAGACGTGGAGTGTAGGTTTGAAAATGAAGCGTCCCGTCGCCTCAGCCTGGGCTTCTCCTCGGACTTCTTGGGAGAGTTCTCGGGCGAGTTCTTGGGCGCGCAGCAGCGCCTTCGGGAGCCGGGTCGTGCGCGCGCTCGCCGCGGCGGGGCTCATGCTCGCTCCGTGGGTGGCGTGCTCTTCGAAGTCGTCGAATGCGCCGAAGTGTGATCCAGCGCAATGTGGGCCCGGCAACGACTGCATCGACGACGGCTCGGGCAGCGGGCCAAGCTGCCATCTCGTGTGCACGGAGCAGAGCTGCCCCGTCGGGTATTACTGCAACGACGGGCGCCCGAAGAGCTGGTGCGTCGAGAACACGCTCCAGTTCACCCCGGCTGACGGGGGCGTCGGCGACTGGGGATCGCCGTGCTCGCCGACGAAGGGCGAGGGACACAACCCCGCGTGCGACCTGAATAACGCCTTCGGGTGCTACGGGATCTCGCCCACGGACGCGAACGCTTTCTGCACGCAGTTCGGTTGCCTGGGCGACAGCGATTGCCCCGGCGGCTGGTGGTGCGCCACGGTAAACGACGCGCCCAACGTGACGACGACGAACGTCACGTTCGGGAAGACGCGGGCGGTTTGCCTGCCGCGCGCCTACTGCGCGCCGTGCCAGCTCGACCACGATTGCGCGCCCACGGCCGACGGGCTCGCGCAGTATTGCATCGCCGACAATCAGGGGAACGGGTACTGCACGCCGCGTTGCTCGACGTCCGCCAACTGCAACGGGGACGCGGCGTGCAATCCACACTGGAGGGTGTGCCTCCCGGGGAACGCCGCGCAGCCGTGCGCGCGCGACGAAGATTGCCCGCTGAGCGCGCAGGATTTCGCGCAGCACTGCGACTTCGGCGCGATCGCGGCGGACGCCGGCAGCGGCCCGACGATGGGCGTGTGCGCCCCCGAGTGCGGGAGCGACGCCGACTGCGCGGGCCAGGACCAGCACTGCCAGAACAGCAACACGGCGTACTGCACACCGCGAGCGGGCGTCTGCAAGGGCGACGGGACGCTGTGCTCTCCCTGCCGGTCGGACGCCGACTGCACGGGCGGCGGCTTTTGCCTGCTGGAGGAGTACTCCGGTGAGCGCTTCTGCAGCCAGGCCGCCAAAGGCACGTGCAGCGCGAGCGGCGCGTGCCCGAGCAAGACCGGCGCCCCAGGATCGCAGGTCGCGTGCACGACGATGGCGAGCTCCTTCGCGCCTGTGAACCAGTGCGTGGGTCTCGTGCAGCTCGGAGGGATGCCGATCCCCGGCTGCTGGACGGCCAGTCGCTGAGAAATCGTCGCAACGCCGCCGGCTCGTAAGGGCAATGTGGGGCCGGTGTGCACCCCACTCGCCGGCTGGCGCTCGACGCGGACCCAGCCGTAAGATTGCATTGAGATAGTGCGTGCCTCGTCAGTCCTTTGTCGGGGTCCGCTCGTGGGGGTGCCTCGAACGGTGACCTAAGGAGAGCTTCATATGGGCAATCGGAAGTCCAAAATGTACGTGCCGGGTCTGGTCCTCGCGGCGACGGTCCTCGGCGCGGCGCTGACGAGCGGCGGTTGCAGCGCCGCGGCGGCGCAGGCGGCGTGCAACAACCTCGGAGCGTCCGCCCAGGCGGGCATCAAGTCGTACACCGACGCGGTCAACAAGCTCGATTCGACGGCGCAAACGGTCGAAGGCAAGTGGTTGAACGTCTGCAACGAGATCAACGCGGACCTCGGGCTGCCCATGGGAGCGACCGCGGACGCGGCCTGCAAAACGCTCAATGGCTACCTGTCGATGGACCTGAGCAGCGGCGTCACGATCACGCTCGACATTCCGTTCACGTGCAGCGTGGATCTAAACGCCCAGGCGACCTGTCAGGCGTCTTGCGCGGCGAGCGCCAGCTGCGACGTCAAGGCCTCCTGCCAGCCCGGCCAGCTCGTCGTGCAGTGCATGGGGACGTGCGACGCCGAGTGCGACGTGACGGCGCCCAGCGTGTCGTGCATGGGAGAGTGCGACGGCTCGTGCTCGGTAATGGGCAACGCGCAGTGCAGCGGCGAGTGCTCCGGCACCTGCACGGCGCCGATGTGGCAAGGCTCGTGCGACGCCGGTTGTACGGCAATGTTCAGCGGCACCTGCGGCGGGATGTGCTCCGGAATGTGTGACGGCACCACCACGCCGCCGGCCGGGGCGTCGTGCTCGGGCAAGTGCAGCGGAACGTGCAGCGCGATGGCGACCGGCTCCTGCCAGGCGCAGTGCACGGGGAAGTTCTCCGGCGGGCAGTGCAGCGCCATGTGCATGGGATCGTGCACGGCGAAGGTGCAGGGCTCGTGCATGGGCTCGTGCAGCGGGACGTGCAAGTACACGGCGCCGATGGCTATGTGCAACGGCACTTGCCACGGCAACTGCTCCGCGACCGCCAGCCCGCCGAGCTGCCAGGGACAGCTCAACTGCAGCGCCGCCGCGCAGTGCAGCGCCGACTGCAATGCGCAGGCGCAGCTCACCGTCAACTGCCCGCCGCCGCAGGCCACGGTCACCATCACCGGCGACGACGCGCTCGCCGCGTCCTACAACGCGCACCTGGCGGACATCGCCGACGCGGTGAACTGGACCGCGACGCTCGCCCCTGCGTCGGTGCAAGTGATCGGCGAGGCGGGGAACCTGGCCGTCAAGTTCGGGACCGACGGCGCCCTGTGCCTGGCGACGGAGGCGCAGGCCGCCGTGCAGATCCAGGCGAGCGTCAGCGTGTCCGTCTCGGCGAGCGCGAGCATCCAAGGGCAGGCGACCTCGAGCGATATGTAAAGGGGAGCGATATGTAAGGGGTCTTCCGGGCGGGTCGTTGCCAGGCTAACGATCTCGCCATGATCGCTCAAAGGACCGACGGAACGCTGCCGGACGGCGCGCTCCACGTCGCCTCGCGCCGCGTCGATCAGGGCCCCACGATGGTCGTGCGCGAGCCGTGGTCGGGCCACGAGGTCGGGCGTGTCGTCCTCGCGGACGAGACGCGGGCCCAGGAGGCCGTCGCCGCGAGCGTGGCGGCCTTCGAGCGAATGCGCGCGCGTACGAGCTACGAGCGCAAGCGAGTCCTCGCGCGCGTCGCGCAGGAGGTGCTCGAGCGCCAGAACTCGTTCGCGGAGCTCATCGCGCGCGAGGCGGGCAAGCCCATCGCGTTCGCTCGCGCCGAGGTGGCGCGCGCGGTCTCCACCTTCGAGATCGGCGCCGAGGAGGCCACGCGCCTCCTCGGCGAGACGATGCCGCTCGACATCACGGCGTCGGCGCGCGGCTACTCGGGCGGCTGGACGCGCGTGCCGGCCGGCCCGGTCATCGCCATCGCGCCGTTCAACTTCCCGCTGAACCTCGTCGCGCACAAGATCGCCCCCGCGCTCGCGTGCGGCTGCTCGGTCGTCCTCAAGCCGCCCCCGCAGGCGCCGCTCACCTCGCTCCTGCTCGCCGAATGCATCCGCCTCGCCGGTGCGCCGGACGACGCCGTGCAGGTCCTCCCCTGCGACGTGGCAATCGCCGAGAGGCTCGTCCGCGACGACCGCTTCGCGACGCTGTCCTTCACGGGCAGCGCGAAGGTGGGCTGGCACCTCAAGTCGATCGCGGGCAAAAAGCGCGTCCTCCTCGAGCTCGGCGGCAACGCCGCTGCGATCGTCCACGACGACGCGCCGCTCGACTGGGCGTGCGACCGCGTCGTGTCGGGAGCCTTCGGGTACGCCGGCCAGGTTTGCATCAAGGTGCAGCGCCTCTACCTGCACCGGCCGATCGCCGCACGCTTCATCGAGCGGATCGTCGAGCGAGCGCGCGCGCTCGAGCCCTCGTCGCCGCTTGACCCGACCGCCCTGTGCGGACCGATGATCGACGAGGCGAACGCGGTGCGCGTGGAGAGCTGGGTGGAAGAGGCCGCCCGCGCCGGGGCGCGCGTCCTCTGCGGCGGGCGCCGCGACGGCAATCGATACTGGCCGACGGTGCTCGAGCTGGACGGCGCGGGGCGCGGCCTCAAAGTCGTCGACGAGGAGGTCTTCGGCCCGGTGCTGACGGTCCACCGCTACGACTCGTGGGACGAGGCGCTCGCGATGGCGGACGAGACGCGCTACGGGCTGCAGGCGGGCATCTTCACCGATTCGCGCGCGCGCATCGCCGAGGCGTTCGCGCGCCTCCATGTCGGCGGACTGGTCGTGGGCGATACCCCCACCTTCCGCGTGGACTCGATGCCCTACGGCGGGACGCGCGACTCCGGCCTCGGCCGGGAGGGGGTTCGCTTCGCGATCGAAGAGATGACCGAGCGCAAGCTGCTGGTCGTGCACGAAGGCCGCTAGGACGAACGCCGCTTAGGGCGCGCTTGGGGCGAAAGTCGCTCGGGGTCGCCTCTTCAGAAAGAGCCGGCCCGCCTGCGCCCGCGATCCGCGGCCCCATTGTCCGGCACACCGTCCCAGGAACACCGTCCCCGGGGGCACGGCCCCAGGACACACCCGAAACCGTCCGGGACAGCCTGGGGGTCGCCCATTGCACGGCCACCATGACCCCTCAAAAGCTCGGGGATCGTTGCCATGCGAACGATCTCGCCTTTTTTTGGGGGGCCTGGGCGGCGCGCAAGGGAGGCCGCCTGGTGCTCGACGCAGACGCATGGGCTGGCACGAAGGCTGCTCAGGCGACCGCCAGCAGGACGCGAATGAATGCGCACTTCTTCTCGACCAAACGGGCCCACTACGCGGTGCTACGAATCTTGCGGAAGCCGCTCAAGACATTCGGACTGACAGCGGCGCGCTACGACCTCATGCACCTGCTGTTCGGCGGTCGGCGGCAGTGCTGGATCGGGGACACCTTCCAGCAAAGCGAGCTTCGGCGGCAGCTCGGCGTATGCAAGTCGGTCGTCAGCCGGATGCTCCAGTCGCTCGAGAAGCGCGGGCTCGTGGAGCGCAGCCGCTGTTTTGTGGACAAGCGTCAGCGTCGAGTGAGGCTGACCAAGCTCGGCACGGAGTGCATGCGCAAGGCCGTACAGTGCTTAGAACGGGCGGCGCGGCGGCTCTTGTGCATCGCGATCTGCTTCGGAAAGGATCGCGACAAGGACAAGTGCTTCGAGCAGATGTGCAACTTGGAGTCGAGTCTGCACGGAATGCGCAGGCACTACGGCGACACGGCGGCGCTCCTTTATCCGTGGCACCCGGACGATTAGGCCGTGGCACCCGCACGCGGGCGATTACGCCTTCGACCAGGCCGTCGTTGCCCCTTCGGCTCCTGCCCCCTTCGGCTCCTGCCGCTTCGGCTCCTGCCGCTTCGGCTCCTGCCCCCTTCGGCTCCTGCCGCTTCGGCTCCTGCCGCTTTGGCTCCGGCCCTCTTTGGCTACTGCGGGAAGCCGCGCTAGAGAGACGCTCGACTCCCATGCCCGAAGCTCCGCCCGCCGCACCTCCCCACGAACTGCGCACGCGCCCCATCGGCCCGGACGATCCCCTGCCCGGCGTGAAGAACGTCGTGCTCGTCGTCAGCGGCAAGGGCGGCGTTGGCAAGAGCTCGGTCGCGACGAACCTCGCGATGTCGCTGTCGAGGGCCGGCTGGCGCGTCGGCCTGCTCGACGCCGACATCTACGGCCCATCCATTCCGACGATGCTCGGAGTCATGGGGCGGCCGGTCTCGCTCGACGGCAAGACGATCGAGCCGCTCGCGCGGTTCGGCATCAAGCTCATGTCGATCGGTTTCCTCCTCGAGGACCCGAAGGCCGCGGTCATCTGGCGGGGGCCGATGCTGCACGGCGCGCTCCAGCAGTTCATGAAGGACGTGGGCTGGGGTGAGCTGGACTTCCTCGTCATCGACCTGCCGCCCGGCACGGGCGATGTGGCGCTCACGCTCTCGCAGAAGGTCAAGGTCACCGGCGCCGTCGTCGTCACGACTCCGCAGGCCGTCGCGACCGACGACGTTTACAAGTCGGTCTCGATGTGCAGGAAGGTCAACATCCCCATCCTCGGGGTCGTCGAGAACATGAGCTGGTTCGTCGACAGTGCAGGCGTCCGCCACGAGCTCTTCGGCAAGGGAGGCGGCCAGGCGGTGGCCGACTTCGCCGAGGCGCCGCTGCTCGGGCAGGTGCCGCTCGACCCGAGCGTGCGCGAGTGGGGAGACAAGGGCACGCCGGTCGTGCAGGCCGCCCCCGCGAGCGACGTATCGAAGGCGTTCGCCAGCGTCGCCGAGCGCGTCCTCGAGCGCTGCGAAGAAGCCCACGAGGAGGACTACGGAGGGCCGGTCATCGATCGCAGCGGCGGCCCGGGGGGCAAGAAGCGCCTCCCCATCTCGCGGTAGTGTCCAGAGTCGCGGTCGCGTTGGGCGCAATACTCGCGACGACTACTCCCGCGCCGCGTCGCTCCCCCCCTCGGGCATCGGGCTGCAGGACTGCACATTGCCCCCTCCGCCCGAGGTCAGTCCGGAGATGATGCACTTCGCGTCGGTGCCGACCCCGGCCTGGACGGTGAGCGACTTGCCCCCGCACTGATCCTGCATTCCGTCGCTGAAGAGAATGCCGACCAGGGCGTGACTGCTCACGTCGTAGAAACACTTGGAAAAGCTGTTGCCGGTGTTGTCGTTGTCCTGTTCCCAGACCAGGTAATCCAGGCACTGGCCGTAGAGGATCTGCCCTGTGCTCAGCCCCTGGCTGGCGCACGTGGTCGTGATCGCCTGCTCGTAGAGGAGGGCTTTCCCGCTGGAGTCCGCCGGACACTGGCTCTTGGCGAAGATGTTCCCCAGCGTGTCGGTGCAGGCCGTCGACCCGGCGTCGGCTGGCGCCGACGAGCCGGTGCTGCTGCCGCACGCGACGGCGGCCACCATCGCCGGCACGAGGAACGCGGAACCCATCGGAAATCGCACAGTTTGCCTCCGGATGCCTGAGGGAGGCGCATCCTAGTGGGCAGCCGCGAACAGGCGCAAGCGCTGTGCGCCCCTCATTGTCCTGCAACAGGATCAGCGCCGGCCGCCGCCCGACGCGGTGCGCAGGCTTCGCAGGAGCTCGACATCCTGCTCCTTCTTGAGCAGAACCCCGAGAAAGGGCAGCTCGCGCACGAGGCGCTCCCGCGCGACGCCCGACTCCATGAGGACCGTGATCCAGTCGACCAGCTCGCTCGTGGACGGTCGCTTGCGCAGGCGCTGGACACCGCGAAGCTCGTAGAACGCGACGACCGCCTGGTCGACGAGGGCGTCGTCCACCCGCGGATGGTGCACGCGCACGATGCGCTTCATGAGCTCCGCGTCGGGGAAGTCGATGAAGTGGAAGACGCACCGCCGCAGAAAGGCGTCCGGCAGCTCTTTCTCGTTGTTGGACGTGATGACCACGATCGGGCGCTGGGTGGCGACGACTTCGTCCCCGGTCTCCGGGATGACGAAGCGCATGCGATCGAGCTCGTGGAGCAGGTCGTTCGGAAACTCGAGGTCGGCCTTGTCCACCTCATCGATGAGGAGAACGCGCCGCTCGGGTGCCGTGAACGCCTGCCCGAGCGGGCCGAGGCGGATGTAGCGCCGGATGTCCTTGACGTCGCCGTCGCCGAAGCGGGCGTCGTAAAGGCGCTGCACGGTGTCGTAGACGTAGAGGCCGTCCTGGGCGCGGGTCGTCGACTTGACCGGCCAGTGAATGAGCTCGAGCGAGAGGGACTCCGCCACGGCCTGCGCGAGGAGCGTCTTGCCGGTGCCAGGCTCGCCCTTCACGAGGAGCGGCCGCTCGAGGGCGAGCGCGCAGTTGACCGCAGCCTCGAGCGACTCGTTCGTGAGATAGCCGGTGGTGCCTTCGAAGCGACGAAACGGAGGGGCCACTCTTTCGGACGTAGATAGCACGTCGCGTCAGTTCGACGATCCGTCGGCGCACTGGGCACTCCCGTGGCTGCGGGCGACGATGTCGTAGTCGCCGAGCGGCGTCCCGGCGGGGACGACGATGCCGTCGGCGAACGCGCCGTCGTCGCCCGTCGCGGCGGTGCCGAGCGGGAGCGTGCGCGACGTCTTCACGTCACGCAGCCAGAGGTCGACCGCGACGTGAGCGCACGCCTCGCCGTCGGCGTGCACCGCGCCGCTCACGTGGAGCGGCAGCCCGCGGTGGGCGTCGGGATCGCCCACGCGAAGCGTGACCGTCGAGGCAGGACGCTCGTCGCGATCGGACGAGCGCACGCTCGCGGACGACACGGCCGCAGCGCCCGACCCGCCTTCTCCGGGGCGGCCGTCGCCGGCGGGATCGGCGCCGTCTCCGTCGCCGGCGGGCGACGCCCCGCCGCCGAGCCGGGATCGCGCGTCGGCAATCATGTCGTCCCCGCGCCCGGCGTTCTGCGGCCACGCGAACGCGTCCGGAGGCGGCCGGTGCGCCGGCTTGTCCGCCGCCGCGCGGGATGTCTGCTCGGCCATGCGCCCGGCGCCGCCGAGGTCGATGCGCCGCCACAGGTTCCCGTCGTGCACCTCGACCCAGGCGTGCGCCTCGTTGAGGACCATGCGCGCGGGGATGCCGAGGCTCTGCGCCGTGACGAGGAACGCGAACGCGCGGTGACGGCACACGCCCTTGCGCGAGAGCGCGAGGTCCAGGTAGACGCTGCCTCGCCCCTGCGGCGGCTCCTCGGAGTCGGCGAACGTGCGGAAGTACTCGACCAGCTGGGCGACCGCCTCGCGCGGCGACATCGCCCGGCTCACGCCGATCGCGGCCCGCACGTCCGCGGCCTCGCGCGCGACGTTTTCGGGCAGGGGAGGGACGATCGGCAGCTCGGCCCAGGTGTGGTCGGCGATCTGCCCGCCGAACGCCGCCCGCGGGATCGCGACCTCCATGACGAGCCGGGCGCGCAGGCCGGGCCGCGCCGACGGCGCCTGCACGAACCAGTTGTCCGCTCCGTCGCGCACCACCCGGAACGCGACGTCCTGATCGCCCACGCCCAGGCGCGCGCGCACGATGCGCGCGCCGGGGCCCACGCTCGGGATGCGCACGTTGCCGTCCGGGGTGAGGTCGAGCACGAGGTCCGCGAAGAATGCATCGTCGTCGGCGGTCACTGCGGAGTTGATCGACACGGCGGTGAGCCGCGTGTCCCGGACGGAGAGCGCGTAGTTGGACCGCACGGCGTCGTATGCCTCGAGCCGCTTGAAGGGCGCGGTCGACGGCGTGAACGGTTCGTCGTAGCCGGTTACCTCGGGCCGCTTCGTGTTGCGATCGGGGGCGAACGAGTCCTGGCCGGTGGCGCCGTAGGCGGCGCCCATCGACGGAAGCGCTTGCCGCGGATCGGGCGCCGAAACGAGCCCGCTCGGGGTCTGGATGGCGGCGGGCAGGTCGCCGTCGAGGGCGACGCGCAGGGCGAGGTCTTCGCGAGCGTCGGGCGGGATGGGCTCGTGGACGAGCGGCGCCGGGTGATCGCCCGGACGAGCCGCCGCCGGCTCGGATGTCGCCAGGGCAAGGGCGACAAGGCAGGCCAGGCGCGCCGGGCGAGCTAGCCAGGGGACGTGGACCGGCAGTGGAGCGGGGGGTCGTGGGCGAGGTGCGCGAGGCATCGTCGGTCAGCGCGCCACGGTCCAGCCGCCGGGCTCGTAGAAATACGTTCCGTCGCGCAGGAGGTAGTGCGGTGCTCGCCACTGCGTCCCCGCGGGCGCGACCTCCCAATGACCGGGGATCCACGTGTACTGCATTCCCGTCCAGTGCCAGTAGCCGGCGACCCAAATGGCGCGCGCCCCCGGCGGAGGCGGCGGCTGGCGCTCCACCACGGGCTCTGGCGGGGGTCCGCTCACCGCGACTCCGACGGGCAGCGCGGTGACGGTCTCGACGACACACCCCGGCGCGGCGATGACGACCAGCGCCGCGGAGATACTCGCGAGGAGCGCGTTCGTCATGGCAGGACCCTTGCCCCCTCTGGCCGGTTCGCTACGTGCCGGTCTTCTTCCTGAGGACGCTCGAGCTTACCATCCCTGACGCTCGCTCGCATGCGTGAGCTCGCGCAATCCCCTCCTCCCCTCGCCCATCCCACCGACCACCCCATGAGCGATTCCACTCTGCAGTCCGAGCTCGCCGCCCTCTCCCCCACGCTTCGCGCACGCCTCGACGCCGCCGGCTTCGACGCCGAGCGCCTCGCCATGTTCGCGGCCTCGCTGCGATCGCGCGCGCACGGAGCCGGCGGAGGCGATCGCGACGAGCGCAACCGCATCCGCGGCCTCGTCGAGCCGCCGCACCCCGGCGACGTGATCGACGCTCCGTTGCGGGGCACGCCCGAGTACGAGCGCCTTGCGGCGCAGGGGCTCGAGGCCATCCGCCGCGGGGAGCTCGCCTTCTGCGTCATGGCGGGTGGGATGGCGACGCGCATGGGCGGCGTCGTCAAGGCGCTCGTCGAGGCCTTCGACGGGCACTCGTTCCTCGAGCTGCGCCTGAACGAGAACGCGACCTGGTCGCGCCGCGCGGGGGCGCCCGTGCCGCTCTGGCTGATGACCAGCGAGCCGACGAACGGCCCGATCCGCGAGGAGCTCGCGCGCCGCGGCGCTCCGGCGCACGTCGCCACGTTCACCCAGGACCTCGGGCTGCGCCTGACGCGCGAGGGGCAGCTCTTCCTCGACGACGAGGGACGGCCGAGCACGTACGCGCCCGGCCACGGCGACCTGCCCGATGCGCTGCGACGCTCCGGGCTCCTCTCGTCGTTCGTCGGGCGCGGCGGGAAATACGTCTGGATCGCGAACCTCGACAACCTCGGCGCCGCCGTCGACGCATCGATCCTCGGCGCGTTCGTCGCGAGCGGCGCGGACTTGCTCTGCGAGGTCACGCCGAAGGTGGAGGGCGACAAGGGAGGCATCCCCGTCTGGGCCGACGCGCAGGACGACGTCGGGAAGGTCGTCCGCCGGCTGCAAGTGCTCGAGGAGTTCCGGCTCCCGAAGGGCTTCGATGCTTCGGCCGTGCGCGTCTTCAATACGAACACGTTCCTCGTTCGCGCGGAGGCGCTGGCCGGCACGCGCGTTCGCTGGAGCTGGTTCGAAGTGGAGAAGAAGGTCGGGGAGCGCACCGCCGTGCAGTTCGAGCGCCTCCTTCAGGAGCTCACGTCGGCGATGCGCGCGGCGTACCTGCGCGTCCCCCGGGACGGGGTCGACGCGCGGTTTTTGCCCGTGAAAGACTTCGAGGAACTGGCAAAGAGGGCTCACGAGATCCGCACGGTCGCGGAGGCGCGTGGCATGCTGTGACGGCGACCATGAGCCGCAAGATCATCCCGCTGCGACGCTCGCCGCCGGCGACGAAGGACGGCAGCCCGCAGCCGCGTGCGATACCACGTGTGCTGTCGCACCTGCCGGGGATGACGCGGGAGGCCATCGTCGACGCCGCGAAGGAGCACGAACGCCTCATCGACCGCTACGAGCCACGCCTGACCGCGCTGGTCGCCAAGATCCTGCACGACAAGCTGCCGCCCATCGAGACATGGGTCGCCGCCATTCTCACGTCGCCCGTGGAGGGAGACGAGGAAGACCTCGTCGAGATCGCGCCGCGCGAGCAGGCGATCGACGTGGCGAAGCCGTGGCACTCGATCCACGCCGCTCTCCAGGAGCCGTCGTTGCCCGACCGCCTGGACATCATCGTCGAAGCGAGGCTCGCCATCGGCCTCGTGTCCCTCGACGTCGAGCCGGCGCTGCCGGTCACGCGGCGCGTGGCCGAGGCGGTGAACCTGCCGGCGCACCTCCTCTTCGCGAAGGGCGAAGCGTTCGCGTCGGTCGGCGAGGAGGCGGTGCAAGTCGAGTCGCTCATGGCGGCCTGGGAGGAGCACCGGAAGCTCCTGGACGATCAGAGCGACGAGCTCCTCGAGCGGATTCGCGAGAAGACCGTGAACAAGCCGCTCGATCAGTGCGCCGGCGTGGTCCTCTCGCTGGGGCCGGACGGACACGCGACGTCGGTCGTCACGCGCGAGCAGGCGCTCAAAGTCGTGGCGCACGAGCCGTTCCTCGCGCGCAAGCTGACGCGGCCGACGCCGCCGTGGAAGCTGCCGGACGGGCGTGAGGCCGTGAGCATCCCCATCGTGGTCTGGGCCAAGGGGCACGTCTCGGTGCACGCCCGCGACGTCGTCGTCGCCGTTGGCTGACGACCGGGGCGGCTCCATGCCCTTTCCTCCCCGGCACGCGGGGACGGCACGCAGGTCCCCCCGGCGCGCCGGGGCTCCGTCTCCGGTCATCTGCGCCGAGGTGAGAAATCCAGATCGATCGAGTATCCTGGCTCGCCAGGCCCCGTGCACTTCGAGATCGCCCACGAGTTCGACATCCCGCTCGACGCCCTCGAGCTCGCCGTAATCTCACCCAGCCTCGTCGACAAGTACGGCGCCAAGGTGCTCAGGCTCGGCGTGGGGATCGAGAAGGTCACCGAGCGCTCCCGGTCGCTGAAACAAGGCGTCCTCGAGCGTACGTGGCATTACCAGGCGAACGTGAATGTTCCGCAGTTCGCGCGCGGCTATCTTACGCGCGAGATGGGCGCGTGGGACGAGCACACGGTCTACGAGATGCCGAGGCACCGCGGGCGCTGGAGCATCGTCCCGAACGTGAAGCCCGAGTGGCGCCGGTATTTTGCGGCCAACGGAACCTACGAGATCGAGTCGCTCGGAGACGGGCGGTCGCGCCGCGTCGTCCGCGGGGAGCTCGAGCTGCGCGTGCGCGTCGTCCGGCAAGTGGCCGAGAGGCTCATCGTCGCGGAAGTGAAGAAGGCGTTCGAGGCCGAGGCCGCCACGCTGCGCGACATGGCTACCCTCATCTGAAAAGAAGGCGATCGCGAATGCGCTTGGCACGCGTGCTTGGAGCTGGTGGTGTCGGGCTGCTTCTTTCATCTTCGGTTGCGCGCGCCGATCCGCTCCCGGTGAGCGCCGAGCACGTCGCAGCCCCGGGGCGCAGCGCGGCGAGCGACGACACATCGCAAGCGATCGTCCTCAACCCGGCGAACCTGGCGTGGCTGCCTGCGCCGGAGCTCCGCTGGACGTGGGTGCGCTGCCCCGACGAGGCGGTGAAGACCGGCTGCGGCCACGCCTGGGAGGCGGCGACACCGCTCTTCTTCGGGCTGTCGACGGCGCTGCGCATCGACCTCGTCCAGCCGCCATGGGGGGCGCTGCAGACGACGGGCGTCGGCTTTCCGTTCCGCGGCTTCGACTACGTGTGGGCCACGTGGGGTCTCGCGGGTCAGCTCGGCGAGCGCGCGTCCTTCGGCGTGTCGCTCGAGCGCGCGTACTCGCAGAACGCATACGTCGACGGCCTCTTCGGGATCACCGCGGGCCTGTCGTGGCGCCCGAACACCCACTTCGGATTCGCCGCCGTGGCCCACGACTTCAACCGCCCCAGCCCCTCGCTCGTCCGGGACGCGACCGGTCTGCCCTGCGGGCAGGTGCGCGCCGAGACCTCCCCCGAGTGCTTCCCGGTGCTCGACGGCCGCTACACGCTCGCAATGGCGTTCCGGCCCACCGGCACGCGGGCCGTCGAGATCGGCGCGGAGCTCACGTACTGGCAGGCCTCCGGGGGCAACGACCAGTGGACCGATCGCGGCACGGTCGCCTTCGACGTTCCGATGGTCGGGCGTGCCTTCGGCAGCATCGAAGTCGCGCACCTGCCGAACGACTCGCGGCGCGGAGTCCTCGGTACGGCGGGGCTCGAGCTGCACTGGGACGGGCTATCGGCAGGAGGCGGCGCGTTGTTCGGCAACGGGCTCGGAAGCGGCGGCACGCCCGGCGAGTACGCGACGTTTTCGATCGCCGGCTACACGCAGCCGGGGATCCCGATGCCGGCGCGCGCGGTGTTCCTGCGGCTCGAGAGCACACCGGGCACCCGCGGGCACGTCGCGCTGCTGCGCAAGCTGTGGAAGATCGCGGAGGCGCCCGACATCGAAGCGGTGACCCTCGTGCTGCGCGCCGAGCCGGCGGACTCCTTCGCGCACGCCGAGGAGCTCGCGGACGCGCTGCGCGTCCTGCGGGCCCACAAGAAGAAGGTCCTCTGCTCTTTCGAGGACGCCGGGTCGAAGGCGCTCTACGTGTGCGCGAACGCCGATCGCACCGTCGTCGATCCGGCGGGCGGAGTGCGCTACGCCGGCCTCAAGGCGCAATACATCTACTTGAAGGGCCTGCTCGACAACCTCGGCATTCGCGCGCAGTTCGTGCGCGTCGGCCCGCACAAGACCGCACCCGAGCAGTTCACGAACGAGCACGCCGGACCCGTCGCCGCCGCAGACCACGAGGACATCCTGAGCCAGCAGGAGGCCATCTTCGTTCGCAACGAGTCCCTCTACAGGCACCTGAGCGAGCAGCGCGTCCGCGAGGAGACGCGCAAGGGGCCATTCATCGCGAAGGAGGCGATCGACGCGGGCTTCGTCGACACGACGGCGTTCGACGACGAAGTCGAGCGCGCGACGAAGGAGCTCGTCGGGCGCAACGTGCAGTACGTGAAGTACGACGAACCGACCGTGGCGCCGGACACGTTCGGCGGGCGGGGTAAGGTCGCCATCGTGTACCTCGAGGGCGACATCGTCGACGGGCGGTCGCAGCACATACCGCTCCTCGACATGCGACTCGTCGGGTCGTATTCGATCGCCGAGACGGTCAAGCAGCTGCGTGAGGACAGCTCTGTGCGCGCGGTAGTCCTCCGCATCGAGAGCCCGGGTGGCTCGTCGCTCGCGAGCGACGTCATGTGGCGGGAGCTGTCGTTGCTCGCCAAGGCCAAGCCGCTCGTCGTCTCGATGGGCACCGTCGCGGCCAGCGGCGGATACTACGTCGCAAGCGCGAGCAAGAACATCTTCGCCCTTCCGCTTACCATCACCGGATCGATCGGCGTCTTCTATGGCAAGGCGGATCTCAGCGGCCTGCTCGGCAAGATCGGCGTCACCATCGACACGTACAAGACGGCCCCGCGCGCCGACGCCGAGTCCTTCTTCCGGCCGTTCACGCCGGACGAGGAGCGCGAGCTCGAGCGGAAGGTCGACCAGTTCTACGCGACCTTCCTCGACCGCGTGAGCGAGGGCCGGGGGTTGCCGCGGGAGCAGATCGACGCGGTGGGCCGGGGCCGCGTGTGGACCGGTCAGCAGGCGCTCCAGCATCACCTCGTCGACCACCTGGGCGGGCTGCGCGAGGCGCTCGCGGCCGCGCGGACCGCCGCGGGGTTGCCCGACGACGCGCCGATCGTCGAAGCGCCGCACGAGGCCGAGTCGCTCCTCGACAAGGTCATCCAGCTGGCGGGCGGCGGCGGCGGCGGCGAGGACGCGCAGGCGCGCGCCCTCGTGCAGGCGCTTCCGCAGTCCGTACGCGACGTGGCCCGCGCCGTGGCGCCGCTCGTCGTCTTCCGCGGCGACGAGCCGCTCGCGCGCATGGAGTGGGTGCAGGCCGTAGACCAGTGAAGAAGGCCGCCCTGGGGAGCGGCGTCTAAAACGTCCCGTCGTCAGGTAGGCCGGCGGTGTCGAACGCCCAGAAGCGACCGTGGTGCGACAGGAGCCGCACTGCGTCGGCGTCCCGCCCGAAGACGAGCTTTCTCACGCGGGGCTCGCCGCTCGCGTCGCGAGGGAGGCCGGGAGGCGCGCGCACGATGACCAGGGGAAAAGCGCGCGCGTACTTGCAGCGTGGATCGTATGCCGACGCGTCGAACTCCCAACCGCGCGCCGGCCAGGCCGGCTGCGCGTGGTCCTTGAAGCGCACCGGCACGCTCAGGTATCGCGCGAACGCGAACGCCCATTCCCCGTGCTTGCGGGCCGCATAGTACGCCGCCAGGTGCGTCAGCATCCCGTTGCGAAAGGCCATGGTCCCGGGCTGCCAGACGACGGCCGTCGCGGCGCCGCCCGGGGGCAGATCGTCGATGACGCGCGAGGCGTCGTTCGTCTCCCAGGAGAAGAGAAAGCAGTGCGCGAGCACGTTGATGCCGGTGGCGAGCGTCAGGCCGACCATCCAGCGGCGAGCCCTCGGCGCGACCTCCGGTGGAAACGGCGGCATCGCGAGGACCGCGCCGAGAACCGCCCACTGCGCCAGGCGCGGAAAGATGAGGTGCGTCCCGACGAGCACCATCGGCGTCGCGAAGTACGCCGCGGTGAGCGCGACGAAGGGGCCCACCACCGGAGGGGCAACGTCTCCCCCGGGGCGGGCGGGCCTGCCCTTCCGACCGCGCCAGGCGAAGAACACCGAGAAGGCCATGACGGCGATCGCGGTCCACAGGATCACCTGGTCGCTGGCGTCGCGAAACAGCTCGGTCGCAAACGCCCCGAACCAGGTCACCTTCTCCCAGAGCGGTGGGGCGCTGCCCTCCATCGTCGGGTCCCGATACATCGTCGGGTTCCACGCGTACTCCATGCGATACACGGCGATGCAGTAGACACTCCCGATCAGGAGGGGCCCGGCCGCAAACACCGCGCGCACGAACGCGCGCCGCAAGCGGGCGCCGCGGGACGAGGCAGTCGACGCAGGCGCGGCGCGCCATCCGATCTCGAGCGCCAGCACGGCTGCGGTGATGCAGAGGATCATCATCGCGAGGACGTGCGCGACGGCGCACAGCAGGCCGAGCACCGCGACCGCAGCGCAGCGGCCGAGGGTCGGCCGGATCGCGCTGCGCGCGACGAAGACGAGCGTCCAGGCCGCGATGGTCGTCGCCAGGACGTAGTTCACGAATCCCCAGCCGACGGAGAACGAGAAGAGGATCGGCGTGAACAGCGCCGCGTGCAGCGCCGGCCGGCGGAGAGTCTTCACGAGCGCGACCACGGCCGCGGCCATCGCGGCGAGCGAGGCGCCCACGACGAGGCGGCCGGCGAGCTCGATCGGCAGGATCGCGCCGAGCTTCGCGACGACGATGTGAAAGAGCCCGTTGTACGTGAAGTAGTTGAGCCAGTACTCGGCGTGTTCCGGCGCCGCGCGGTCGCCCAGGCGCCGCGCAATGTCGCTGAGCGCGAGGTGCTGGGGGTAATCGACGCAAGGGAGAAGCCGCGTGACGAAGAGCGAGCCGACGACCAGGGCGACGGAGGCCCAGTAGGCGCGCGTCGCGGCTGGCGTATCGAGCGTGAGGATGGAAGCGAGGGGACCGGGGGTCGGGGTCGCCCAGATC
>CALKVG010000469.1 GCA_937998045.1 uncultured Myxococcales bacterium
AGATGTCGCCGGAGTCGACGTGCAGGACGCGGTCGGCGTGACCGCGTTCGCGGTGCAGGAGATACGAGAGCCGGGCGACGCCGCCGACGTTCTTCACCTGGTCGAGCGTTCCGAGGCCGAGCTCGGAGTCGACCTGAAGGATCTGCAGGTCGTACGGGAAGATGCGCGAGTGGATGTCGGCCGTGTGCAGCAGCGTGAGGCGCACGTTGCACGTCTGTCCGGGAGGGCAGGGCGACTGCACGCCGACGCCGCCGGACGTGCATCCAGGCGCGGCGAGGGCGAGCGCGATCGCGGCGCACGCGATCGCCGGCGCGAGGAAGAAGGCGGATTTTCGGCGCACGTCGACGGCGGGGCCGCGTCGTCCACCATTGTGACGAAGCTCCATGAAACGTTCCTCTGAGGCTGCATGCGCGCGCTGCGCGCTGCACACGAAGCGGCCCCTAGTAGCACCAGAAACGAGCGCGCGTGAAGCCCATTGCGCCGCGACGACGACCGATGTCACACCAAGGGCGGCGCGCTACTCCCGGTCGGGGATCGTGTGCATGGGCTCGCGGCCGGTGTCCGCTTCGCCATAGGAGCCCTCTTCGGCGCTGCCCATGAGGAGGTCGAAGAGCCCCGGCGCGAACGTGCCCGCGATGAGCTCTTCGACGGCCTCGGCCGTGTCGAGGGCGAGCGCCGCCTCGGCGGTACGCTCGCAGTCGGCGGTCGTCACGCGGCGAAGGGCCTCTTTGATCTCCGGGATCGCCGCCGCTTCCATCGAGAGCTCGCGCAGACCCAGGCCGACGAGCAGGACGGCGGCGAGCGGATCGCTGGCCATCGCGCCGCACAGGGCGACGGGCACCCCGTGCGCGGCGGCGGCCCGCGCGACCTGCCGGATCATGCGCAGGATGGCGGGGTGGAACGGCGAGGCGAGGGGAGCGAGCGACCGGTTGCCGCGGTCGATCGCGAGCGTGTACTGAATGAGGTCGTTCGTGCCGATGCTGAAGAACTCGGCCTCGCGCGCGAGGACGTCGGCCATGATGACGGCGCTCGGGACTTCGATCATGATGCCGAGCGGGATGTGGCGCGCGCGCGGGTGGCCGGCGTTGTCGACCTCCTGCATCGCGCGGCCAAGCAGGCGCCGCACCTCGCGCAGCTCCTGCACGCTCGCGACCATCGGGACCATGATGCGCAGGTCGCCGTGCGCGCTCGCGCGGAGCATCGCGCGCAGCTGCGTGAGGAAGACGTCCGGCCGCGAGAGCGCAAGACGGACCGCGCGCAGGCCGAGCGCGGGGTTCATCTCGGCGGGCAGCTGGAAGCTCGAGGCGAACTTGTCGCCGCCGATGTCGAACGTGCGCAGCGTGACCGGGCGCGGGGCGACCGCCTCGACGACGGCGCGATAGAGCTCGTACTGCTCGTCCTCCGTCGGCATCGTCGTGCGGTCGATGTAGATGAACTCCGTGCGGTACAGGCCGATGCCCTCCGCGCCGTGGTCCAGCGCGAGGATCGCCTCCGCGGGGAGCTCGACGTTCGCCTTGAGGCTCACCGGCTCGCCGTCGCGCGTGACGCAAGGCTGGTTGCGTGCGCTGAGCAGGCCGCGCGCGAAGGCGAGGTGACGCGCGCCGCGCACGCGGGCCTCCTCGATGGTGATTTCGTTCGGGTTGACGACGATCTCGCCGCGCAGCCCGTCGACGATGAGCGTATCGCCGGTGCGGATGATGCTGAGCGCCTCGGCCACGCCGACGACCGCCGGGATCTCCAGGGCGCGCGCCATGATGGCCGTGTGGCTGGTGCGCGTGCCTATCTCCGTGACGAACGCGATCACCGGCTCGCGCACCATGCCCGCCGTGTCGGCCGGCGACAGGTCCCGCGCGATCACGACCATCGGTTGATCCAGCCGGGGGAGCATCTGCTTGGTGTCGCCGGTGAGCTCGCGCAGCAGCCGGTCGCACACGAACTCGACGTCGTGTCGGCGCTCGACGATGTACGCGTCGCGCTCGGCTGCCTCGGCCGGCCCGAACATCTTCGATATGTCGTCGCAGGCCTGCGCCACGGCCCACTCGGCGCACTTCTTCTCCTGCCGGATCTTGCGCTCGACCCGCTCGAGGAGCATCGGGTCGCCGATCATCGTGAGGTACGCGTCGAGGATCGCGTTCGTCTCGAGCGGGCTCGAAGGCATGCGCGCGCTCACCTCGCGGACGTGGCGCTTGGCGTCCTCCACGGCTTGCTTCAGGCGGCCGACCTCCGCCTCGATCTGCGCGCTCGACACGTGCCGCCGCGCGTACGCCGTCTTCATGTCGCCGACGACGAGCGCCGGGCCGACCGCGACGCCCGGGCTGCCCGCGATGCCCTTGATCACGACGCCGTGCGGCGTGCTCGCGTCGCTCGGCGGCGGTCGGGTGCCGCCCGGAGGCGGTATCGGCGACGGCGGGCGCTGGCTCATCGAGCCTCCCCGAACTTGCCGGCGATGAGCTCTCCGATGGCCTGCACGCACTCGTTCGCCCGTTCGCCGCGCGCGCGCACCTCGAGCACCGTCCCCCTCGAGCCGCAGAGCAAGAGGACGCCCATGACGCTCTTTCCGTTCGCGCTCTGATCCTCGCGGGTGATCTCCACCTCGCACGGGTATTTCGAGGCGAGCTGCACGAGCTTCGTCGCCGCGCGCGCGTGCAGCCCGAGCTGGTTGACGATCGTGAACAGGCCCTTCGCTTCGTCCATCTACGACCTCCCCAGGCGCGTGGGGGGAGTCGCGCCGCCACCTTGCGATGCCGTCGGGGGCATCGACGGGGGCGCCGTCGCGACGCCGGTGAGCTCGAGATCGCTCAGGCGGTCGTCGTGAGGTTCGTCGCTCTCCAGCGGCGGGGGATCCTGCGCGCGGATTTGCGGCTGCGGCGAGGCCTGGAGGTTGCCGCGGTGCGCGTCGCGATGGACGACGGCCGGGGCCTGACCGGCGACGCGCGCCAGGTCGCGCGCGAGGGCCTCGGCGATGGCGACGGAGCGGTGCCGCCCGCCCGTGCAGCCGATCGCGATCGTGAGGTAGCTCTTTCCCTCGCGCTCGTACTTCGGCATGACGTACTCGAGGAGCTCGCGCGTGCGGCGCAGGAACTCCTGCGTCTCGGGCGCGGCGAGCACGTAACGCGCGACCGCGGGGTCGAGGCCCGTGAGGGGCTTGAGCTCCGGAACGAAGTACGGGTTGTCGAGGAAGCGCACGTCGAGGACGACGTCCGCGTCGACGGGCGTGCCGTACTTGAATCCGAAGGACACGATGCGCGTCACCATTCGCGGCGCACCGCCCGACGCCGGGCCGAAGTGCGCGACGAGGAGGCGCCGCAGATCGTGCACGCTGCTGTTGGTGGTGTCGATGACGCGGGTGGCGCTCGCGCGCAGCGGCGCGAGGCGCTCGCGCTCGACGCGCACGCCGTCGAGCACCGCGAGCGCACCCTCGTGGCCGCTCTGCGCCGCGAGCGGGTGCGGCCTGCGCGTCTCGCTGAAGCGGTGCAGGAGCGTCTCGTCGCTCGCGTCGAGGAAGAGCACCTGCAGGTCGCGCTGTCCGCCCGCCTCGAGCAGCTGCAACACGCTCCCGGCCTCGCCGAGGAAGGCGCGCACGCGCACGTCGATCCCCAGCGCGACGCGCGTCATCCCGCCGCGCTCGCAAAGGGCGACCGCTTGCGGCGCAAGCAACGTGGGCAGGTTGTCGACGCAGAAGAAGCCGAGGTCCTCGAGCGCGTGCAGCGCTTGCGACTTGCCGGCGCCCGAGAGGCCCGTGACGACGACGACCGTCGGCCGGGTCGCCGGGCGTGCTTCCCCCGGCGGGCCTTGGAGGCGGGCGGCGTCGCTCATTCGTCCCCCTCCTTCGGCGGGCGGACGGCCGGGATCCACGCCGAGCTTTCGGTGCCGCTGGCTTGCGGGAGCAGCGTCGACCACGACGACGACGCCGGCTTGCCCGAGGGCGCCGTGACCGGCGGGGCCGCCATGGACTCCGGGTCGCGCTCGATCGCCGGACGGGTCACCAGGTTCGACTCGATCTTCTCGAGGAACTCGTTGGCCGTGTGCCGCCCATCGCGGCGCAAGAGCTCGTTGCGCGCCGCCATCTCGATGATGCTCCCCATATCGCGCCCGGGGCGCACCGGCACGCGCAGCTCGCGGATGGGGGTGCCGAGGATCGTGTGGTAGCGCTCCTCGAGGCCGAGGCGGTCGAATTCCTCCTTGTCGTTCCACTCGCAGAGGCGCACGACCAGGTCGATGCGCTTGCGCTCGCGCACCGCGGTGATGCCGAAGAGCTCCCGCAGATCGAGGACGCCCAGGCCGCGGATCTCGATGTGATGACGCAAGAGCTCGGCCGGTTGTCCGAAGATCATCCCGGGCGGGCGCCAGTCGCAGCAGACGACGTCATCGGCGACGAGGCGATGGCCGTGCATGACCAGCTCGAGCGCGCACTCGCTCTTGCCGATGCCGCTCTTGCCGAGGAGCAAGATGCCCACACCGAAGACGTCGATGAGCACCCCGTGCAGCTGGGTGTTGGGCGCGAGGCGGTCGTCGAGGACCGCGTGGAGCGCGTTGATGGTGCGGCTCGAGCGCGCATCGGTCACGAAGAGGGGAGTGCTCGTCGCCTCGGCCGAGGTGAGAAACGCGCGCGGCGCGCTGCGGCCGCCCGTCACGACGACGCACGAGAGGCCCAGCGCGAAGAAGCCGCGCGACGCGACGCTCCGCGCGTCGTTGCTCAGCGAGTCGAGGTACGAGAGCTCCGTCTCGCCGAGGACCTGCACGCGCGTCGGCACCACACCCTGGTAATGCCCGGCAAGGGCCAGCCCGTTCTTCTGGACTCGCGGGTGACGGACCGGGCGATCGAGGCCGGCCTCGCCCGCGACGCGCTTGAGTTCAATCGAGAGCTGCGGGTCTTCGACGAGCTGGCGCACGGTCAGCGTGGGAAC
>CALKVG010000470.1 GCA_937998045.1 uncultured Myxococcales bacterium
CTCCCCTTTCTTCACGAGCGCGAGCCGCTGCCCGACGCCGAGCCGCTGTTGCTCGTCGACGACCACGAGCCCCAACCGCTCGAAGGCCACGTCTTGCTCGAGGAGCGCGTGCGTCCCCACGACGACGCGCGCGCTGCCCGAAGCGATCGCGTCGAGCGTCCGCCGCCGCTCGGCCGCCCGCATCCCGGCGGCCACTCGCTCTACCGAAACGCCGAGAGCCCGTTCGAACGGCGCCGCCGCGTCCGCGTACTGGTCACAGAGCACCCCCGTGGGGACGAGCAGCGCGCACTGGTACCCCGCGGCGACGCACTGGGCGGCCGCCGCGAGGGCCACCGCCGTCTTCCCGGTCCCCACGTCGCCGAGGAGCAGCCTCCGCATCGGCGTCGCGGACGCCAGGTCGCGCGCGATCGCTTCGACGGCTCGCTCCTGCCCAGCCGTGAGCGCGAAGCCGAGCGCGGCGCGGAAGCGCGCGAGCGCCGCGTCGTCGCGGGCGAGCACGGGCGCGCGCGCCTGTCCCCAGTGCGCGTCCGCCCGGATGCGCTGCCACACGCGCGTGAAGGCCTCCACCCACGCGAGGCGCTCGACGAGCGGCCGCATCGCGGCCGCGGGGATTGCGTCGGGCGCCACGCCGTGCACGGCGCGGAGCAGCGCCTCCACCTCGGGCATCCCTTCGCGCGTCGCGACGTCGGCCGGCACCGGATCGGGCAACGGCGACACGCGCGCGAGGGCATCGCCAATCGCCCGGCGCAGCAGCGCGGGCGCGACACCCAGCGCGGGGTACCGCGCGCGCACCCCGCGGGCCGAGCCCTCGTCGAGCAAGATGTCCGGATGCACCACGATCGGTCGCTTGCCCGCCGGCGCGCGCACGCGTCCGAGCACGAGGCACGCCGGGCCCGACCGAGCGAGCGAGAGCACTCCATGCGCGACGAAGAACCACCACGCGTCGAGCGTTCCCTTCCCGTCGCGGTCGTCCACCAGCACCAGGCGCACCGCCCGCCTCCCCCGCATCGGCACCAGCGTCGCGCTCTTGATCCGCGCGCGCACGCACTGCCGCGGCGCCGGCGCGAGCGACGCCTCCGCTCCGCGCGCCTTCTCGATGGCCTCGGTCACGCCGACCGGCGCGCGCAGGTCGTCCCATCCCACCGGCAGGGTCCAGACCAGGTCGCCGGCGAACGTGACCCCGTGCTCCGCGAGCTTCTCCCTCCCCGACGGACCGATGCCGTCCACCCGCGCCACGTCTTCGTCCCAGGCGAGCGGCGACGCCCGGCGCTCGCGCGCCCGCTCCTCGCGGTCGAACAGGGTGCACGCGCGCACCAGCCCCTCGATGAGGGCGCGCCTGCGCCCGTCCACGCCGGCGCGAAGCCCGTCAATGAGCTTCTCCCAGTCCGCGCGGCGCGCCTCCGGCACGTGGGGCGTCGCAGCGCGAGCCAGCCGCTCGATGTCCGCGAGCGTCTCGTCGCTCGGCTGCTTCATCCATGCCTTCGCGTCGCGCGCGATGCGCGAGAACACGCGCATGGCGGCGATCACTTGAACGCGATGTCGAGCACTTCGTAGGTGCGCTCGCCGCCGGGCATGCGCACCTTCACCTCGTCGCCGACCTGCTTGCCCAGGAGCGATCGCGCGAGCGGGCTCGTGATGCTGATGCTCCCCTTCGCGAGGTCGGCCTCGTCCGCGCCGAGGATGCGGTAGGTGACCTCCTCACCCGTGTCGGTGTTCGACAACTGGATCGTCGCCCCGAAGGCGACCTTGTCGCCCGCCAGCTTGCTCGGGTCGATGACCTCGGCCAGGGCGAGCTTGTTCTCGATTTCCTTGATGCGCCCTTCGATGAACGACTGCCGCTCGCGCGCGGCGTGGTACTCGGCGTTCTCGCTGAGATCGCCGTGCTCGCGGGCCGTCGCGATCGCCTGAATGATGGCGGGCCTGGCCACGCTCTTGAGCTGGTTGAGCTCGTCGCGGAGGCGGATCGCGCCTTCGGGCGTGATGGGGTTCTTCTGCATCGCGGGCGCGGATCTAGCACGAGGGGACGCGGGCCGGGGCGCCGACCTGCTACGCTGTCCTTCCTCAGTGGTGTCGAGCGCGCTATGCGGCGCGGAGTCATCCATGGGCATCGTCGGAGACCACCCCGAGAGCGGCGTTCGCGTCGACGTGGAGCGACCGAGCCAGAGCGGTCCACCCTGGCGCTACGCGGGACACGCGGTCACGGCGACCGAGCGCCTGCCGCTGACCGCTGTCGTCGAGGCGGACGGCGCCGTCGCCGTCCAGTTGCAAGGCGCGGGAGGGGCGACCGCTCGGCCGGCCGACCTCGAAGCGAAGGTCCGCCTGATCTTGCGTGCGGCGTGGAAGCACGGCAGCGAGGGCGGCGCGCCCCCGCCGCGCCGCATCGTCCGGTGGCGCTCGGAGGGGTGAACGGCTAGCGTGGCCCCGCCGATGCGCCTGACGCTGCCCGCTCTCGCCCTGGTCCTCGCCGCGACTCTGCCCGCGTGCGAGGGCGAAGGCCCGAAGACGGCCCTCAACTATACCGAGGACGCCAAGCGCGCGTACGAAAACGCGATGAAGGAGTACGACGCGCACAACTGGCTCGAAGCGCAGAACCTCTTGCGCGAGGTCAAGCGCAAGTACAGCTACTCCAAGTACGCCCGCCAGGCGGAGCTGCGCATCGCCGACGCCGACATGGCGCAGGAGAAGTATTCGGACGCCGTCCGCGAGTACAAGGACTTCGTCCACGCGCACCGGTCGGACCCCGAGGACGTGGCGTACGCGCGCTCGAAGATCGCCGAGGCCACGGTCGACCAGATCCCCGAGTCGTTCCTCTTGCCGGCGAGCGAAGAGCGCGATCAGGGGACCGTCGTCGACGCCTACAAGGAGCTCAAGGGCTACCTCTCGGACTACCCCGACTCGAAAGAGGCCGCGCGAATGCGCGAGCTCCTCGCGCAAGTCGTCGCGCGGCTCGTCCGGCACGAGCTTTACGTGGCGCGCTACTACCTCGGTCGCCAGAACTACGAAGCCGCGGTCGCCCGCATTCAGTACGCGCTGCGCAACTACGGCGCCGCGATGCAGGGCGCTTCGGCCGCGGCCCCGGCCAGCGGCGACCTCCAGGCCGAGGCGCTCCTCCTCCTCGGCACGGTGTACCTGAAGATGCAGAAGTGGAGCGACGCCCGCCAGACGTTCCAGGCGATCGTCAACGACTTCCCCACGAGCCCCCTCTCCGTCCCGGCGCGCAACTACCTGGAGTATTTGAAGCGGCAGGGATAGCTTCGGGCGCGGGATGCCCGACGTCGCCTCCCCCGCTCACCACCCGCCGTCGGCCCCGCCCGGGACGCCGGCGCCGCGGACCGTTCTCGTCGTCGACGACGAGAAGAACATCCGCCGCACGCTGCAGCTCGTTCTCGAGGGCGAGGGCTTCCGCGTTCACGGAGCCGAGACGGCGGCCGAGGCCCTCAAGGTGCTCGCCAGCCCGGACACGCCGGTCGACCTCGCGATCCTCGACGTGAAGCTGCCGGACATGAGCGGCCTCGACGCCCTAGCGAAGATCCGCGGCGACGAGGCCACGAGGGACCTGCCGATCATCGTCATCAGCGGGCACGCGACGGTGAACGACGCGGTGCAGGCCATCAAGCTGGGCGCGAGCGACTTCTTCGAGAAGCCGCTCGCTCGCGAACGCATCGTCGTCAGCGTGCGCAACGTGCTCTTCGCGGCGCTGGCGCAACGCGAGCTCGCGCGCGTCACCGAGCAACAGCTGCAGCGCTACGAGATGATCGGCCGGAGCGCGGCGATCCAGCGCCTCTTCCACGAGATCGAGAAGGTCGCGCCGACGAAGGCCTCGGTGCTCATCACCGGCGAGAGCGGGACCGGCAAGGAGCTCATCGCGCGCGCGATCCACCGCCTGTCGCCGCGCACCGACGGCCCCTTCGTGAAGGTCAACTGCGCGGCGATCCCTCGCGAGCTCATCGAGAGTGAGCTCTTCGGCCACGAGAAGGGCGCGTTCACGGGGGCGCAGCAGAAGCGCCGCGGCCTCTTCGAGCAGGCGCACGGCGGGACGCTCTTCCTCGACGAGATCGGCGACATGGACA
>CALKVG010000471.1 GCA_937998045.1 uncultured Myxococcales bacterium
CATACGCCGCCTCGGCGACACCTTTCCAGTCAACAGGTTGTCGGATGCGTTCTAGTCTGTATACGGCGCCTACGCTATGTCGGCCACGTACTGCCGTTACCGGAGCTCGTTCGGCATCCTCAAGGCGCACGCGCGTGGCCTCGTTCGCGCATTGAAGCGGGGCCGCACGTACCTCTGGTTGCGCGAGGACCTCGACGAGTTTCTCGAGCGAGGTTCCGATGGAGACTTGAACGAAACGGTGGGGCTACGAGGTTCAACCGACGGCCGTCCCGGGCGGTCTGCGCGAAGGTTTGCTCAGTCTGGGAGGCAACTCACGCTACACCGGGCGACGATTCTCGTCACGCGGTTGCGCCGTCGAGCATCGGTCCGGTGGGTACCGGCTAATGCGGGTAGCCGCATTCGCAAATCAAACCGGTATCGTACTCCCGGGCGGCCGTAATGTACCCGACCGTGTGTAACCAGCACCCGGCGATATTGGCACCCTTCTTGGAAGTGCAGGCCCGGACATGCAATTGGGCCGCACGATCCGCAACATGGAATGTTGGACGGCGCTCCTCGCCGGTGTCGCCGCTTGCGGGCAGACGTCCGCCAACGGCGCACCGGTGGGCGACGACGCCGGGCCGGGCGTGACTCAAGATGCATCCGGCGGCGCGGTCGATGCATCGAACGACGGCTGGCCGGCATCACCCGGCGCCGACGCAAGCCTCGACGCAAGTTTCGGCGCCGACGCGAGCCGCGACGCACGCTTCGGCGACGACGCCGCGCAGGACGCTGCACCGGACGCCGCCCTAGCCACGTTCGTTCACGCGTCCGGCACCCAGATCGTCGACGGCACCGGAAAGCCCCTTATCCTGCGCGGGCTCGGCCTCGGCGACTGGTTCGAGCCCGAGGGATACATGTGGAATTTCTCGGGATCGCGCGGCGACCGTCCCCGCCGCATCAACGATCGGATCACAGAGCTCATCGGGGCCACTGCCGCCGCTGCGTTTTGGCAGTCGTGGTATGACAACTTCATCACGGAGGCGGACGTAGCGCGGATGGCCGAGCTGGGGTTCAACAGCGTGCGGCTGGCGATGCACTACGGGCTGCTCCTGCCCGACGGACAAACGAGCTTCAACGAGCAGGGCTTCCAGTACCTGACGAACCTCGTCGGCTGGTGCAGCCACCACGGCATCTGGGTGATCCTCGACCTGCATTGCGCGCCCGGCGGCCAGACCGGCTATAACATCGACGATTCGGTGAACGACACGCCGGATCTGTTCACGACGCCAGCCAACCAGGACCGACTCGTGATGCTCTGGACCGAGATCGCGCGCCGCTTCGCCGGCAATCCGACGGTCGCCGGCTACGACCTGCTCAACGAACCTCTGCAACCCGCCTTCACCCAGTACGACGCGCAGCTCTGGCCGCTCTACCAGCGCGTAGGCAAATCGATTCGAACCGTGGACCCGAATCACATGCTGATCGTGGAGGGGGCGAGCTGGGCCAACGACTGGACCACGCTGGGGGCTCCCTTCGACGGAAACATAGCTTACAGCTTTCACAAGTACTGGAATGACCCGTCGCAGGCGTCGCTCCAGGCCTACATCAACTACCGCACCATGTGGCAAGCCCCGATCTGGCTGGGCGAGAGCGGCGAGAACAGCGACGACTGGTATAAGCAGGTATTCCCCGAGTGCGAATCTGACGACATCGGATGGAGCTTCTGGACATGGAAGAAGCTCGACGGCGCGCGTTCGGGTCCGGTGGCGGGGCCGCAGAACAATCCGTACGGGATCCCGACGCCCGCCGGGTGGTCGGCGATCCAGGCCTACGTCCAAGATGCGACCCAGAAGCCGACGGCGGCGGCCGCGCAGGCGACGTTCGACCAGCTCCTTGAGAACATCAAGCTCGCCAACTGTACGTACTACTCGGGCCCCGTCTGCTCCGTCCTGGGGAAAACCAGCTGTCTATGAAGCATGAAGGCGGCTCTGCCATCCAGCTCGAAGACGGAGCTGCTGCCCCCGCGGCACCGCGCGGGCATCCTGCGGCGTGAAACGTTGCCGCAAGTGGACGAGCAGCGTGTTTTTCAGCTCCGTCACCGAGGCTTGCGGTTGCTCAGAGTGGGACGCTGCGTGCGCAAATCATGCCCAGCAAGAGATCGTATGCACCGCCGTCAGCGCCCGCCGAAGAGGCCAGTCTACCGGTTTTCCGGTGGTATTTACGCTGGGCTCGGGTGTTGCAACCTCAGCGAACCATTAGCCAGCACGAGAGCGGCGCACGGCGAGTCGTCCTTGACTAGAGCGTCGCGGAAGGGAAGCCATGACCGGCGGACGGTACGCGACAGCTCTCCTCGTTGCATCTCTCTGCCTGCTCCAGTGCTCGCAAGCGGACGACGCCTGGAACCCCGATGCCATGGCGCCAGGCTCCGATGCGGGGGGAACCGAAACGGGCGTTAGGCCCGACGCCGAGGGCGCGCAGGATGCGGCGTCCAGTTCGGTCGACGACGCTTCCATCGCCGACGCCCGCGCGGCAGCGGACACGGCAACGGACGCCCCGTCGGTTGCGTGTGGAGAGCAGACCGCACCGGACCCCTTCTCGAAGTCGATCGGCGGCACCTGGGATTTCACTCCGGCGGGCGGAACGAAAATGTCGATCCAGGTGCCCGGGGGCGGCTGGGTCAAGCAGGGGATCAACACGTCCAGCGGCACGTACCAGACGCAGATCACGGTCCCCGACTCGGGCACCGCGCAGACGACGCTCATCGAGTTCGGCGCGGTGAACTTCCAGGCCACCCTGTCGGTCGACGGCATGATGGTCGGAACGAACATGACCTCGTTCACGCCATCGGTCTTCGACGTGACCAAGTTCGTCACGCCCGGAATGCAGCACACGGTCTCGGTCCTCGTGAAGGGGCGAGGTGCACTTCAAGGGAAGGGCTGCAACCGAAGCGTCGATCTCTTTCCCGCCGCAGCGCCGTGGTCGCCCAATGTCGCGCAGGGAATTTTCCGATCGGCCATGCTTCGGGTCTACCCCGACGTGTACATAAGCGACGTGTTCGTCCGACCAAGCGTTGCCAACGACGCGCTGACGTACGACGTATCGATCACCAACACGGGCAGCAGTGACCAGCAGGTGTCGCTTTCGGGAGCGCTGGGATCGTGGAACTGCAGCTCGTTCGGCTACCCGTCGATTCCGGCGACCATGGTCACTGCGTTTGCTGGCAAGACGACCGTTGCCACCGTGGGCCCAATCCACTGGGGGCTCGGACCGACCTCGTACTGGTGGCCGAACGTTCCCTACCAGGCGGGATACAAGGCGCAGCTCCACAACTTGAAGGTCGATTTGAGCGCCGGCGGGCAAGTAAAGCACGAAAAGGTCGCCCGCTTCGGCTTCCGCGAGACCGATCAGCAACGAGCGGACGCAATGCACGTCTACTACTATCTGAACGGCGTTCACGTGCGTTTTCACGGCGACAACCTGCAGGGCGCCGACTACGACAGCATCGACAATGGAGGCAAGGGCGACGCCTACGACACGCTTCCTGGCTTCCTGCCGCCGTCCGCGAACAACTCCGGTTGGCCGGGAGCGATCGCGAACTACCAAAAGCTCAACTACAATCTCATCCGCGTGCATCAGGAGCTCCCCGCGCCGTACATGCTCGACACGGCGGATGAACTCGGGCTGATGCTCATCGGTGAGACGGCGATCCGGGGCAGCAATCAAAACGAGGATTTCGCGCAAAGCCACGACACCATGGTGAACCACGCGAAGGCCATGGTGCTCGCCGAGCGCAACCATCCGTCGATCGTCCGCTGGAGTCAGTCCAACGAGCCGGAATACGGTTGCAACGACTCGGAAATGTTCGAGCAGGACCTCTTTTCGGCAATCACCGCGCTGGACCCAACGCGGCCGGTCAACGTCGAAAGCGGGGTTTCGGGCAACACATATGGAATCACTGCCTCCAACTTTGCTGCTTTTCGCCACTACGTCGACGGAAACAGCCGCTACAGCGAGAACGTGAGCGCCACTCCCGACTATCCGTACGGGCAGGGCGAATACATCTGGCCGGCAGACAATTCCGCCCAAGGGCTGGCCTGGTTCGCGACGTCGATCATGGCAATGCGTAGACAAGATGCTTCGGACGTCCGCCCCTATACCTTGCTTTCCGGCTGGGCGAGCGTAATTCCGGGAGTGACGCGCTCGAGCATGAGCCTCGAGCAGGGCGGGCCTCCGTTGCTCGGTGAAGATACCGTGCCGGACCCGTGGTCCAACCCGCTCATCACACGGATTCAGCAGGCCTCGAACCCGGTGCTCGTCGCGGACCAGGCCTATTGGGAGGCGAACAAGATGTCCGACCGGAACGGCACCTGGCCCGCTTCGATCCCCGCACTTACGAAGGGAACAATGAGCAGTCGCACCCTCCCCGTCTTCAACGACACCTTCTCAGGCACTGCCGTCGACGTCACCTGGGAAGCCCGTGCGGATAGTCCGACCGGAGCGGTGGCGTCTTCGGGAACCTTGAACCTCGACGTTCCGCTCGGCTCGATGGTGACGCAGTCGATCAACGTGACGGCGCCGACCTCCGGCTCGACATGCTATCTCGTCCTTCGCGGGCAAAAGAACGGTACGACGATCTTCGAGGAGACCGGCGAAGTGTTCAACCTGAACTGAGAGCGGGAGGTCTCGACTCCGGAACGCCCGGCGGAGGCGTCTCTTCCCTCGAGGAGCACACGTCGATCTACGTCAAGCTGTTGAGATCGTAGCGAATGACGCGCAGGGCCGCTGCACGCCCTGACGGGTAGCCAGCACGGGCGCGATTGATCGAAAACGATGCACGGGATACGCCAGTCCGCGTTACCCGGGCTGCGCGAAAGTTTGCGCAGTCTGGGAAGCCAGCCGCACCGGGCGACGATTCTCGTCACTCGCTCGCGCCATCGAGCATCGGTCCGGTGGGTCAAACCCGTACTCCCGGGCGCCGTAATGTATTGACCGTATGTAACCAGCACCCGACCAGATTGGCACCCTTCTTGGAGTGCAGGCCCGGACATGCAACGGGGCCGCACGATGCGCAACGTGGAATGGTGGACGGCGCTCCTCGCGGGTGTATCCGCTCGCGGGCAGACGACCGCGAATGGCTGGCCCGCACCGGTGGGCGACGACGCCGGGTCGGGCGTGACTCGAGACGCATCCAGCGCGAGTAGACTGCGCCGCATGGCTCGGCTTCCTCCGCTCGCCGTCATGATCCTCGTGCCCTTCGCCGAGATCGGCGGGCTGTCGGCGGCGTGCCCTGCGTTCGCGCAGACGCCGTCGTTCCCGCTCTCGTGGGAGGCACCGCCGCAGTGTCCCGAGCAGGGGTACGTGCGCAGCACGGTCGAGCAGCTCCTCGCAGGCGGAGCCTCGCAGTGGGCCCGCGTCGAGGCTCACGCGCGAGTCGAGCGAGGAGAGGGACCCGAACACGGCGCGGGGGCTGTGTGGCGCGTTCGGCTCACGACCGTGCGCGCCGGAGTGGCCGGCGAGCGGGTCGTGGAGTCCACGTCGTGCCGGTCGCTGGCCGATGCCACGGCGCTGATCGTGGCGCTCACGGTCGATCCCGAGCACGTGGCCCCGGTCGCCCTGTTGGCCGGGACCACCCCGACCACTTCTACCCTCGGGGCGGCCGCCGAAGCGAGTCCGCCCCCAACCGCAAGCGCGCGAGCAAAGGAGGCTCCGGCGTCGCTGCGAGGGCCGCCCCCGGCTTCCCGCGTGGCCATCCTGGCGCAGGCAAGCGGCGATTCGGGCATCCTGCCCCAGCCCATGTACGGCTTCACGGCTGCCGCCGCCATCATGTTCGGCGCATTCCGCGTGGAGGGATACGGCTCCTACGAGCCGGCACAGAGCCTGACGCTGCCCGTGCTCGCGTCGAGCAGTGGAGACGTGCAGCTCGTCGCGGGCGGCCTGCGCGGCTGCCTCGTACCTTGGCGGAGCTGGCTGGAGATTGCCGGCTGTTCCGGCCTGGAGGTCGCGGACATGCACGTGCACGTGCAGAGCCCGGGCATGCCAACGGTCGGGCTTTCTACAGGCTTGCCGCCTGGCAGCAGCGCCGGCCCGTCTGCCGGACCGGTCATTGCGGGCGGCGTCGGTGCTTCCACGACGGGCGACAGCATCGCGATCTCCGCGACGGTGTCGGCGCGTGCCGCCTGGCGGCTGACGCCCTCGCTGGGGCTGATCATGGATGCGGGGCTTGCGTTCCCCCTGTGGCGCCAGTCGCTCGGGGTGACTGCGGTCGCCCTGAGCCAACCGCCGGCGCTGGAGGGGCGCGCCGCGATCGGCCCCGAGCTCCGCTTCTAAGGCGCGATCGCCACGATTGGCGCCCGCGGCCACGAAAAAATGTCCTTCTGGCCACTCAAGCCGTCGATGCGGTCCGTCCTTTCTGGCGTGTCCGGCTTGGTCCCCCGCGATGCGGCAAGGCCCGCGCCGTCGGTGCCCGCCGCGCTGGAGTTCGAGGTTCTTTATCGGGACCACTTCCGTTTTGTCTGGCGCACGGTGCGCCGGCTGGGGATCGACGGTGCGCGCACCGACGACGTGGTCCAAGACGTGTTCCTGGTCGTACACCGACGTCTCGACGGCTTCGAGGGTCGCTCGTCCCCCAAGACGTGGCTGTACGGGATCGTTCGGCGCGTCATCGCCGACCGGCGCCGCACGCAGCGACGCAAGCCGGAGGATGCCGCGCAGCTCGAGCCGGACGCGTTGCGAAGCCCGGCGCTGGGGCCCGAGGCGTCCGCCGAGCAGGCCGAGCGCGTGCGTCTGCTGCACCGGCTGCTCGCGCAGCTAGGCGACGACAAGCGCGAGGCGTTCGTCCTCGCGGAGCTCGAGGGCCTCACGATCGCGGAGATCGCAGAGGCGATCGACGCGAACCCCAACACGGTCGCATCGCGTGTTCGTGCCGCCCGGCGAGAGTTCGAGGCCGCGCTGGAACGCGCCACGCAGCACGACGTCGCGCTCGCGCGGCGCATCGAGGAAGAGAGGCCGCGATGAGCGACACGATGAATCCCCGGGCTCGAGCCTTCCTGCGGTCGGTGCAGGATGGAGATGACCCGACGCGCGCCGACTACGAACGGGTGCGCGCGGCCGTCGCGGCAGAGCTGGCTGCCGGCGTCGTCGCGGGCGCCGTCGCCGCGTCGACGTCGAAGACGACCGCGGCGGCTGCCGTGGCCGGAGCGACGTCGCCGACGACGCTCGCGGCCGGGACGGGAGCCGGCATGGCGCTCGCGAGCAAGATCGGTGCGGCCGTCGTCCTCCTCGGCGTCGTCGGCGGGGGGACGGCCACCATGGTCCGGCACACGACGCGGGTCGACCGCGTCGCCACGGTCGCGGCGCAGGCGACGGCCGCGGCGTCCGCGCTGCCCGCGACAATCGAACCGCCGCCGTCGGGGACGGCGGCGGGTTCGCCGCCGCCCCCTTCCGTGGCGCCCCTCGAGGCGCCGCGTCCGACGCCGGCGCGGAAGACGACCGCGACCGCGACTCCGACTGCGACCGCGACTCCGACTGCGACCGCGACTCCGACTG
>CALKVG010000472.1 GCA_937998045.1 uncultured Myxococcales bacterium
TCGTCGGCAGCGTCAGATGTGTATAAGAGACAGGCGGTCTTCGTGATGGCGGCATTGCCCGGAGTGAGCCAGATTTCGGCGACGTACCCGGACGCGGCGACGCAGCGACCGAGCGGCGAGGCGCGTTCGTCGTCGAGCGGAACGTGGCTGCCGAGCACCGCGTCCGCCAGCGAATCGGGCAAACTCCAGCGCTTCACGAGCCAGGCGCCGACCTCGGGATGACCGGCGCCGAGGCGCTCTCGTTCCAGCCGCTCGAGCCGGAGGTGATCGTTGCGGCTCTCGCGAAGGACGGCGTCGTATTCGGGAACAGCGGCCTGAAGGGCCAGGATCCCGACGTCTTGGAGTAGCCCCGCCAGGAGGGCCTCCTCGGGGTCGACGCCCACGTGACGGGCGAGGACGCGCGCCGCGACCGCGCTGAAGAGAACGCGCCGCCAGAAGCGAGCGAAGTCGAAGGTGCGCTTTCCGGAGCGTTGCCGGACGAGGGAGAAGCTGAGCGCCAGGGTGCTCACGGTGTTGGCGCCGAGGGCGAGCGTCGCCCGCCGCACCGTGGTCGCCGGCGCCCCGCGCCGGTACACGGAGGAGTTCGCGACGCTCACCACCTTGACGGCCAGCGCCGGGTCCCGCTCGAGGAGGCCGCAGATGCGATCGAGGTCGATGTCGCCGCTCTGGACCTCGCGCACGAGCTCCACGGCCACTCCCGGCAAGCTAGGCAAGTCCGGACAGGCCTTCAGTACCCCCTCGAGCTTTGCGTGCACGTCGGGTCAAGCATGGCATGGATGAGACCGCCCGGACCAGAACCCTCCCTCGCCGGAGCGCGCGCGCCCGCGCGGGCGGGGCCGAACGAGGGATGTGGGATAATCAGGGCTGGCTGTCGATGTACTCCGTGATTCGGCGCCGCAGGGCCTCGAAGAGCACGGGAGCGAAGGTGTCGACGTTCGGCGCGGCGTCCAGCCCGTAGGCCGGCGTCCCGTCGATGGTCATTGCGATCGCGCCGTTGCCGATGACGCGCATTCGCACCACGGCGGCGAGCCGCCATTCGACGGCGACGTCGTCGTCCAGGTCGAGCGATAGGCCGACGGTACCGTTTCCCTTGTCATCGAGCGTCAGGGCGGATTCGAGATCGGGAGTAGCCTCCGGCATCCCACCCGGGAGCATCCTCCAGAACCTCTCCTGGGCGGGCAACGACCCGAACGCGCCCCGCGCGCGCGTCATCAGGTCGCCGAGGACGCGCGTCATCTCGCCCCGTCGCAGGCGGCGGAGCTCGCGCTCCATTCTCAGGTGCTCTTGAAGCTGGAAGTAGTACACGGGATCGTACCGCCCTTCCGCGGAGCTCGCGTTGGGAGCCACCCTCGGGATTTGAACCCGAGACCTACGGTTTACGAAACCGTTGCTCTACCCCTGAGCTAGGGTGGCGTACCGAAACGGCGCCGGAAGATACGCGCCCCTCGCGACGAGTCAAGCTGCCTTGCGTACGGAGCCACCTTCAGCGATGAGCGTCGCTGCGAGGCGGCTCATCGCCATGATCGAGTGCTGCGGATTGACACCGAGGTTCGTCGGGAACACGCTCGAGTCGACGACGTAGAGGCCGCTCGCTTCGTGCGCCTGGAAGTCCGGGCCGACCACGCTGGCGCGGGGATCGACGCCCATCCGGGCCGCGCCGAAGAGGTGGGTCGTGATCGTGCTGAAAAGCCGTGGCTCCGGAGGCGCGGCGTCGATGAGCCGGACCTCGTCCACCGAGCGGATGACGCTCGGGATGCCGAAGACGCCGGGCCAGACTTCGCGAGCGCCGGCCTCGAACATCATTCGAGCGAGGAGGGCGGTTCCCTTGCGCGTCCTTTCCATGTCGGCGCGCGTCAGCGACAGCTTGACCTTGTCGCGACCACCCCACGCCGGGACGACCTTGCCCTCCGCCTCGGCGCGGACGACGACGGCCCACACCGCGAGGTTCGCGAACACTCCGAGGCGACCCATGAGCTCGCGCCCGATGCCGGGGAACCGCACGACCGCGAGCTCCGGGGGCATCGCGATGGTCTCGAGCTTGATGCGTTCGCTCCGCCGCAAGTGGATACTCTCGGCGCCCTGGGTGGCGCCGAAGCTCATCTCGATGGGCCGATCGAAGACGCCCGCGAGGCCGAAGCCGGGGTGGCACTGGAAGTGTTCGCCGATCGCGCGGGCGCGGAGTCCGCTCCGCCGCAGCAGGTTCGGCGTCTGGACGGTGCTCGCAGCGACCAGGACACCGCGGCGGGCGTGCAAGAGGACGCGGCGGCTGGTCGCCCCGTCCGCACCAGCGCGCTGCGTGTGGGCCAGGACTCCGGCGGCCCTCCCCTTCTCGACGACCACACGCTCGACGCGGCACGAGGAGTACACGCGCGCCCCGAGCGCGAGCGCCCAGGGGACGTAGGTGACGTTCATCGCCTGCTTCGCCGCGTTGGGGCAACCGGTCACGCATCGGCCGGAGCCGCGGCACCCGCGCTCGTAGCGGCGCATCGGTCCTGCCGGGAGCCCCTCTGCGCGGGCTTCGTCCAAAAAGAGGCGGTTGTTCTGGCCGAGGACGTCGTCGCTCACGGCGTGCGCGTTGAGCTCTCGCTCGAGCGCGTCGAAATGCGGCTCCAGCGTGCGCGCCGAGATGGCGTCGCCCAGGCCGAAGCGCCGCGCCCAGTCGTCGAGGACGTCTTCCGGAGTTCGATGCGCGATGGCCGAGTTCATGACCGTGCTGCCCCCCACGCACCGGCCCTGGATGAGCGGCATGTACGAGCGGCCCTCGACCACCTGCGTGCCTGCGTCGCGGAACATTCGCTGGAACGCCTCGTAGACGCGCTCGCCGAACTCGCGCGTCTTGACCCAGGGTCCTTCCTCGACGATCGCGACCGAGAACCCCGCCTTCGCGAGGACGTGCGCGGCGACGGCGCCCGACGCGCCCGAGCCGACGACGACGTAGTCGAACACGTCGTCCGCGTCTGCGTCGAGGCGCGCGCCGTCGACCACCGCGCCCTGGGGCAAAAGCTCGTCCGGGAACTGGAAACGCTCGCTCGGGGGCCGCGACTCGGACATGCGGGACTCCTCTCACGCCGCGTGAACGGACTTGCGACGCAGCGCGATCGGGGCCTGCCCCCCCGTCGGCCTTTGCATCCTCGCGCGTACGGAGTCGTTGCCGGCGTACAGCAGCGCCCCCATCGTCTTCAGGATCAGGACGAGCGAGCGGACGGGGTACGAGTCGCTCGCGACCAGACGCGAAACCACCGCCTCGCGCTCCTCGACCGCGAGCCCGGCGATCGTCGCGAACCGCCGGAGAAGGACCAGCGGCGCCAGCGCCACGAGCCAGATGGCCATGCGCAAGCCCAGGGCCGCCTTGAGGGGGACGCTGCGCACCACGCTCTGAAGGAACCCGGGGACGTCCATCGCGCGGATGTCGTCGAAGCCGTCTTCGCGCGAGCCGGGGAAAATCGCGCCGATGGCAGCCTCGGCCCAGCGGCCCTCCCAACGCGTCAGTTTCATGACTTCTTGCCTCCGTCCGTCCTGTTCTTCGCCGTGGCCTTGGGCGCCTGCGAAGGCGCCTTCGACAGCGGTGCCGGCGCCGTCTCGTTCGCCGCCTCCGCGAGGACCGGCGGCGGCGGCGGGTGCCGACGAACCCACGCCGCGTCGAGCGCTTCGAGCGCACGACGGACTGTGATGCGGGCGGCATCGCCGTCGCGCGACCGGATGACGTCGAGGACGGGGTCGTACAGCCGCACGGACGCAGGGGTGTCGTCGTAGAGGACCGTCACGAGTTGAGGGTGCTCGTCCGGCCAGCGCGCGAACGTGTTGAGGAAGAGCTCGAGCCCGACGTTGCGGCCTGCGCGGCAGACCGCGCGCATGAACGCCAAGTCGGCGCGGGCGAAACCCAGCGGATCGTCCACGTGCTCGCGCAGGACCTGGACGCAGGTGGCCACCGCGTCGATGTCCTCGTCGGTGTGGCGCTCGGCCGCGAGCGCGACCGCCTCCGACGCGAGGATCCGCCGCAACTCCAGCGCGCTCCGCACGAGTTCGTGCCACGCCGGGTCGGCGAACTTCAGCCCGCGGACGAGGGTGCCGAGCATCTCGAGCCCCGCACGCTCGCGCCACGAGGCGACGACCGTCCCGGCGCCGTGCCTCGTCGTGATCAGGCCGAGCGCCTCGAGCCGCCCGAGGGAAGCCCGAAGCGTGAGCCGGTTCACGCCGAGGGCGAGCGAGAGTTCCCGCTCCGAGGGCAGCCGCGTACCCGGCCGAAGGCGCCCTGCGAGAATCTCACCGCGCAGACGGTCGGCCACGGCGTCAACGACGCT
>CALKVG010000473.1 GCA_937998045.1 uncultured Myxococcales bacterium
GGAGCAGCAGCGGCAGCTCTAGCGGAAGCACCAGCGGGAGCAGCAGCGGCAGCTCCAGTGGGAGCAGCAGCGGCAGTGGTGGCGACGACGGCGGGAGCGAAGGCGGCGGAGAGGCCGGCAGCAGCACCGACGCTATGTCAGAGGCAGCGACGGAGGGGGGCGGCGGCGACGCCAGTGGCGACTCCGGATCGACTGCTGGCATGGTCGCGGCCACCTGCCCCATGTACAAGGGCATGACGGCGATGCCTGGCGCCGATTGGTGTACCCTCTTTATGGCCACGTGCTCGCAATACGTCACTATCGACGCTCTCAAGATGCAGTCGACCTGCGTGAGCACGTACGACGGTTGGACCATGAGCCAGCAGGACTGCAGGTCCCAACACCTGTGTCTAGCGTACGCGGGCATGCCCGCGGTCCACTGCCCGCACGCGCAGGGCGTGGGGTTGTGTCAGTAAACATGGATCGCGCCGGGTAGGCTTACTCGACCCTCCAAAGATCCGCTTCACACCGGCTCAAACTACGGGATGCTGTTCGGCGTCGACGAGTCGACGGGGCGGCCCCGTCGGGCTCGATCTGGCCGAGAGCGCGGCACGGGCGTGCGTTGCACGGTCCCGCGCGCGTTGAGAGCGTCGTCGTCTCGCTGCTCGCGGGAATGACGGCTTGTTCGCCGTCGCCATCCTCGGGCCGCGGTCCGCCGGAGGATGGTGAGGGCAGACGCGCAGGTGCCCGGAGACAGGGCTCACGCTGCTGTCGGGGGTCCATCCGAGCCGTCCGGGCGCGAGCTGCCGGATGCGCCCTCGCCGAGGCCACCTCCCTCGCTGGGGTTACCTCCCTCGTTGGAACTGCCTCCCTCGCTTTGGCGACGGCATCGGTCGTGGCGGGCGGGGTCGCACCCGACGCCGGCCGAAGGGACCCGAGGGTGCTCACGCCCGCGAGCGCCCCCACCTGGTACCGGCTCACCGTGAAGCTCGCGATCGCCCCGCCGACCGCGTCGTAGCTGCTCTCCCCGGGTTGGGTAACCAGTCCGAGGCGCGCTTGCCCTGCGGCGCCGAGCCCCAGCTGCGGAACGACACGGTAGAGCGCATACGCGTGGAGCTCGACGTCCGCGTCGGTGGAGCCGAAGTCCTTCCCGGCCGTTCCTTGGAGGCCGACTTCGAAGCGCGGGGTGCGAAACTGGCCTGACACGGCGAGCTCACACTCTCCGGGGTCTCCCTCGAAGCCTACGAACTTGTACGTCACCGACGAGCCCAGTTGAAACCCGAGTCCGTCTGCGCTCCCGAAGAGATGCAGCCGGGCTTGCGCATAGGGGCTCAGCCCGAGGTTGAAATCCGTATTTCCCGTATCGGGATTGACGTCGCCTCCTACCCAGTTGGTGCCCGTCGACAGGATTGCGCGAGCATTCCAGACGGGAGGCGCACCCGCCGGAATGAAGAGCAGCGTAGGGCTCGTGTAGGCGCCGCCGGTGGGATCGTCCGTCGGCACCCGGTCCGCGCGGGCGGCTCCTCCGTCATCCACGGCGGGGTCAGCCGCGGCAGAACCGGCGGACGCTATGACGGCACAGAGTGCCGTCGCGGCGACGGCGGCGTTCCTGACTCGATGGATGGACGCGGTGTTCGATCGAAACATGTTGCCTGTCTCCAAAGGATTCCGGACGATCAGGGGGAGAGTCACCGAATCGGCCGACTCACATCGAGTGAGGGTAGATCTCCCAAACGCCCCGGCCCTTGGTGGAGACCCGTACGAGCGAGCCATCGCGCGACACGGTCATGCCGGTCACGGCGACCCACGGTAGGCCTGTGCCCAAGCGCGGCCAGGTGTTGCCGCCATCGGTCGTGCGATAGACGCCCTTGTTCGTGCCGACGTAGATGGTGTTGTTGCTCGCGTCGCTCGCGTCGTAGCTCACTATCCCGATGCCGACTCCGTCGGGTAGATCGCTTCCGGTACCGTTGCCATGAAACGGCTGCCACGTCGCGCCCCGATCGCGGGTGATGTAGAGATAGCCATCGGGGAGCTCTGGGTAGGTAAACGAAGCCAGGAACACGTCGCCCGGCTGCGTGCCGGCAGGGGTGGCCGTGGGAAAGCTCAAGGATTGAACACTGCCGGCCGGAAGCGGACCCGAGATCGTCCAGTGCGGGGTGCTGGTGTTGCCGTCGCTCGTGATGGCGAGAGTATTGTCGCCGAAGGTCACCCCGTAGTGTCCTGCGAGGGTCTGCGACGCGAACACGTTGGCAATATTGGTCGACGCATCGAAGCTTCCCATCGCACAATTCGTGTTGCCGGCGGAGCAGTGCGTTCCCGAGATGTTCGTCCAGTTCTCCGCTGTATCCGTGCGCCAGACGTTGTGCTGGGAGCTCGTCAGAAACGCGCTGCCCGTCGGGTCGCTCTCCACTGCCGCGATGGCCCCGCCCTGCCCATCGCCCGCAGGGTACGCCGGCGGATCGGCTTGCCATCCAACGCCCGGCGCGCACGTCTGCGTGGAGGTCCGGATGCAATAGTAACCGGGAAACACCCATAGGTACTCGCCCAACGTACCCTTGCCGATCGCGACCGGCCCGCCGTCGCCGCCCGTCACATCTGCGACGTTCCAATCGCCAGCGACGTTGAGTCCAAAGTCGGTGGTCAACTTTGGGACACTCGTCTAAAGGATGGCCTTGTGTTCTTCGAGTTGGCCGACAACGCGAATTACACGCCGCTCTTTTCGACAGGTACCGCGATAAACGACGGCAGCCCGCATGTTGTGGTGGTTCAACGCCTTTCGGGCACCGTTCACATCGTGGTGGACGAAGTCTTGGAGTTTCTTGGCGTCGCCTCGGAGTCGCTCGGGGTTTTGCCGCCCGTCCTCGTAGGCTCGGACGTGTGCGATGGCAATGATGGGACAGCCGCGTTGACGGGGCAGTTGACTGGTCTGTGCGTGCAGGGCCCGTAGGAACTCGATCGAAGCGTCGTTCAGTTCCCTGTCGACGTGGAAGTCGCCATACGACGAGCGCGACAAGAACCGGTTGGAACCGCCAACCTGCCGCTCAGGAAGCCCACGCAGTCAGCGGCAACTCCGCGGCAGCGAGCGCGCTCGTTCGGCTCTCCGACTCACAGCACGCGGACGCATTGGAGCAGCCCGCGCATCCGTGGCAGCCGATCGAGGGAAGGCACTGGCAGAATCGCCTCCCCCGCCGCCGAGGACGTGGCGGCGACGGACGCGTCCGAAGGCACGCGCGGACACTGCTCCGAAGGGATGGTGGCGGTCCACGGATCGAGACATCTGCATGGCGGCGTATACGCAGGGCCGGCGGCTCGGCCAGATTCCGGTGTCCAGCGCGATGGCCAGGCATGTGTACGGCGTTCGCGAGAGCGAGCCGCTCGAGGTCGTGGAATGCACGGTTTGCGCGGCGCAACCGCCTTTCCAAAGGATCTGCCGCCCGAAAACATCGCTGTGGCTCGGTTGGCGCCCCGGTTGCTTGTAGGGGCGACATGGTCCCCCAACCGCGGATGGCTAGCGCACGAACTCAGGCGGCCATAGTTCGATCGCTGCTCGACGCATTTGAGCACGCCTCGACGAACGGCGAAGCCGAGCACTGGATGCGCGCGCAACTCATCGAGGAGCTAGCGCGACTGGGCTGCCGGATCATGGACGTCGCCGCGGCGCTGTCCGAGACGGGCCCGCCGAATCGGTGGCAGGAGGAAAGCCTTCCTCGTCTGGCGGTGGCGCCGTGAGCGCGGCAACGGTCGCCGAAATCATGAGCGCTCCCGTGCACGTCTGCCGAACGACGGACACGTTGGACCGGGCCGCCGCGATCATGTGGGAGCGCGACTGTGGCGTGGTCCCCATGTGGACCGCAGAGGCACGGCGGTCGGGATGATCACCGACAGGGACACGGCACGCGACGTCCGTCGAGCGACGCGCTGTGGAGGTGCGCAAGATGATTCCCCATCGCATCGTCGTTGCCACGGACTTTCACGAGGCCGCGACGCGCGCTCTCGACATGGCCGTTGCGATCGCGCAGGGATGCGGCGCGGAGCTGATCCTCGTTCATGCCTACGACGTGCCGCCCCTCGTGTACGCGGATCCTCTAGTCGCTGGGAGCGCAGGCCAGATCGCTGACGATCTCGAGATGCACGCGAAACGGCAGCTGCGCGCGCTGGCCGAGGGCCTGGCGTCTCGCGTGGGGCCGGTCTCGACGGTAGCCGCTCAAGGAGCGCCCGCGGAGTGCATTCTAAAAACGGTCCGAAAGACCGGAGCGGACCTGGTCGTAGTCGGGACGCACGGGCGTCACGGTCTGCCCCGTGCGGTACTGGGGAGCACGGCCGAGCGGCTCGTGCGAACGTCGCCCGTTCCCGTGCTCGTGGCGCGGATTGCGGAGGTCTGAGTGCCGCCAGAGAACTCGCTCCGAAGACCGGGAGCAACCCGCGGCAGCCGTGGGCGACCGCTGCATGATGGGCTCCCCTTCCTGTACGCGAGCCGCGGCGCGCGTTCCGCGCGCTGAATCAGCGGACCTTGACGACGAAGTAGTCGAACGGGCCCGAGACCTTGGTGAAGTGGTGGGGTATGCCGCGCGGGATGACGATGACGTCCCCCTTCTGCAGCGTGTGCGCCTCGCCCCCCTCGATCGACGAGCCGCGGATTTCATCGGCTTCCCCCGGCTTCGGCTCGCCGCCCACGAGTTGGCCGCCGGTGACGAACGTGGCCGTTCCTTCGAGGACGTAGAAGACGTCGGTGTCCTTCGCGTGGATCTCGGCGGCTCCTTTCGCGTCGTCCCGGTGGCTGGCGATCACCTTGTAATTCTCGAAGGCGGCGAGCGTGCCGCCCTTGGTGAAGGTCGTCGCGACCCGGTCCTTGGGCAGGTACGTGACCGGCGGCGTGGCGGCGCCCATCGCGGGCGCCGCCGGAGACACCGTCGCAGGCATCCCCGGCGGGGGGCACGCGCCCGGACGCGACGTGGATCCGCAGGCGACCAGACCGGCCGCACCGGCTGCAATGAGGGAGGCTCGCGCGATCGTCGCCATGGGCAAACTCCTCCTCGTGCGATGGTATCCGCCTATGACGAAGCCATGCAACGTCTGCCTGAAGCGTCGTGGCTTCGCGCGCTCGCGCCGGCGCTTGGCTTCGTGCGGAGCGGCCACGCCTCCGACGGCCGCGCCGCAGCGGCGCCGCCGTCGCCCGGCGTCGAGATGCCGTCCATCCTCGCGCTCACCCGCTCGCGCGTCTCCTGGAGCCGGAAGGCGCCGTCTATGACGCCGCCGGCGATCTCCACGCCCGTTACACCTCATTTGGCCCTTCGCGGAACTCTCAGAGGGTGAGCTTCTGGCCGTTCCCGTCAACCAGCATGTCATCCGTCAGATAACCCACAGACGGACTCTTCATGTAGTCGAGCTGGCTAGCAAACGCCTCACGACCAAGCGGGTCCAGCTTGGCCCATTTGAACCACAGCGGTATGGCCACTTTGCGAAATTTCACAACGTCCGCGTCCGTCAGTTCGATGATCTCAACGCCCTTTTCCTCGAACTTACGCCATGCGGCTATGTTTTCCCTTTGTACGTGCACGAAATGATCCCATGAGTAGCGATGCGACGCATACTCGAGAACGTCCTGCAGATGTTTCGACAGGGCCTGCCACCGCGGTCGATGGATCAGCACGGCGTGCAGATCCACGGGCTGATGAATCGTCCGTGTTCCCCGGGGACCGCGAATGATGTATTTGGCGACGTTGGCAAAACCAAGATTGTAATTCGATGCGGGTCCCAGATTGTCGGCCGCGTCAAGCGCTCCACTCTCGAGGCCGGGATAGATCTGGTCGCCACCGACGAATACTGTCTTGGCGCCTGCTGCGACGAACACGTCCGCGATCAAACCTCCGGGCATCCTTATCTTTTTTCCCTTGAATTCCTCGAAGGATCGAATCGGGACCCGCGAGTGAATGATGTTCGAGTCGTGCTGGAGTGGGGAGAGAAAAAAGATGTCGTGCGCTTCATGCATTCTTCGCGCGAGCTCGAGTCCGCCGAGTTCAAAGTACCAAGTCTCCCACTGATCCGGCCGATCGAGCCCCAATGGATATGAGGCCAAGAACGCCATGCCCGGATACGCCCCCGCCGGGTACGTGGGACTGGTGCTGGCCAGATCCAGTTTTCCGCTCTGAAGAGAATCGAATATCTTGAGCGTGGGGACGATCTCGCTGGAAGGATGCGGTTCGATCTCCAGCTCGCCCTCGGAAAACTCCGCTACGTTCGAACAGAACTTCACGAACATCTCGTAGCTAACGGTATTCGCGGTCACGTGCGCTTGGGCTCGCCACTTCGTAGACCCCGCTCGTCGCGTCGCCGTCGACCGCGCTTCGGCCGCCGGCGATCTCGAGCAACCCGAAAGGCCGACCATACCCGCAATGCCTGCCGCTGTCCGGAGGAGCTCGCGTCGCCCGGCGCGATTGTCGTACCCTTCGAAGCGCGCATCGATCCCGGTCGCTCGCATCGAATCGGCGGGTCTCCTGGTCATTGCAGTGTAAGCTTTCTTCCCGCCTCGTCGACGAGCATGGAGTCCGTCAGGTACGCGACGTCGCCGCTCCTCATGAAGTCGAGCTGGCTGGCGAAAGCCTCTCGCGCAAGCGCCCCCTTGTTCGCCCACTTGAACCATTCGGGGATGGCGATTCGCCTGAACTTGTCCACGTCCCCATCCGACAATCGCAATATCTCCACTCCCTTCGCCCTGTACTTCTCCCAGCTCAGAGCGTGTTGAAAAACTTGGCCCAGAGCTCGCGAGTGCGGTTCCTGGGG
>CALKVG010000474.1 GCA_937998045.1 uncultured Myxococcales bacterium
GAAGCGGACGATGCGAGCGTCGTCGCCGGCGTTTACGGCCGACCGCAGACCGAGGACGAGATAAGCGAGTCCGTGCATCGTGTCGCAGGCGATGAGCCCCTTCACGGCAGTCCAACAGAGCTCGCTCCGGAGCACGTCGACCGCCCGGGGCACGACCGACGCGGGCCTCTTCGGAAGTCCGAGGCGGAGGCGCGCGACGAGCCGAAGGCTGTCGAGGAGCGGAGGTCGCCCGCTGTCGGGGATGCTTATGCCGAGCTCCTCGCAGAGCGGAGCGAGCAAGGACTTTCCGTCGGCCAGGTGTCCGCTTGCGAGCAGCTGCTCCGACGCGCGCCTCCGCAGATCGAGCGCCGTCACGGAGTCGCTCGCCTGCGCGGCGAGGAGAAAGCACTCGGCGGCGCGTGGTCCCGCGCCGGCGTTCGCGAACGCCTCCGCTTGCTGGGCCCGCAAGTCCCGGGCGCGCCGAGACTCGCGCGGATCGCATTCGAGCGCCTTTCCGATGAGCTCTGCGGACTTCGCGAATGCGAGCGCTTCGGCGGCGGCCGCCGCCGCTTGCTCCGACTCGCGCGCGGCGAGCTTCAGCTCGCCCGCTTCCGCGTAGTGGTAGGCCACCTCCGAGGGGTCGGCGGACTCGTTCCGAAGCGCGCGAGCGAGCGCCAGGTGGGCCTCGCGTCTGCACTCGGGAGAGACGTCTGCGAGCGCGAGCGCGTTCAAGCGGCCGTGACGCAGCTCGACCGACTCGACGCCGTTGCCGATGCTCGTTCGCACGAGGCGCGCCGACTGCAGGGGGCCGAGCAGCTCCTCGATCGAGCTTCCGGGCGCCACGGTCTCGACGAGAAGGCGGACACTCATGGGGCGACCGACCAGCGCTGCGTGCAGGAAGAACCGCCTCGAGGCTTCGGGCAGGCGACGGACCGTCTCGCTGAGCGCCTCGGTGACGACGTCCGGTCCGGCTTGCGCGGTGAGGAACCCGCAGTGCAAGAGCTCATCCAGAAGAAAGGGATCTCCACCGCGTGCTCCACCCTCGCCCGCGGACGTGGAGAGGCCCTTGTTGCGGAGGAGGGTGTCGACGGCGCCGGCGTCGAGCGGGCCGAGCGTCAGCGTCTCGATCGCCGGTCCGAGCGGGCGCCCGGCGACGCGCTCGCGCCATGCCTGGAGGGGGGCGAGGTCTCGCTCTCCGGCGCGCAGCGTGAAGAGCGCGAGCAACGGCGGTAGCTCGGGGTCGTCGAAGATGCTCCCGAGCAGGTCCCAGCCGTCACGGTCCGACCAGTGCAGGTCGTCGATCCACAGGAGCAGGGGCGCTCGGCTGGCCACTCCGCGCAAGCCTCGCCCCAGGCCACGGAACGCGCGCAGGCGCGCCTGCTGCGGGTCGCGCTCGAGCGGATGGGTCGACGCGAGCGATGCGCTGCGCAGGAACGCGAAGATGAGCGAGGCGTCGCGCACGGCCTCCGCGGTCTCCGGGCCTGCGTTGGACGGTGCGAAGAGCTGCTCGACGACTCGGTCGAGCGCCTTGAAGGGCATCGATTCGCGCTCGTGGCAGCGGCCGCCGGCGACGATCGCGCCCGGGGTCTCGCGCAACACGCGCTCGATCGCCGCGTGGAGCAGAGCGCTCTTCCCCATCCCGGATTCGCCGACGACGAGGCCGCAGGTCCCTCGCCCGTGGCGGGCCTGCTGCCACCATCGAAGCACCGTATCGAGCTCGGTTTCGCGTCCGACGAGGACAGGCGCGACCTCGTCGCGGGGCGCGCTCGACAGCCCCGGCGACTCGAGCAGCGATCGCGCGGACGGCCGCGCGGTCGGTGACGGGGACGTGAGGGCGACGCAGAGGTTTGCCAGATTCTGCGGCGTGGCGAGGGGGAGAGTCGTCGAGGGTGCCGCGGCGCTCTTCGCGGCGCGCTCCGCGTCCCGCGCGCTCAGCGCGAGGATCAACATCCGGCCGAGCGCGTACATGTCGGCGGCGGCGGTGGCCGGTCCCCCCGCGGCGATCTCCGGCGCCGCGTAACCCGGCGTGAAACCCGAGGGGGCCGATGCGACGTCGTCCTGAAGGGCGGGACGCGTGAGCCCGAAGTCGACGATGACGACCCGTCCGTGCCGCGTTACGAGCACGTTCTCCGGTTTGAGGTCGCCGTGCACCAGGCCTCGATCGTGGAGGTGGGAGAGGCCCGCCACGACCTGGCGCAACAGCAGGTGAAGATCGAACGAGGGCGCGTCCGACGCGTTCGCTTCGCGCGGAGGGCGCACCGGCGGAAATGGAACGCCGCGGACGAGCTCCATCGCGACGAACCATGTGCCGTCGACGTATCCCAGCTCGTGCATGCGCGCGAGGTTCGGGTGGTACAGGTCGGCCACGACGCGAAACTCCGACTTGATGCGCGGACCACCATCCGGGTCGTGCAGCGTCTTGAGCGCGACGAGCCGGCCGGCCCCGTGATCGTAGGCCTCGAAGACGTCGCCCATCCCACCGCTCCCGAGGTGGCGTCTCAGCTCGTAGTGACCGAGTCGCTGCGGCAGGGCGAGCCAGCGACGCGGAGGCGGTGGCGCCCGTCGTGCGTTTCGGGCCGGACCGCGCGGGTCGACGGTGACTGTCTCTGCGATCCCGCCCGGAGTACCATCTGCCGCCCTGAGGAATTGGCTCATGGGAGGCTCACCTCGCGCGAGGGTACGCCGCCGCGCCACCGCTGGCAGCTGCCAAATGGCTCAGGGGCCGTCGCGACAGGTCGCGGGATCGGCGCCCCTCACCCACGCGACCGCGTCGCACATGCGCGCGCTCATATCCGCCGGGAACTCGTGCCCGCCCGGACCGAGGCTCACGAAGCGCGTCGGCAGACCTGCTGCGTCGATGCGTTCGGCGAGGGCCTGCATCGAGGCGCGGGCGCCGTCTTTCTCCGCGGCCGCGAGGACGACGCGCCGGATGCCGACCGACCGCAGCCGCGCGGGGTCGAGCTCGAGGCGCATCGAGAGGAGGACCAGGCCCGTCCACTTCCCGGGTTCGGCTAGCGCGACTTGCAGCGCGAAGTACGCACCGTTCGAGTACCCGATCAGCGTGCCCCCTCCGCTTCGATCGAGCTTCCCGGGCGCCAGGGCGCTCGCGGCGTCGAGCGCCGCGTGGACCTGGGGTGCCACGCTCGCGTAGTTCCCCGACCACATCCGCCCCTCGCCGAGCGGTGCGTTGCCACGGGGGCACACGAGAAAGCCGAACGGCCTCGACGCGCGCTCGAAGACGCCGCACGAGTCCTCCGGACTCGCCCACATCCCGTGCAGGAACACGATCGGCGGACGCGGCGACGTCAGGTCGAGCGGCGGGTACGCGACCCCCCACTCGCCGTGGCCGCGCACGAGCGCGAAGAAGATGACAGCAAGGGACGGGACGAGCGGCCTGCTCACGGGATGTCGAAGGCGAAGGCCTTCTTCGAATCATCCCCCGGCGAAAGCTCGACGTCGAATCCGACCGTGCTCGAGCCGAGGCGAGCCCCGAACCGGACCTGAATCGGGGGGTCGGCACCGTGGAGGTCGCCGAGCGAGATCTCGACGGCGTAGTGGCCGCGAGGAGGCTCGGGGCCGTCGAAGAAGACGTTCTCCGTGTTCTGTCCGCCGCAACCGTCTTCGCCGGGACAGTCGCGGTCGAAGTGGAATCCGCCGGGCGCGGCGCGTGGGTTGGCGCCCGGAATCCGGTCGCGGGCGGGCGTCACGACGGCGAGGTTGACGTCTGCCTGGGGCGCGCCCCACGCGATCGTGAACTGGAGAAGCCCGGTCTGGATGCCGCAGCCTTCGTCGATGACGCCGTTGCAGTTGTCATCGATCGCGTTGAAGCAGAGCTCGGGCCCCGTCGGAGTGCACGCCTGCACGAGCGCGGTGCCCGCGGGCGCCGTAAGGTTCGTCGCCTCGAAGCGCGCGGCGGGCGCCTTTGCGGGCGCCTTCGGCCCACAGGAGAGGGAGAGAACGCCACAAGCCACCAGGGCGCCAAGGGGCCGCGAGAAAAGGGGCGCCTTTCCGTTCATTCCCTCTTCTCGAGCGAGGCGCCGCGTCAGTGCGGGATGGCGCCTGCGCCGGCGAAGCCGGGGGGTGGGCCACCGCCGGGTCCTGACTGCTGCTTCTGCGCCTTCGGCGACTCGGGGACGCTCTCGACGATCGTCTTCGGGTTCATCACCTCGAAGAACGCCTGACGCGCCATGTCGCCCAGCGGCGCGGGCTCGTTGCGCAGCGCCATGAGAACGCCCTTCTCTTTGATGAACTTGAGGATGCGGATGGCCTCGGAGCGCTTGACGTCGTTGGTCCCCCTCGCGTCGGCCACGAGGCGCGCGCGCAGCTGCACGCGCGTCATCGAGTGCGGTCCGTTGTCGATCTCGATCGACTCGACGAGGTTGCGGCCGAGAATCAGCCGCGGCCAGTCCTGAAGCTGGTCGTGCACCTTCACGTGCGCGAGCGCCTCGGCGTTCTCGACCCATCGCGCGATGTCGCCGTTCTCGTAGTTGCGGTCGCTCCAGTAGCCGAACGTCTTGTTGTAGACGTCCTTCAGCTCCTCGATCGCCTCCACGGGAACGTCCTTGTCGTTGTACGTCGCGATGGCGCGGGCCGCCGTGTCGGCGTCGGCGCCGAGGACGAGGGCGATCGCCGCGTCCGCCTTCATGCTCACGTCCTTGAGTTTGTCGAACATCTGCGGAACCATCGCCCGCGTGATCCCGCCCATCCCGATCGCGCGGGCCACCTGGTGCCTCACCTCGATGTCGGGCACCGAGGGCGTGAGCTCGTCGACGAGCCCCGCCGTCGCGTCCGCCACGGGCCGGTGAATGACCGTCTCGAGGTAGCACTGGCGCATGAAGTTCGCCTTGGCGTCGGTCTTCGTGTTGTCGTGAATCTTCTTCACGACCTCCTTCATGTGGTCGTCGTTCGCCAACCACGAGAGGGCGAAGCACGCCTCCATGCGCGCCTGCTCGTTCTCCATCGGGTCTTCGGCGTACTTCACCAGGTCGTCGTATCCCTTCGGATCGCCCCACTGCGCGAACCCGTCCGCAGCGCCGACGCCCAGCGCGCGCAGCGTCATCCCGAGGATGGTCAGCCCGCCCTGCATGAGCGAATCCCAGGACACGTCGAGCTTCTTCATGCGCCTGTGGAGCTGCTTCTCGAGGATGCCCCACGCGCGAGGTTCCTTGGTCCAACCGAGATAGCGAAGCGCGCTCTGGGCGGTCGCCCACGTCTCCGGGAACGGCGGCTGCGCACCCTCCGTCGGGAGCTTCTCCTTGGGGTCGGCCCAGCGCTCGAGGAGCGGGAGCGCTCGCGGCGAGCCGACGAGGGCGAGGAAGCGCATCCCGTTCGCGTGCGGCTGCGGCTTGTTCTCGGGGTCGACCCAGAACAGCACCCCGGGCTCTGCCACCTTGAGGAGGTAGTCCCGCTTCTCCGGGTGCATCGCGGCCAGGTCCGCCAGCATGCGCGCCGCGAAGACGCGCTCGTTGTCGTCGCGCCGCAGCTCCGGCCAGTCGACGTCGTTGTAGAGCTTGAGCGGATCCTGCGTCATTCGCCAGCCGAGGAACTCGGCAGCGCGGACGTCGCCGATCTCCGCCATTCGCATCGCGGCTTCGTACTTCCAGTGCGGCTTCGGGTTCGTCTGGATGTAGGCGTAGAGCGCGTCGCCGCCGCGCGGGTCCTCGAGCTCCTTGAGCATGTCGAAGATCTGCTTGGTCTGGAACTTCTCCGTCTCTGCGGTCGTCTTCTGGACCGTCTTCAGCGCGAGCACGAGGCCGTTCGCGCCGATGCCGTCGCGCAGCGCCTGCAGGAACTTCTCACGCGATGCCTTGTCGGCCTTGGTGAGAGCGTCGACCAGCGGCTGCGTCGCCTTCTCGTTCCCGATCTTCCCGAGGCCGACGGCCGCTTCGCGCGCGACGTCGACCTGCTTGTCCTGGACGAGCTTGATGAGCGTGTCGGTCCACCGCGCGTCGCCCGTCCGCGACAGCGTGCTCGCCACGAGCTGCCGCACGCTGTCGCTCTCGTCGCCCGCGAGCGCGGCGAGCTTCTCGATGGGCACGAGGCCCGCGAGCTTCTCGGCGTCGAACGCCGGGTATCCGTCGAGGCGCGAGACCGTCGCCAGGTGCCCGAGGCGGTACTCGGCCATGATTCCGTCGAACGCGCTCGCCTCCTTCAACGCCACGAGCGCCCAGGCGATCTGCGGCTTGTCGCCGCTCCCCGCCTCGGCGAACGCCTTGAGCAGCGCCGGCTTCGCCGAGTCGGCGTCGGGCGACCCGAAGTCGACGAGCGCCATCGCCGCGGTGCCCCGCACGCCGTGATCGGTGGCGGCGAGCCCCTTCGTGATGACCGGGATGCTCTGCTTGTCCTTCGCCCACGCGAGATGAACGTAGGCCTCCTGCTGGAGGTGTGGCTCGGTATCGGTCTCCGCCCACTTGCGCCAGCGGGGGATCTGCTCCGCCTTCGGGAGGAGCTGAATCTCGAGGATCTCCTTGTTGACCTCCTCCTTCGTGAGCGTCTGCGCCTCTCCGTGGGCGCTCATGAAGACGAACACCGCGGCGCCGGCGACCATCAGGATGGCGACCAGAATGGCGATGGGCTTGAACGCGCCACGCTTGAAGTTGCCGTCTTCGGAGGGGAAGGCTTGGTTCATGGCGTTCCTCGGGATTCGACCGCGCTCCGGCGAGCCGGAGGCGAGCCGTAGGAAGCCGGGACCATACCGCAAGGAAAGGGGGCCCGAGGTCGCAAAAAGCGCAGATGTTACGGCGACGGCACGTCTCCGGCTTGCCGCAGCGTGGTCGAAACCTGGGATGCGACGCGTGACGTCAGGGTGTACGGTTGCCGCGCCATGCGAACGGTCCTCGTCGCGGCGGCGGTTCTCGTCGAGCGTGGGCGCGTCCTTTTGACGCAGCGTAAGGCGGGCACCCACCTCGCCGGGGCATGGGAGTTCCCCGGCGGAAAGGTCGAGGCCGGCGAGGATCCCCGCGATGCGCTGCGTCGCGAGCTCTGGGAAGAGTTAGGCATTCGCGCCAGCGTGGGGGAGGTCGTCGACGTGACGTTCCATCGGTACGACGACGCCGACAAGGCGGTCCTCCTCCTCTTCTTCGACGCGTCGCGCGACTCCGGGTCACCGGACCCGCGGGCGGTAGAAGTGGCCGACTTTCGCTGGGCGGCTCCCGGGGATCTCGCGCCCCACGACTTCCCGCCCGCGGACGTGGAAGTCCTCCGGAAAGTGCGCGCGCGTCTCGAGCCCGGCGGCGGCGTCTCGCCTTAGACACCGCTCGAGGCGGCCGGCCATCTCCGGGGCGCAGGGAGCGTCCGACATCTCGAGGAACCGCTTCGTCGTGCTCGAAGACGAGCACGGCAGTAGCGCAAGAGCGCCTCATGGGCCTGCGGATCGGGCAACGCAGCGCTTCCGGTGAAGCCAGGCGACCGCTGCCCGTGGGGGTCTACGCTAGGAGCCCATGAGAATCGAAAAGCTGTTCCATGTGCTGGTCGTGGCGGGTGCGTCTTCGACGGTCGGGCTGGTGGCCTGCGGAAACAGCGGTAGTGGCGGCGGTGGCTCCTCGAGCGGCAGTACCTCGAGCAGCGGGTCGTCGAGCGGCAGTACCTCGAGCAGCG
>CALKVG010000475.1 GCA_937998045.1 uncultured Myxococcales bacterium
CCCCGCCTATTTCCATCGACCGCTACGCGCGATCGAGAATCACGCTCGGTGATTTTAGTCGCCCCGCGGTAGTCCGGGACCCGAAGGCCACCGTCGACGTCTCGCAGATGCACTGCGCGGACTGGCGAGGCCTCGACATGGGGTCGGGCCGGGTCCAGGTGTGCGAGTGAGTCATCCGGAGAATCAAGCCGAAAGGCGATGCCCATGACCCCTCTCTTGAGCGCCCTCATGGCGGTACTCGGCTGCGCGGCGGCTTGCGGCCGCGGACGTGCATCACCTCGTCGTCGTCGACAGCGCTGGCGTCGCCGTGGGGATCGTTTCCGTGCTGGATACATTGCGAGCCATGTTCGGTTTGTCCTCGCACCACCCCGCGGCTTTTCCGCATTGGGACGCGGCGACACAGTCGTCTTGGACCGATGAGTGGTCTTTTGACGCAGGGCACGTATCGCGGGCGCCGGATGCTCCCGGTGTGCTCGTACTCGTGCGGGGACTGGTGGGTGAGACCGATGCAGTCGTGTGGGTCGAGGCATGCGCGAACTTGCGGCGTCGGCTCGTGCCCTCACGACGCTCGGGTCGTCCGCAGAGCCTGCTCTCGCGCGTCTGTTAGAACGTCATGACCTGCGCTTCCGCGCCGCGACTGTGCGCAACGAGGCCGATCGCGACCGCATCGCGGCCGGGCTGCGCAGCGACCTCGAGCGTCGTCCGCCGCCTGGCGCTACGTGAGACGTTTGCTTTTCGCCGAATGCGAACGATAAGAGCGTTCCTTTTTGACCGCGATGGGCGATCCGACGGAATGGCGCGATTCCGTGCGGTCCGATGAGCGATACGGCTCCCCCAGCGACACGCTCAGGTCGGTGCGAATGGCGGGCGAGGCGCACGCACGACGCACTCATTGCCGGCGGTGCGCTCGCGTTCGCGGCGAGCGAGGACGAGTGGTGAATGCCCGCTGAGATGCGGATCAACTCGGAAAGGTCGGGTTCATTTGCTCACCAGCCTTGCGCCCGGCGCCTTCGACGCGTACGTTGTCCGTAGCTCACGGTCGTTACCTGGCACCGCCCTCCACGAGGAATCGCGACTGGCCGCGCCTATTGACGCAACGTGCAACCGCGGCGGATTTGCCGCTGCGGCTGTCCCTCCGATTCCCAAGCGGCTCGTTGGATGGAAGGCATGGGCGCGCCGGGCGCAACGGGCGACGGCGGACGCCACACGCGTCGCCGCCGTCGATTGAGAGGACATCGTGGGCGACAGACTTTACGTCGGAAATCTGCCATTCACCGCCACGCCGGAGATCACCGCCCCGCCGGAGACCCTCCGCGACGCATTTGTTGCTTCGGGCAACGTTGCGGAGGTGCACATGGTGACCGATCGCGACAGCGGGCCACCTCGTGGATTCGCGTTCGTGCTCATGGGTAACGCCCACGAGGCGAGCAAGGCAATGCGATGAACGGCGCGACGATGGGTGGTCGCACGCTGAGTGCGACTGAGGCCGATGAGCGCTCCCCTCGCAGCGGTGGCGGTCATGACGGCGGCAATGGGCGCCGCATCAAATGGTAGCCGAGAGGTCCAGGGACGAATCCCGGGTGCGGATCACCAATCAGTTCCGCAAACGGCTGACGATGGTTTACGACCTCCGGTGCGTAGACGTCAGGCTGACCATCGAGATCACGCCAGGCGAAGCGGACGAAAGCCGGGACGGTGGTCGCGCGTGGTTGGCGCAGGCGCGCGCCCGCCAGGCCCCCGAGCAGCCAATCGTCGAAGAGGCCGGCGCCACGCCAGAGGATGCGCTCCAAGCTGTCATCGAAGCCTGGGTTGGCAAGCAAGGGGCGTACGGCTTCCCCTCCCTGGACTGGAACGCAGTCCGAACGGCGCTGCACGCCGTCCGGGCGATTTGAGGCATTTCGTGGCGCCCGGACGAAAGCTGCCAGGTCAATCGCAGGGAGAGCCGACACTGGTTGTGCGCTCGCCGCGCGAACCATGAACGGCGTGGCGCACTCCGAGCCGACAAAGGCTACGTAGCGTCGCCGACGTTCGGGGATCCTGGGGCTCGCAGACTGGCACGCAAACGTGGACAATCGGACCGGAACCTAGTTCGCCGAAGGCCGCCCGCAGTGCGCCCGGCTACATGAATTTGCCATGACGACGCTCCTCTCCGGTGCCCTACCGACCCAATGCCGATTCACATCATAGGAATTCTTCTGTTTGGCCTCCTCATCGGCGTCGTCGGCCGAATGCTCGCCGGGGGCTGTTCCCGCTGGGGATGGGGTTTCTCGATCGCATCTGGAATGAGCGGGGCCGCGCTCGGCGTTTGTTTCGGCCGCGTCGGCAGGCTCTATGGAGATGCCGATCCTGCGGCATTCGTCGTAGCTCTCCTCGCCGCCTTTGCGCTGGTGGGAATCTACCTTTGCATCGCAGTGCAATATCGCCGCCAAACCAGCGCGCGCAGGCCACCGTACGGACGACGACCACCGCGATCGACCTTGGCAACGACCCGGTGAGCACCGACTGCAGTCGAATCCGGCCTGCGTAAACACGAAGGGAACAGGGTCCCGTGCAGGCCGCCGCCCTGCTACATCTGCTGGCGGCCCGACGGAAGTCACATCGTGTACTTCCACGTTTTGGGATGCGTGCAGGTGTACGGTAGCCACGTCGGATCGCCCGCTTGTCAGTGACGGGCACGATCTTCGGAGGATGGGGGCGATGGGTCCGACGGGCGATGATCGCTGGCAGGCGCGTCGGCCCCCGTCATTCGACGACCGACGCATCGTGATCTCCGAACTCGTAGCGCAGTGACCTCGCCGGCCTGCCCGCGTCGGTTGCGTCCATCGAACGACGGCGCCGTCGTCGCCGAACAAGGAGCCGCCATGTTCTCGGAAGGCGCGTCACGCTCGGACCCCGCTCGGGAAGGCAGGCACCCCTCATGCCCAGCTGAGCGAGGCGCAACCGAGATTCTTTGAGCCGTGATCGTCCCCTCACAGTACCTAGGCGGCGGGACCTAATGGCACCGGCAAAAAAGCACCTTCCGCGGGTCGCTCTCCTCCTCGGCTGCGCTCAGGCTGCGCTCGTCGCATGCGGCAGCGACGCCATCACGTCGATCGACTACGGTCAGCCGCCCGACGCGGCGCCGTTCGCCGGCGGCGACGGCGGGGGCACCGGTAGTAGCGGTAGTGGCGGTGGATCCGGAGGATACGGCAGCAGCGGCGGATCGTCGGGCAGCTCATCGAGCAGCGGCAGTTCCGGGGGAAGCAGCGGCGGGCCGGTGCCGACGGCCCCCGGAGTCTTCGATTGGCGCGATGCGGTGATCTACTTCGTCTTCGTCGACCGCTTCCTCGACGCCAATCCGGCCAACAACTGCAACGTGTCCGGGACTCAGTCGACTCCCTACACGTCGACCAACTACATGGGGGGCGACTGGGAAGGCGTGACGCAAAAGATCTCTTCCGGCTATTTCAACGACCTCGGGGTCAACACGTTGTGGCTCACCGTACCCATCAAAAACGCCGACGACATCAGCGGCGCCGGAACCAACGGCGACGTCCACGTGTACTCCGCATACCACGGCTACTGGCCGGCCGATCCCACGGCGACCGAGCCGTGTTTCGGCACCGCTGGCGAACTCCGTGCCCTGGTGAACGCCGCGCACGCCAAAGGGCTAAAGGTGCTCTTCGACTATGCGATGGTCCACGTCCACAAGGAGTCGACCGTTTACCAGCAGCACATGAACGACAACCCGCCCTGGTTCACCCCCGACTGCATTTGCGCCGCCCCCGGATGCGGCAACTGGGACACGAGCTGCTGGTTCACCGATTATCTCGCGCATTACGACTACACGAACCCCGCCGTACGCACGTTCTCGATCGACGCAGCGGTCCAGCTCATCCAGCAATACGGCAACGACGCCTTTCGGCTCGACGCCATCAAGCAAGTCGATCCGAGCTGGCTCGCGAATCTGCGGCCGGCCATCGCGTCCCGGATCCTGGCGATGGAGACGCCGTCCCAGCGCTTCTACATGGTGGGCGAGACCTACGATTTCCAGAATCGTGCCGAGATCCGGGATCTCATCGACAATCAATCGAAGCTCGATGGGCAGTTCGACTTTCCGTTGCGCATTCGCCTGATCGAGGCGGTGCTCATGCGGAGCACGCAGAACATGCTGACACCGGATGATCTGAGCTGGGGTCGCACCGCCCCTGCCGGGATGCAAGGGCTCGCCGAGTTCATGGACTCCAACGACGCGTATTATCCGGCCGAAGCCGTGATGAGCACGTTCGTCGGAAACCACGATCTTCCGCGGTCCATCCACTACGCGGAGCAGACGCTCCCCGCATGGATCCAGAACGACAGCCCGATGAATCCGTCCGCGGGGAACGGCAAGAGCGCCGCCTGGGCGAACCAGCCGCAGCTCGAAACCGACCCGACGGCCTACGAGCGACTGGCCAACGCGTTCGCAGTGATCCTCACGAACAAGGGGGCCCCGCTCATCTACTACGGCGACGAGATCGGTCTGCCTGGAGCCGGAGATCCGGACAATCGCCGGATGATGCAGTGGACAGGCTACTCCCCTGCGCAGCAGGCGCTCTACGGACGCATCAAAGCGCTCGCCGCAATCCGCAAGACGCATGCGGCCCTGCGCCGAGGAAAGCGTACGACGCTGTTCGTCGATGCAGACCTGTGGGTCTACTCGATGACGACGAGCTCGAGCGACCCGCAGCCGGAGGTCCTGTACGTCGCCATCAATCGAAGCGACGCCAGTCGGAACGTGACGCAGATCCCGCCAGGGCTCACGGAGCTCATCACGAATACGCCGGCAAAAGGAGCGATCGCCGTCCCTGCGCGCCAGACCCTCATTTTCCAATGAGTCATCGAACGTCGAGCACGCACGTCCCGCTGCGGCATACCAGCGGAGTACAACACTCGCTGGAATCGCTGCACCGCGTGCAGGCGCCCGAGCTGCATGCCTGGTTGTTGCAGTCGCGACAACTCGCGCACGACGTGGTGGGCTGGCAGGCCGCCCCCTCCAGCGTGACGGACTCGTCGAAGTGGATGGTCAACGCGCCGTTGCCGACGCCGAGCTGTCGCACGAAGACCGAGCCGAAGAACGTCGTGCTGGCTGCGCCGAGGACGAGCTGGGCCAGAGGCGCGTAGAGGTTTGCGGTGACCGAAGTCGCGCTTGCAATGTCGATGTCGCCATTTCCCCCGATGTAGACGCGCGCGCGCGCCGGATTGTCCGGGCTGCCGATGCCGAATCCCTGGGTCACGGCGACGTTTCCTTCGATGAAGACGTCGAGGTCGCCCCCCGGAGGCACGTCGAGGAGGAAGTCCGCGTCCGCCTGAAAGTCGCCACCGACGAAGATCGCGGTGCGTCCCCCCACCGTGAGGTGCACCGGGGCGTGCGCGCCCACGCGCGTGAAGAAGAGGCGCCCGCAGGGAAGGGCGAGCGACAAGGGCGCCTGGACATTCTCGAGCAGGAGCGGATCGAGACCGGCAAGGGCGTCGTCGTTGTGGGCCCTGTATGTCTCGACGAACCCGCCCACGTCCACGGTGGATCCCGCGGCGCAGTCGCAGGGGAGGGGCACCTTCACCGGCTCGGTCACGGTCGCGCCGATCGTCATCGTTCCGCCGACGCTGAGGGGCGCGCCCACGGGGAGAAAGAGCGTGCCGGGGATCAGCACATTGCCCATGGCGACAAGGCCGCCCGCCGCCCACGCGTCCGTCCCCACGGTGAGACCCGGACCGGTCAGATTCGCCAGCCCCGCGGCGTGCAGCTCTCCAGCGATGGTCGCATTGGAGCTGGCGTCGAATCCACGCATGACGCCGCCGACCCACAACGAGCCTCCGATGCCGAGCGGCCCGCCGGCAAGCAGGTCACCGTTCGTTCCCACGGCCCCGCCGGCCCTCGCGGTGGCCATCGAATAGGGGCCCTGGCTCCCGTCGAAGGCATCGGTCGTCAGCGGGTGAGTCCACGCGAGATCGCCGCACGTGCAAAGCGCAAAGCGAAAAGACGACTCGGCGATCACCCCGGCGCAAGCGGGGGCTCCGCTCGCCGCCGTGGACGTGAGCAGCGCGGGCCCGCCCTCACCGCAGTACCCGGTGGGGCCGGCGCCACCCTCGCTGATCGCTTCCTCTGCCGCGTCCGTCGGAGGCGCGGATCCTCCGTCGTCCGTCGACAGGACCTGAATCCGCGCAGTGCCGCACGCGGTCGCAGCGCTCACGAGTGCTACCATTCCGCTGCGCGCCCACATCCTGTCCCATGATTACCTCGAAGAGACCGCGGCGGCACGCGGCGCCATGAGCCGTTTGGGGTCGTTGGGCGTACCTAGGACCAGTGAACGCCAAGGATTTCTCGACCGTTTCGGGGGTCGGCCCGAGCGACGCCTCGCTGGTCGTGGCCGCGCGCGCGGGCGAGGAATGGGCGTGTGAAGCGCTCTTTCGCCGGTACGCCCCGCTGGTGAACGGTCTGGCGTACCGCACGATGGGCCGTGACGAAGACGTCGACGATCTCGTCCAGGACGCCTTCCTGCAGGCGCTCCACGGGCTGGGGCAACTGCACGACCCGCAGGCGTTCGCTTCGTGGCTCTCGGCCATCGTGGTACGCACGGCCGCCAAGACTCTGCAGCGCCGGAGGCTCCTGCGGCGGTTCGGGCTGCGGCCCGCCGAGGCGCCTCCCGACATCGACGCGCTTGTCGGGAGCGCTGCTCCGCCCGATGTCGCAGCGGAGCTGCGCGCAATCTACTCGCTGATGGACGCGCTCCCCGTCGAGCAACGGATGGTGCTCGTCCTGCGACGGGTGGAGGGGCTCGAGCTCAAGGAGATCGCCCAGGCGATGAAGCTTTCGCTGGCGACGGTGAAGAGGCGGCTAACCGACGCGGAGAATGCCTTGCGCCGCCTGCTGCAGGAGGCACGCGCGAAGGTGATCGGCGTTGCGAAGGCGACGAACCGAAGGGGTGAAGAACAATGACGGGGACCAGGCAGTACGTCGTGGCGCGGCTCGATTCGGCTCGGGTCGCGCGGCAATGGGACGCGATTCGATCCGCCCGACAGAGCGCGGGGCTGCGATCCCGCCGGACTTCCGTGGTCGTGGCCTGGAGCGTCGCTGCTGCGCTCGCGCTGGCGCTCGTTCTCGACCTCGGGTTCCGGCGCATCGGTTCGGGCACCGTATCCGAGGGGGCCTGGCTCGAGAGCGGCGAAGAGAGCGCTGCGCAGGTACGTCTCGCGGAAGGGGTGACGGTTGCGCTCGATGCTCGCACTCGGGTGCATTTCGTTCGGATCCAACGCGATGCGGTGCGCGTCGATCTCGAGCGCGGTGGCATGAAGGTCGAGGCTCCGGCGGCGAAGCGATCGATAGTCGTGGACGCCGCGGGGTACGAGATCCGTGCACAGCAACGGGTCCTGGTACAAAGGCTCGCGTTTGCCATCGAGGTGCGCGCGGAGCGAGGCGACGCAGAGGTCGTGGCGCCGGAGGGGGCCGTGTATTCGATCCGAGAGGGTGAGACCTGGAAGGGCGCGCTGGGTGAGGCCCTCGCTCCAGCTGCGTCTTCCTCGGCCGCGGCGGCGGCTTCCGTAGCCACGATGGCGACCCCCCCGCAGCCCGCTCGGACGCCACCGGTCGCCGCCGCGGGGCCGAGCGTTGTTCCTGGCGTGCAACCGGAGAGCGCGAGGGCGCTCTTCGAAGAGGCCCAGCGGGCTCGCACCGAGGGGCGCACGACGGAGGCGGCCCGGCTCTTCGACAAGCTTCGCTCGACGTACCGCCAGGACCCCCGCGCTGGCCTCTCGGCGTTCGAGCTCGGCCGATTGCGGCTCGAGGCGCTCGGAGACGCGCGGGGAGCCGAGGACGCGTTCCGCGACGCGGTGGCTCTCGCGCCGGGGTCGCCGTTCCGTGAGGATGCCGAGGCTCGCCTCGTGCAAGCCCTCGCGCGCGAGGGCGACCACGCCGGCTGCCTGGCCGCCTCGCAGGCGTACCTGGCGAAGTACCCGCACGGTGCATACCGGAAGGCCGTGATAGTCTATTGTGGTTCGCCGTGAAGCAGCTCGTGGCGAGCGGGGTGCTCGCTGCCGCGCTCGCATCTCCGCTCTCCGCGACCGCCGACGATACGACGGAGTGTCCCGTCGATGCCGGGCCGTGGCTCCGTTTGAACAGCGAGGCCTCGCTCCCCCCCGCCCTGGCCGCCGGGGTCGCCGACAGACTGCGCGCCGAGCTGCACGAGCGCGCGATCGCCCTCTGCACGGCGAACGAGGGGGACGGCACGCGATGGCCGCTCGCCGAGATCGAGCTGCGCATCGACCCTGACGACGTCTTGGCGCTCGCGGTCGTCGACCGCGCGACGGAAAAGCGACTGGAGCGTTCTCTGTCCTTGCGGGGCATTCCGTCGGACGCGCGCGCTCTGGCCATCGCGTTGGCGGCGGATGAGCTCTTGCGGGCGAGCTGGCTGGAGTCGCTCCTCGAACGCAGCGGCCCGCGGCCGGAGACCTCGCCGGCACCGCCTCCCCCGGTGGTCGAGCGCGTCGCGGTAGAGTCCCTCAGCGTGCGCGCGCGCGCGCCACGCGATGTCGGTGGATATGTGGGATTCGCCGTCGCCGCGGAGCACGCGACGGGCGGCCTGTCTCTCGGCGGCTTTGACGCGCGCCTGTCGTACGGGGCGACCTTTAGGGCGGGCATCCGCGCGGGATATCGCATCGGCGCCGTCGTCAATGCCGACCATGGCGAGATCGGTAGTAGCGCGCTCGTTGGCGGCGTCGTGCTGGAGGTCGCCACGCCGCGCGCCTCCCCCTGGGGTGCGACGCTCTTCGCGCGAGGTGATGCGATGCGGGTCGCCTTCTCCGGTCAAGCCACGAATGGGGCTCGCGCATCGAACGGCTCGGACGTCGGCGCGCTCGCCGGTGCCGGCGTCGGCGGGTGGCGCTCGCTCGACCCCAGCCGCGTGTGGCGACTGGTCGTCGAGATCTCGGTGGCGGTTCCCTTGCGGGGAGTCGCGGCGCTCGACAACGGCCGTTCGGTCACCTGTCTCTTATACACATCTCCGAGCCCACGAGACAGGCAGAAATCTC
>CALKVG010000476.1 GCA_937998045.1 uncultured Myxococcales bacterium
CGACCGAGAGTCTCCCCCTCGCGCTCGCCCTCGCCGTTCGCCTCTACGGGCTCACACCCGAAGAGGTCCTCGTGGCGGCCACGCGCAACGCCGCGGCGTCGCTCGGCCTGCGGGACCGGGGGGTCCTCCGAGCTGGCGCCCGGGCCGACCTCGTCCTATGGGACCTCCCGCACGAGCAGGCCATCGTTCAGCCCTGGGGCGCCGCCCGGACCCGCGCCGTCGTCATCGGGGGTCGTCGCCTCGACGCGGCGGTACGCGGGCCCTGATTTCTCGGTCCGTCCGTCGGCGATACAGCGAGGACCCTCATGACGCTGCCCTTTACCCCCGCGCTCGCTCTCGCGCGCATGCTGCGGGCCGGAAGCCTCTCCTCCGAAGAGCTGGTGCTCGAGTGCCTGGAGCGCATCGACGCGTACAATCCGCGCCTCTCCGCCTTCGTCGACGTCCTGCGCGACCGGGCGCTCGCCGAGGCGCGCGCCGCCGACAAGCGGCTCGCACGGCGGCGGGGAGACACGCCACTCTTTCTCGGCGTCCCCGTCGCCGTCAAGGACCTGAACCTCGCGCGAGGCTCGTTCACTCGCTTCGGGTCGCGCGCCTTCGAGAAGTTCTTCTCCCCGTTCGACGATGACGTCGTGGCGCAGCTGCGCCGCGCCGGCTTCGTCATCCTGGGCAAATCCGCGACGAGCGAGCTCGGCACCCTGCCGGTCACCGAGCCGGATATTCATCCGCCCACCCGCAACCCATGGGATCCCGACGTGACGCCCGGCGGTTCGAGCGGCGGCGCGGGAGCGGCCGTGGCCTCAGGAATGGTGCCCATCGCCCAGGGGAGCGACGCCGCGGGGTCGATCCGCATCCCCGCGTCGTTCTGCGGCCTCTTCGGGATCAAGCCGTCGCAAGGGCGGGTGCCCAACCCCTACGGGCTCGACGACAAGAAACTCATCTGGACCAGTGGTCCCATCGCGCGCACCGTCGACGACGCCGCAGCCATGCTCGATGTCATGGCCGGAGTGCCGTCGCCGGCCACACCCTCGGACGCGCGCACCGGCTCGGTTCCGCTGCCCTCGCGACCCTTCGCCGAGCTGGCGCGCGAGCGGCCGCCGCGACTCCGGCTGCGGGTGGCTCTGCGATCGACACTCGTAGAGACGGACCCGGATGTCGCCGACGCCGTCGAACGCGTCGCGCGCACACTCGAGAAACAAGGCCACCACATCGAAGAACGGCCCATGGAGCTGCCCGAGGGTGCCATCGAGGATTTCTTGCCGGTCTGGCAAAGCTCGACGGTGCAAGCGCCCGTCTACGACTGGAGCGTCACCCAGCCGGTCACGCAGTGGATGGCGGACAAGGGCCGTTCGCTGGACCCCGTCGCGATCCAGCGGCTCATGGAAAAGTTGCGGCGCATCGCCCTCGACCAGTTCGGCGATGCCGACGCGTGGATCACGCCGACCGTGGCGGTACCGCCGCCGCGCATCGGGGAGTGGCGCAATCTCTCCCCGCTCGATGTCTTCGAGCGCGCCACGCGTGTGGGCGTTTTCACGGCGCCGTTCAACGTGAGCTGGCAGCCGGCGGCCAGCCTGCCGGCGGGGCTGTCGCGGCGAGGACACCCCATCGGCGTTCAGATCGCGGGCAAACCACTGGCCGACGCGCTGGTGCTCGCCCTGGCGCGCGCGGTCGAAGAGGAGATGCCCTGGACGGTCGATAGCCGCCCCCCCCTGCCATAGCTTTCACGCCTGGCGTGCTCGCGCGCTATGCGACGGTGGCGTCGACCGCGCGAGCCCAGGACGCTCCGGAACTTCGCCGTCGTGGACGCGACCTTCTGCCAGCTCCTCGTCGCCTGGCTTCGGAGCGCTGGACGGATGTCCGCGGCGCACTTCGAAGTGCACCGCCCGGAGTGCCGCGCTCGCGGCGCCGCCGCGTGCCTCTTCATAGGGACGTGGTAGCGCGCGCGTCCCTGCGGGCGTGGATGCGCCGTTGCCCTATCGCGTACATCGCGAAGAGCGTCGCGGCGTACGGCAGCATCTGGGCGAGCGCCGACGCCGCCCGGACCTGATCCTGCACGACGATCTGGACGGCATCGAGCGCGGCGAACGCGCCGCACGCGGCGACCGTTCGACCGGGGCGCGTGCCCGCGAGGATGACGGCTGCGAGCGCGATGAAACCGCGTCCCCCGCTCATTCCCGACTGGAACTGGTGCTGATCGTACGCGAGCGCGACTCCGCCGAGGCCACAGATGGCACCACCGAGAGACACGGCGGTCAGACGCACGCGCTCCACGGCGACGCCGGCGCTGGCGGCGGCGTCCGCGTCGTCGCCGCACGCCCGGACATGCAGCCCGAAGCGCGTGTGGCCGAGGGTCCATACGGCGCCGAGGGCGAGCGTCGCCGTCGCGATCGTAAGCGGGTCGACGATCGTGCGCGCGAGCAGGGCCACGCCGCCGGCTCCGCCGAGGAACACATTGCGGAACCCGTCGACGGGGGGAGAGTTGGAGCTCGATTCGTAGAGCGCGCGCAAGGCGAACCGCGTCCCGCCGGCGGCGATGAGGTTGATGGCCAGACCGCTCACGATCGCGTCGACTCTTCCGCGAACGACGAGCAGCGCGTGGGCCGCCCCGAGGCATGCGCCGACGATCAGGCCGGCCACCACACCCAGCCACGCACTGCCCGTCGCGAGATGGGCGACGACGCCGCCGAGGCCGGCGGCGAGCATCATCCCCTCGAGGGCGATGTTTGCGACGCCGCTGCGCTCGCACCACACGCCGCCCAGCCCCGCGCATGCGTAGGGGACGGCCATGCGAACGGTCTGCGCGAGGGTCGTCGCGCTGAAAACGGCCGACAGCAGGCTCACGACGTCACCCCCCGCAGTGCGACGGCGCGAATGCGCGCGTCCGCGAGGGCCACGGCGGCGATCACGACACCCTGGACGACGGTGACCACTTCCATGGGGACCCGGCCGTTGATGGCCAGCCCGCCCTGGTCGAGAGTCCCGAAGAGGAGCGCCGCCAAGCCGAGGCCGACCGGATGTCCCCTCCCGATGAGCGCGACGGCGATCCCACCGAAGCCGGCGCCGGCTCCGAGGCCGCTCTCGAAGTAGCCCTTGTTGCCGAGCACGGGGCCCGCGGCCGCGAGCCCGGCGATTGCCCCGGACACGAGGAGTGCGACCCCGAGGCGGCGGCCGACCGGGATGTGGGCGGCCTCGCATGCTCGCGGGGACATGCCGACGAGGACGACCTCGCGACCGATGCGCGACCGGCGGAGCCAGACTGCGACGCACGCCGTGACACCGACCGCGAGCGGCAGCGCGGCGCTGACGGAGCTGCCGTGGAGCGCGCGCAGGCCGACCGCGTCGAGCCGCGGCAGATGCGTCGCGGGGATCGCATCTGCGGTGCGGACCGTCCCCGGGAGCGCCATTCCTCGCGCGAGGCAGAACGCGACGAGCGCGTCGGCGACGCGGTTCATCATGATCGTCGAGATGACCTCGTGACCGTGGTAACGCACGCGGAGCACCATCGGGACGACCGCCCATGCCGCGCCCGCGAGAGCCGCCGTTGCCAGCGCGGTCGGCAGCGCGATCCACGCCGGCGTCGTCGCGGGCAGGCCTGCCGCCGTCCCGGCGACGGCCAGGCCCGCGACCGCGAGCTGGCCTTCGGCGCCGATGTTGAACAGGCCCGCGCGCAGGGCGAGGTCCACGGCGACACCGGTCAGAAGAAGGGCCGTGGCCTTGTAGAGCACCTGCCCGACGCCATACGGAACCGCCCAGGTTCCGGTGACCAGCTGCAGCGCGATCGCGCGTGGGGACTCACCGTAGAGCCACACGAGCAGCATCGCCGCGAGCCAGCCCGCAGCGAGCCCGGCGACGGTCGCCAGCACCGCCGAACGGGAAGCGGCGGTCACGGCGCGACCTCGGAACTGCGCTCCACGACCGGACGCGGCGCCCCGAGCATCGCCTCACCGAAGCGTGCATCCGGTGCGTCGGGGGGCAGCTCAGCGGCGATCCTGCCGCGCGCGAGCACCAGGATGCGGTCGCACAGGACGCGGAGCTCGGCGAGGTCGGCGCTGAGCACGAGCACGGCCTTGCCGCTCTCCGCCGCGCGGACGATCTCGCCGTGGATCGCTCGGGCGGCGATGAGGTCGACGCCTCGCGTGGGCTGCGCGAGCACCAGGACCGGCGCGCGCTCCCCGCCGCAGACGACCCGCGCCACGACGACTCGCTGCTGGTTGCCGCCGGAGAGCGCCGAGGCGGGCAGGTCCAGGCTGGCCGCCGAAAGCTGCGCCCGCGCCGCGCGGACGTGCGCCTCGCGATCGAGCGCCGCGGCGTCGACGATCCCGAACCGGGTGAAGCGGGCGAGCTCGCCGAGAACGAGGTTGTCGCGCACGAGCGCGGACGGCACGAGCCCCTCGGCGAGCCGGTCCTCGTGCACGACCGCGGCGCAGCCGATGCCCCCGCCCCCGCCGACCGAATGGACTTCGCCGGCGTCGGGAGCGTCGAGACCGGCGAGGACTCGCACGAGCTCGTGCTGCCCGTTTCCGTCGACGCCGGCGATGCCGACGATCTCGCCCGAACGTACCTCGAAGCGGACGCCGCGCAGCGCGCGCCCGCTATGAAGATCGCGCACCGCCAGCCGGACCTCGCCCGGGGTGCGCCGGGCCCGTTCGAGCTGCGGGGGTGGCTCCGCGCCCATGATGTCGCGAGTTATCGCGGCGATCGAGTCCTCCGCGCCCCCGTGCATCGTCCTCGTCGAGACGAGCACCCCGCGCCTTATGACACTCGCGACGTCGGCGTAACGACGGACCTCGTCGAGGCGGTGCGTGACGACGACCACGGCGCGCCCGGCCTCCGCCAGCCGGCGAAGCGTCGCGTACAGAGCATCCGCCTCGCCTGGTGTGAGAACCGCGGTCGGCTCGTCGAGGATGACGACCTTGGCCTCGCGCATCAGCGTGCGAACGATCTCGAGCCGCTGTCGATCGCCGACACCCATCGTCTCGACCCGCGCGTCCCAGTCGAGAGCGACGCCGATCTCCTGGGCGGCAGCGTCGGCGCGTTCTCGCGCCCGGCGCACGTCCAGCGCGCCGAGCGCACGAACGGGTTCGGCGCCCAGGATTGCGTTCTGCAGGGCCGTGAGCGAAGCCGCCAGGGCAAATTGCTGCTGCACCATGCCGACGCCCCGCCGGATGGCTTCCCGAGCGTTGCCCGGCGGCAAGGCGGTCCCGAGGACGCGGACCGCGCCGGCGTCCGGCCGGACGATGCCCGCCGCCATGCGCAGAAGCGTGCTCTTCCCGGCGCCGTTCTCCCCCACGACCGCGTGGACGCGGCCCGCGTCGAACTCGAGCGAGACGCCGGCGACCGCGCGCACGGCGCCATACCGCTTCTCGAGGCGATCGAGCGAGAGGATCGCGGGCATCCCGACGGCCGTGCTCTAGCATTCGTCGTCGCGCGCAGCCGGAGAATCCCGGCCCGAGCGATCAGCCTGCAGCGCGACGGGGGCGCCGCTTCGCCTCGTCGGCGTAGGACGCGCGCGACGACGGCGCGGGCGCGTCGTCCTCGCCCGTGTAGACGATGTGCGACTGCTGCGGGGCGCGCCCCTCGGACTGGCTTCTGCGCGCCTCGCGCGGCGGGAGACCCGCGTGCAGGCGCGCGCCATCGAGGATGGCGTCGCAGAGCGACGGGTAGTCCAGGCCTGCGGCGGCGGCGATCTTCGGCAGGAGCGACGTCGGGGTCATCCCCGGGAGGGTGTTCACCTCGAGGACGTATTCGTTCTCCCCCTCGGTCACGAGAAGATCGACGCGGCAAGCTCCGCTGCACGAGAGCGCGCGCGCCGCGCGTTCGGCGAGGTTCAGGACGCCGCGCAGTCGCGTCGGCGCCAGGCGAGGCGGGCAGAAGTAGTCGGTCATACCCGCGGTGTACTTCGCGCGGTAGTCGTAGAGACCCTCGCGGGGGACGACCTCGACTGCGCCGAGGACTCGCCCTTCGAGCACCCCGACGTGCACCTCGGCGGCACGGACGTAACGCTCGACGAGCACGTGATCATCGAAGGCGAGCGCGCCATCGACGGCCTGTGCGAGCGAACGCAGGTTCGACACGACGGCGAGCCCGATGGAGGAGCCCTCGCGACGGGGCTTTACGACGGCGGGAAAACCGAAGCTGCCATGCACTTGCTCGAGATCGTCGAGGTCGGCCCGCGTCGCCACGTAGTACGGGGGCGTCGGGACGTTGTGAAGGCGAAACATTTCCTTCGCCTTCAGCTTGTCCATCGCCAGCGCGCTCGCGAGGACGCCGCTGCCCGTGTACGGAATCCCCATGAGCTCCAGAGCTCCCTGCACGCAGCCGTCCTCGCCGCCGCGTCCGTGGAGCGCCACGAAGACGACGTCGACGTCCGCATCGTTCACAATCTCCTCCAGGCCCCGTCGGTCCGGCCCGCAGACGAGGCGACTCACCTCGTGACCGCGGCTCTCGAGGGCGGTCGCAACGCCCTCGCCCGTGCGCAGCGAGATTTCGCGCTCCGCGCTCCACCCGCCCATCAGCACTCCGACGCGTTTTGCCTTCATGGGACCTCTCGGAATCAACCTGCGGGCCAACAGCTGGCTGCCCTTCGATCCCGCGCTCCCCCTGACGAAACAGCGCCGACCCAGTGTCCGTTCGACCACGGGCGCGAGGGCGTCCAGACACCGGATAACAGCGCTTTCACGCAGGGGTCAACTTCCCGTCGCGAATTCGTGGTCGCGCGTTTTTGTGCCGCGATGCTTGACTCGCACGACATTGAGTCGAAAGCGCGGTTTTCTCAGTCGATCTCGACCAGGACCGCCGTGATGTTGTCCTTCCCCCCACGGTCGTTCGCGAGGCGGACGAACCGGGCGACCGCAGCCTCTCCGCCGAGCGCGACGATGGGCGGAATGTCGGTCTCCTTGAGGTACCCATGCAGGCCGTCGCTGCAGAGGAGGAACCTCACGCCGGCGGCGAGCGGGACGCATTTCGTATCGACCTGCACGTACTCGCGGTTTCCGACGGCGCGCGTGATGACGTTCTTGTGCGGCGAGCGCGCGGCCTCCTGCGGTGTGATGAGGCCCTGCTTCAGCTGCCACGCTATGAGCGTGTGGTCCTCGGTCAGCTGTTCGACGCCGGAGTCCTGGACGCGATAGATGCGGCTGTCCCCGACCTGCGCGGTGACCGCATGGTCGCCGAGAACGAGGAGGGCGCTGAGAGTCGTACCCATGCCGCTCTTGTCGCGGTCGATTTCGGCGATCGAGAACACGAAGTACGTCGCGGCCTGGACGGCGCTCTCCATGAGACGGCAAGCGGCACGCGCGTCGGCGTCGGAGAGGGGGTGCACGAGCTCGCGGAGGCCACGCACGCCGCGCTTCACCATGCCGTAGAGGGTGTCCACGGCTTCGCGGCTGGCCACTTCGCCGGCGGCGTGTCCCCCCATACCGTCGGCGACGACGTACAGCCCGAGCTCGTCGTCGACGTAAAGGGCGTCCTCGTTGGTCGTTCGCCGGCGGCCCAGATCGGTGAGGCCGTAGCCCGTGCGTCGCACCGGCGGTGGCGCAGCCTCGGCGCCGATAGGGTCGCCCGCCAAGCCGTGCCCGCTCGAGCGGCCCGGTTTCGTCGTCGGTCCGCGGTCGTCGCTCGATGTCATGGGGAGGAGTCTTCGGGCCAGTATAGCGCGGAGAGGCCCGTGCCCGTCGAGTGGAGCCGCGCGAGCCAAGCACCACGACGGGTGCCCTATCCCTTACTTGTGGGCCCTTACTTGTGGGCGCGCGCTTCTCGCGCCCACGAAGACGCCGATTGCTCTACGCTGCCGATTGGGGACCGTGGCCGCGGGGGAGAGTTCCCCGCAAGCCGCGACCGAGCTCGGAGACTCACCGCGCGAGCGTGAGGACAGGAGGGAGACGATGAATCAGCCGCCCGGATATCCGCCTGGAGGACCGCCGTATCCTGGCCAGGCCGGAGGCCAACCTGGCGCGCCGGCAGCCAATCCCCAGCAGGGACAAGCTCCCGCCCCGCGCCAGCAGGCCCCGCAGGCGCTCCACGGCACGCAGCTGATGGCGAACGCCCCCCTTCATCCCGCCCAGCTCGCTGCCCAGCAGCAGGCCGCGCAGGCCCCATACGGAGCTCCGCCGGGCGCTCCGCCCGTCCCACCGGGCTATGCGCAATCCCCGCAGCAAGCTCCGTACGGGCAGCCACCGGGCTACGGGCAACCTGCGCCTTATGGCCAACCGCCCCAGGGATACGGGCAGGCCCCCGGGTATGGCCAGGCGCCCGGTGGCTACGGTCAGCCGTCAGCCGGCTACGGTGCGCAACCAGGTTATGGAAACCCAGGGCCCGGATACCCGCAGCAACAAGGCGCGCCGGGACCAGCGGCCCCTTACGGCGCGCCGTCCCCCTACGGGCAGCCGCCCGCGCAGCCTGCGCTCGCGCAGTTGCAGCAGGGCATGGCCCAGGCAGGCGTTGCGATGGGCCTTCAGCGCGGCGCTCTCAAACCGCGCGTTCGCAACGCGATCATGACCATGCTCTTCCCGGCGATCCTCTTCTTCGGCGGAGTGATCGTCATGATCGCCGGGGGGATCGTCGCATCCGCAGCAGACGCTCCGATCGCCGCGATGATCGCTGGGCTGCTCGCGTTGGGGGTCTTCCTCTTCGGGACCGTCGTCTCGCTCATCAGCGTCTTCCGCATGCTCGGAGAGCTGAACACCGTGACGAGGAGCGGCGCCGTCCCCTGGTGGTCCGTCCTCATCCCCTTCTACAATTACTACGTCCTCTGGGTCCTCGTTCCGGCCGAGGTCGCGAAGGCGAAGCAAATGACGCAGGTGCAGGCGCCGACGCGCGGCATCGTCGTTTACGTCTTCTTGTGGATGTACGCGCTCGCCTCGGACCTGAACGACATCGCACGCGCGATGCCCGGCTGAACGCTCAGAGCTTCTGACGAACCATCTTTCGCGGCACCGCGCCGCTGCGCATCAGAAGCTGCTTGGCTTCCTGCTGCAGCATCGGGTGGACCTTCTTCGTGGCGACGAACATCCCCAGGAGCTGAGGGTTCATTTCCGCGAGCTTCTTCAGGGCGCGCGAGGCTGCCTTCATGTCGCCCGACGCGGCGCTCGCGAACGCGCGGGCACGCCACATCTGAACGCGCATCTCGGCGAGCTCGGGATCCTCGGGGTTGAACACCTCGAGCAGCTCGACCGCCTTCTTCCCCTGCCCCGTTCTGCCCCACGCCTCGGCGGCCACCGCTGCGAACATCGCGCGTGTCTTGACCTCCTGCTGCTTGCCGAGCTCCATCTTGTCTACGAGGGCCCGCGCCTCCTGAAGCTCGCCGAGCTGCAGATGAATCGTCGCGCGCGTGCAGCGCACCTGATCGGCGACCGGCGCCATCTGGCGGGTGAGGTCGACCGCCTCGAGCGTGGCGAGGGCCTTGCGGGGATCCTCCTGCATCTCGAGCTGCGCGCGGGCAATCGCGGCCTGGACGTCGCCTTTCTTGAAGTCGGTCTCGAGCTTCTTGAGCGCTTCCTTGCGCCCCTCTTCGGTTTCGTTCGCCGACCTGAGGAGCGCCCCCAGCTCCCTGGACTTGTTCACGTAGCGCACGACCCACACCGCCGCCCCCGCCGCCGCCACCGTGAGCACTCCGGCGACGATTGTCGGGATGACGCTCCAGCGCAGGAGCGTGAGCGCGATCACCCAGATAACCGCGACGATCGCGCCCACTCTGCCGAAGACCTTTTTGAAGTCGACGGGGGGCTTCTCCGGCGCGTCGGCCGCGGGCTTGCCGAGATCGCGCAGCTCGCGCTGCATCGCGGCGATGCTCTGCTTCTTCTTCTTCTTCGCCGGCTGGGCGCTGGCGGTGGACTCGGGCTTGGCGTCGGGCACGGAGTGTCCTCCCGCAATTAGCGCGGCGCCAGGCCAGGCGCAAACCGGTCCGGCGCTCCTCGGCCGCGGACACCACCATGCGCATGCGCCTGCGGCTCCCGCCTGCGAGCGCAACGAGGCATTCACGCCACCGCGGCGTCGACCTGCGGCTGCGTCGGGGTCTTCTGCGCCTTCTGCGTGTCGTTGATCTTCACGCTCACAATCTTCGAGACGCCTGGCTCCCCCATCGTGACCCCGTAGAGGACGTCGGCCATTTGCATCGTGCGCTTGATGTGCGTGATGAGGATGAACTGGGAGCGATCGGTCATCGACCGAATCGTCTCGTTATATCGCGCAACGTTCGCTTCATCGAGCGGAGCGTCGACCTCGTCGAGGATGCAGAAGGGCGAGGGCTTGATCTGGAAGATCGCGAAGATGAGCGAGGTTGCGGTCAGCGCCTTTTCGCCGCCGCTCATGAGCTCGATGTTGGCGAGCTTCTTCCCCGGCGGCTGCGCGACGATATCGATCCCGGTCTCGAGCAAATCTTCGGGGTTCGTCAGACGGAGCTCCGCGCGACCTCCGCGGAACATGCGCGGAAAGACCTCGCGGAAGCGCTCGTTCACGGCATCGAAGGTCTCCTGGAAGAGGCGCCGGGATTCGCGATTCATCTGCTGGATGGCGCGGGTGAGATCCGCCAGAGCCTTTTCGAGGTCGGCGCGCTGCGACGTGTAGAAGGTGAAGCGCTCTTCGGCTTCGGCGAGCTCCCGCATCGCGTCGAGGTTCACGCTCCCCATACGCTCGACGAGCCGGACGAGCTCGTCGATGCGCGCGCGCGAGACCTCGTCGGGCGCCGGACGCATGTGGTAATCGCCGATGACCCGCGGCAAGTGAAGCCCGCGAAACTTCTCGGCCACCCCTCCGATGAGGTGGTCCATCGCCAGCTGTCGCTCGCGAAGATGCATCTCGTGCGTGTTGAGATCCGCGCGAAGACCGTCGACCTTCGCGCGCAGATCCTTCAGCCGGCCCTCCCGCTCGAGGAGCCCCGCACGCAGACGCTCGAACTCGGCGGAGACCCGCGAGAGTTCCGCTCGCGCGTCGCGCTCCGCGTCGAGCGCGCGGCCGAGCTCTTCGCGGTGCGCGACCAGACGCGCGGCGGTCTCACCGAATGCGTGCGCGGCTTCGAGCAGCTCGACCTCGAGCCGCCGGCCGCGCTCCGCGAGCTCGTCGGCGCTTCGCGTGAGGCGCGCCGCGGTCCCTCGAGCCGCCGCGAGCTTCTCGCGCGTGCTCGCGATGGCCACTTTGCAGGCCGTGACCGTCTGCCGCTGCGCATCGAGGCGGTCCCTGGCCTCGGCCAGCGCGATCTCGGCAGAGGCGAGCTCGCCCTTCGCCGACTCGATGCGCGCCTGGGCCTCGCCGAGCGTGCGGGCCGCCTCGTCGCGCTCGTACTTCGCTTCATCGATCGCGCGGGACAGCTCCGCCTCCTCGGTGGCGAGCGCGCCCAGCCGCTGCGCGAGGCCCTCGAGCTGGCTCTCGGCCTTCTGCAGGTCCTTCTCGGCCGTGACGAGCGCGAGTTCGCGCGCATGCGCATCGTGGCGAGCGCGGTCGAGCGCCGCGCCCGTCTGCGCGAGCTCCGCGCGGGACGCCTGAAGCGACTCGAGGCGGTGACTCACGATCGCGTCGAGCCGCTCGATCTCCTCGCTGAGCTGGCGTGCTTCGCGCTTGTTGTCGAGCATGCCTGCTGCAAGCTCGTCGCCCTGCCCGCCGGAGACGCGACCATCGGTGTGCACGACCGTGCCGTCGACCGTCACGAGCGCCGCGCGCAGGCCCGTGTCGCGGAGCCGGAGCGCCGCGCCGAGGTCCTGGACGACAATCGCGTCCCCGACGAGCGCACGGACCAGGCCCTCGTCTTCCGGCGCATACCGCAGCGCATCGGCAAGTCGGGCCACCACGGCGTCGTCTGCAGGCAATAGCGCCTGCGCTGCGGACACGAACGGAGGGTGCAGCGGAACGATCGTGGCGCGGCCCTGCTTCTTCTTCGCGAGGTCCTGGAGCAGATCGGCCGCACGCCCCACGTCCTGCACGACGACGTCTTGCAGCCGGGACCCGAGGAGTCCAGCGAGCGCGTGGGTCAGCGCCTGCGGCGCCTCGACGCGGTCGGCGACGAGCCCCACGATGAGCGGATGGCGCGTCGCGACCAGCGCCTTCGTGCCGGCGCCGACCCCCTCGAGTCGCGCGCGTACCTCTTCGAGCGCGACGTAGCGCGACCGCTTCTTCGAGAGTTCGGCCTTGGCGTCGTCGAGGGCACGCTCCTGCGACAGGGCGAGCTCTTTGAGCTCCGTGAGGCGCTGCTCGAGGCGCATCTTCTCGGCGGCCGACGTAACCCGACCCGCTCGGAGATCCTCGATGGAACGCGCGAGCTCACGCGCTCGAGCGGCGTGCTCGACGCGGGCGACTTCGAGCGATTCGCGTTCGATTCTCAGCTTGTCCAGGCGCGCGCCCATCTCCGTTTGCCGTCGCTCGAAAGCCGCGAGCTTGGCCTCGGCGCCGGCGCTCTCGGTTTGCGCCTTCGCGATCGCGGCGCGGCGGTCGTTCACTCGAGCGTCGGTGACCGAGTGCGCGTTCGCGAAGTCGGTCAGCAACGACTCTTGCTGGGAGATGCGTGCCTCCTGCTCGCGCTCCTCCTGCTCGTGCCCGTCGACTTCGCGCCTGACGAGGTCCCGCTCCGCCGTCAAGCGTGCGGCCTGCTCGGCCATCTCGTGCTTCTCCCCCTCGGCCTGCTGCTCCCGGTGCGAAAGGGCCGTGAGCTTGTCGCGAGCTCGCTCGATCGCAGCCTCCTCCGTCCGCACCGCATTCTCGGCGCCGAAGGTCGCGTTCTTGGCAGCGTCGACGACTTCCTCCGCGGCGTGCACCTCCAGGCGGGCGGCTTCGAGCTCCGCCTCGCGCGTTCCCAGGTCGGTCCTCGCTTCCTCCGTCTCCCGGGTGAGTCGCTCGACCTCCGCGCTCTCGAGCTTGAGCCAGCCGGCAAGCTCGAGGAAGCGGTGAGACGCCTCGTGGAGCTGGAGCTCCTCCAGCTCGCCGCGGTAGGCGACGTAGCGCTCGGCTTTCGCGGCCTGTCGCTTGAGGGACACGAGGCTGCGTTCGATCTCCGCGACGATGTCGCCGACGCGCAGCAGGTTCTGCTGCGTGAGCTCCATCTTCTTCTCCGCCTGTTTCTTGCGGCTCTTGAACTTCGTGATGCCGGCGGCTTCCTCGATGAGCAGCCGTCGATCCTCGGCCTTCGCGCTGACGATCAGGCCGACCTTTCCCTGCTCGACGATCGAATACGCCTTCGTGCCGGCGCCGGTCCCGAGAAACAAGTCGGTGACGTCCCGCAGGCGCACAGCCGTCTTGTTGATGAGGTACTCGCTCTCCCCGGTCCGGTGGAGCCGCCTCGTAACCGCAATCTCCGCGTAATCCTTGTACTCGAGCGGCATCTCTTCCGGCCGATCGTTCTCGAACGCGAGCGTCACCTCGGCGAAGTCGTGCGCAGCGCGCGTCTCGCTCCCGTTGAAGATGACGTCCTCCATCGAACGGCCGCGGAGGTGCCGCGCGCTCTGTTCCCCCATGCACCAGCGGATCGCGTCGACGATGTTCGACTTGCCGCAACCATTGGGGCCGACAATCGCCAGGACGTCTTGGTCGAAGTGCACGACCGTCCGGTCCACGAAGGATTTGAAGCCGCAGAGCTCGAGCTTCTTGATCTTCATCCGTTCACCCTTGGCTCCGACCCATTGTCACTGCACATATGGTCAAAAGAGCCTTCTCACCTGTATCGCCCTTCGCCTGTTCAGGGCAAGGGCCTTGGGGATGTATTGAAGTGCTTACGTGAGGTTGCTCATCGTGCTGCGGTGCCCTTGCGAGCTCATGGCATTCTTCGCGCGTCCGACGCGGCCCGACCTGCTGGCACTCATCTTGACTGAGTGCCAGGCATGCCGTACCTGTTATAGGGTCATGCCTACCTACGAGTACGCTTGTGGGGCTTGCGGCAGCCAGTGGGAAGAGACGCAGCGGATCACGGCGCCTCCGACAGAAGTGTGCCCCAAATGCGCCCAGAGCTCGGCGCATCGGCTGATCAGTGGCGGGACGAACTTTATCCTCAAGGGCGGCGGCTGGTACTCCGACCTTTACTCGTCGTCGAGCGGAGCGAACAAAAAGGCCGACTCGGTAGAGGCGAGCTCGTCGGAGAGTGGAAACAAGGCGGAGGCGAAAACGGACACGAAGTCCGAGGCCAAGCCGGCTTCTACCCCTCCGGCCGCGGCCAACTCGTCCGCCACCACCACGTAAGGCGCAGCGAAACGCCCTGGCCCGGCTCCTGGCCGAGCACCACCACCGTTGCGGCCTCGCAGGGCTGTCGTCGGGGGCTCTAGCGGCGCCGATGCCGTCTAGGAACACCGAATACGAGCTCGCGGGCAGCCGCCTCGCTCACGTTGAGCTCGGAGGCGACGCGCGCGAAGACGACGTCGGTGATTCGCCCGCGTGGAGGCGCCGCGAGCTCTTGCAACGCGCCCGACCATTGGCGCGCATCGGCCGGGAACGGGAAGGAGGCGACCGCCGACTCATAAGCGCGCTCGAGGTCTTCGTCCACCGCGCGTCTTCGTCCGAGCCAGCGCTTGGCGCAGAGCGCGCCGCGAGTGAGAGAATGGAAGCGGGCAGCCGCGGACATCCAGGACTCGACTTTCCGTTCGCCGGAGAGCACCTCCTCGAGCGCGGCGACGCGGCGCGCGATCTCGCCAAGCGATAGGTCGTCGATCTCGCGCAAGGAACCCGGGTGGCGCGCGGCGAGCTGCGCCATCTCGCGACGCACCACGCGGGCGTCTTCCTCGCCCGCGTCGTGTCGACGCCGCATCGCAAGCATCGTGGCGTATTTGTCGCGTAGCTCTACGAGCGCGTCTCGGTTGAGCACGGAGATACCGTACGCGATGTGACAGTGTCGTTGGCGAGGGCTAACCTTTGGATCGTGGCCGACGGCAAGCGCGAGGCGGAGGAGCTCCGCCAGGAGATCGCCAAGATCGACGCGCAGCTCCTGACAGCGCTCGACAAGCGCGCGCGCGCGGCGCGCCGCCTGGGAGAGCTTCGCAAGGACCAACCGGCGGCCCTACCGCTGCGCGACCATGCCGCGATTCGCGCGCTGGTCGCACGCTCCACCGGAGACATGCCGCAGGAGGCACTGCTCGACGTATTTCGCGAGATCTTCGCCGCCTGCCTTCCTCTCGAACTCCCGGTGCGCGTCGCGTACGTCGGCCCCGAGGGAGGGCCCGGGAATGCGGCAGCCCGCCTGCGCTTCGGTCGTGGATCGACGCTCGTCGGCGCCGAGTCGACCGCGGCCGCCGTCGAAGAGGTCAGCCGCAAGCGGACGGAGTTCGCGGTGGTCCCGTTCGAGACCACCGCGGAGGGACCCGTGCAAGGGACCATCATGGCGCTCATGACGAGCGACGTCCGCATCGTCGAGGTGATCGACGCCACGTTCGATTTGCATCTCATGAATCGGACCGGCAACTTCGCCGACATCGAGAAGATCTACGCCACGCCGGCGGATCGCGCATTTTGCCAGCGGTTCCTGGCGGGCCTCACGCCGCGTCCGTCCGTTCTCGACGTAAAGACGCCGCTCGTCGCATGCCAGCTGGCGATCGAGGACCACGGGGCGGCGGCGATCGCCAGCGAGGAATTCGGCGCGCAGGTCGGGCTCGAAGTCGCGCGGCGAAACGTCCGCGACGGCGGGGGTGACCGCGTTCGGCACGCGGTCGTTGGATCGCGCCCGTCGGGCCGGACGGGCGCCGACGTGACCTCTTTCGTATTCAGCGTGCAGGACGCGCCGGGGTCGCTGCTCGACGTGCTGAAGGTCTTCGCTGAGCGCGGCATCAATCTCGGCAACATCCAGAGCCACCCCGTGCAGGGCGAGACCTGGAGCTATCTCTTCTACGTCGAGATGGCGGGACACTTCACGGATCGGCCCCTCGTCATGGCGTTCGAGGAGATGAAGCGCATCACGCGCTTCTTCCGGGTACTCGGCTCGTACCCGGCGCCTTGAAGTTGATACGCTGCGGCGTCATGCACGGTTGGTGGGTGGTCCCGACGCTGGCACTTGGGCTCAGCGTTTTCGCGTGTGGCGGCAGGGGCGCCAGCGGCGCGGGCGACAAGACGGCCGATCTGGACGGCGATCCGCTGGCGCTGCTGCCCGGCTCCGTCGTCTTCGCTGGAAGCCTCGACGCTCGCGCGCTCTTCGACGAGAGCACCGTCGGGTCGCGCCTGGCCGCCATCGGCGAGCGCCTGCTGCCCCTCGGCGACGAAGCGGGCTTCCGGGCGTCGCGCGACGTCGATCGCGTCGTCTTCGCCGGATACGCGACGACAGGCGCCGATGTCGCCGTGATCGTGCGCGGCCGCTTCGACGAGGCAAAAATCTCCGGCGCGACGAGGGCAAGGGACGGCACCGCCATCGTGCGCGGACTCTACGCGGGCAGAACGACGTACACGATCGGAGCCGCTTCGTACGCCGTGCTCACGTCGAAGACCGTCGTCGTCGGCACGGGGGACGGGCTGCGCCGCGTCCTCGAACGCGTGCACGACGGCAACTTCACTCGCGCGCTCCTGCCTTGGGTCACCGAGACGCTGGAGACGCAAGGCGCGCAAGTCGCCGTCGCCGGCGACTTCGCGACGCAGCCGATCGCCTCCGTCGCCGTCGGCTCGTTGAAGCTTCCGTGGCTTCAGGGCATGCGAATGGCGCGCGTCGTCGGCAACTTCGCGCCGCCGGGGATGAACTTCGCCACGACCCTCAGCCTGTCTCTTATACACATCTCCGAGCCCACGAGACAGGCAGAAATCTC
>CALKVG010000477.1 GCA_937998045.1 uncultured Myxococcales bacterium
CGGGAGCAAGGCCAGCGCGCCGCTCACACGCCGCTGAAGCCGCGCCCACGTGGCGTCGGGCGAGCGGAGCCACGCCTCCGCCAGGAGCCCCTCGGGGGCGGGGACGGGCGGCTCTACCGCAGACGCCGCGTCTGCCGCACCGTCCCGCGCCGACGTTTTCGCGCAGGAGCTGCACGCGGTTCCGAGGACGAGCGAAGACGCAGCGGCAAGGAAGAGGACGCGGAGCTTCGGCGACACGCTGGGGGCGTTATAGGCGCAGCCCGGGCTGCGGCGTCGCAGAAAGTTCGCCCGTTTAGCGCCCGCAATGCACGCCGGCCTTGGCGACCTCGCACTTGTTGAAGCCGATCGACCTGCAGAAAAACGATCGCGCGCGACCCGACGAGCAGTAGCGAATGCTTGCGCCATCGCAGCGGGCCTTGTCCGCCGAATCGCACGCAGCCGTCGACGGCGGAGGCGCGACGCAGGCGCCCACGGGCATACCGCCCCCGGCGTTGCACACCAGTCCGGCGGCGGCGCAGTCCACCCTCACTTCGTGACCGTTGAAGCAGCCTACGGCCGTGTTGCCCTCGCAACGCTTCGCGTTCCCGGAGCAGGCCGGACCGCCCGTGGCGCAGCCCGCAGCGCCGTCGGCCGCGGTGGAGCACTTGAGCCCGAACGCGGCGCAGTCGAGCGAAGCCAGCTTGCCCTTATCGCAATGGAGCAGGTGCGTCTGCGAGGCGGAGCAGCGGGGCTTGTCCCCCTCCCGCACGTCGCCGGGACAGGGCCCGAGCGAGCACCGCGCGTCCGTGCCGACCACGAGACACTCCTCGTGACCGCGCGGGCAGTCGCGCACCGCGAAGATCTGCTCGTGCCAGCAGGTGATCGCACGACCGTCCACGTCGCACAAACCGACGACCCCCTGCTTGCCACGCCCGGCGCAGACGTCGGGGCTGGCACCCCGCAGCGCGCAGGTCGCCAGGCCGGCGCACGAGTTCGCCTCTAGCCCACATTCGCGCATGAGAAGCGAGAAGCTCACCGCGCGGGCCGACGTCATCTCCTCCTGCATGCTCTTCACGCACGACGCGAAATCCGGTGGGATGAGCGCGGGCGGGATCGGCAGCTTGTCGCACGAGGTGAGGAGCGCGCACATGTGTTCGAGCTCGTCGAGGTCGGGCGGCTCCACCTCTCCGCGCTGCGCGTGCGTCACGTACGTGGAAATGGCCGCCGCGTCGGCGCTGCCCGCACCCGCCGGCGCGGCACCGCCCGCCTGCTGCGCGGAGGACCCCGCGCTGGCCAGGGCGACCACGATCCCGGTGCCGGCTCCGCAAGCGGCGCCGAGCGCCTTTCGAGCTCGCGAGGGCATGCTGCGAATCTTAGGGGCTGTCCTCATGGGGCACCCCGGGCAAGGGGTGGGGAGCTCGAGCGGGAGCCGTCGCGCTCCGGCCGAACGAGATTAGACGCCTTCCGACTTGGGCTCTACAGCATGACGGACGGAGCGCCGTCGATATTCTCGGCCTCCCGGCGGCCTTGCACCAAGGACCTTTCGTGAGTGTGCCGTCGGCGCTACGTTCGCGCTTACGCGACGAGCAACCATGGAGCAGAGAAGCGAGCAGCCAGACGCAACCTCCGCGCAAGGACCCCGCTCATGATTAACGACGTACTGAACGACCTCACCGGTTCCATTGGGAAGGCTCACGACGCGTTGAAACGTGAGCTCTTGCGTTTGCGCGCCGGGCGAGCCAGCGCCTCCCTGCTCGAGGGCATCAAGGTGGACTACTACGGGACGCCTACGCCGCTCACCCAGATGGCGCACATCAACGTACCGGAGCCGCGGCTCATCACGGTCAAGCCGTGGGACAAGACCCAGATCAAGGCGGTCGACAAGGCGCTTCGGGAGAGCGACCTCGGGCTGAACCCTCAGATCGACGGGGACGTGGTGCGCATTCCGCTTCCGCCGCTCACCGAAGAGCGCCGCAAGGAGTTCGTCAAGGTTGCGCGAAAGTACGGCGAGGAGTGCAAGGTGGGGGTCCGAAAGGCCCGCCATGACGCGCTGGATCTACTGGCGCAACTGGAGACCGAGGGAGAGTCGAGCGCCGATGAGGTCGACCGCGCGAAGAAGAAAGTGGAAGAGCTCGTTCAAGAGGCGGCCAAGCAGGTGGACGCGATGATCGCCCACAAAGAGAAGGATATTCTCGAGGTTTGAGCGAGCCCCTCGAGAAGCGCGAGAACGAGCTGCCAATGACGCACGGCAAGGGCGAAGCCCCCTCATGCGCGAGCGCGCGCGTCGAGCGCGGCCCACGCGGCCCACGCGGCCCACGCGGCCCACGCGAAAGGTGCGAGAAACGCGAGAGACGCGAAAAGCGCGAAAAGTACGGGAAACTGGTTCCCGTCCCTCCCTCGTCACCCGTGCAACGTACGGCTGACTCGCTTGACACCCTCCGGGGTGGGTGAAAGTCTTTTACGGGTTGGAGGATTCGTCGCCTTGATGCGGGCAGTCGCGGCCGGGCTAAGCGACGTCGGGCTCCAGCGTGAGCACAACGAGGACTCCTTCGTCGTGCTCAAGGAGTACGACCTCTTCGTCGTCGCCGACGGGATGGGGGGGCATCGCGCCGGCGACGTCGCCTCGAAGATTGCGACCGAAACCATCTCGGAGTTCTTCCGGACGACCGCCAACGAAGATGTCACCTGGCCGTTCCACTTCGACACGAACCTGAGCGAGGAGGAGAACCGCCTCCTCACGGGCATCCGCGTGGCGAACCGGCAGATCTTCGAGCGATCGACGCGGTCGCGCGAGTACCACGGCATGGGCACGACCGTCGTTGGCGCGATGTTCAGCCCCAAGAAGCGCCGCATGTACATCGGCCACGTCGGCGATTCGCGCTGCTACCGCGTGCGCGAGGGCAAGATCGCCCTTTTGACCCGGGACCACTCGCTCATCAACGACTACCTGCTCGCGATGCCCGACCTCACCGACGAGCAGAAGAGCGAGCTCCCCAAGAACGTCATCACCCGCGCCCTGGGCATGCAGGACCACGTGGTGGTCGACCTCCAGCACGACGACCCGGCGGAAGGCGACATCTACGTCCTCTGCTCGGACGGGCTGAGCGGAATGGTCAACGACGACGACATCAAGCAAATCGTCACGAGCACCGGGGACATCCGCGAGGCCTGCCGGCGGCTCATTCAGCGAGCCAACGAGCGCGGTGGCGAGGACAACATCACCGCGGTGATCATCAAGATCGAAGAGGTCGAGGACAGCCGCGCGGACGTCGACTCCGAGACCGGCAAGCAGGAGCCGGGGCCGCGCCACCCCGCCGCCAACGGAAAAACGGGGACCTCAGGCGGATAGCCTTGCGGCCGTTTCGGTCCGGACTGCCGCCCGCCGGCTGTGCCCCGCTTCCCCTCCCGTGAACGCGGGGCGTTGACCCGGACCCCGCGAACAGCTAAGCCGCGCCCCCAATGGTCAAGGCGATCTTCACCGTACTGGGCGGGTTCTGCGTGTACGTCATGGCAAGCCTGTCCTACGCAGGCATCGCCCTCCTCATGGGCATCGAGAGCGCGTGCATCCCGCTGCCGAGTGAGCTCATCATGCCGTACGCCGGCGCCCTCAGCGACCCCCAGGTGAACGCAGCGCTGAGCGAGCAGTTTCACGTCAGCCTTGCCCCCTTCAACTTGCTACTGGCTGCCGTCTTCGGAGCCATCGGCTGCAATCTGGGCTCCGAGCTCGCGTACTGGGTCGGAGCGAAGGGCGGGCGCCCGGCGATCGAGAAGTACGGGCGCTACCTACTCATCTCGAAGCACGAGCTCGAGATCGCCGACAAATGGTTCGCGAGGCGCGGCGAGATCATCATCTTCGTGGCGCGCCTGCTGCCGGTCATTCGAACGTTCATCGCGTTCCCGGCGGGCGTGTCACGGATGAATCGCACCAAGTTCCACATCTACACGTTCGTGGGCTCGCTTCCCTGGTGTTACGGGCTCGCGCTGGTCGGCCAGCAGCTGGGCATCCGCCTCCTCGACGAGCATTCTCCGCTCAAGCACTTCATGCACCGGTTCGACGCGGTCATCGGAGCGGGCATCGTGGTCGCGGGGTCGTATTTCGTCTGGTCGCGAGTCAAGGTCTACCGGCAATATAAATCCGAATCGGCGGCCGCGAAGGCTGACTGAGGAGGGCTAGCGAGCCCTTTCTGCGCCAGCGGCGCCGGCGGCGCGAGCGGAAAGACGGCGAAAACGAGGCTACATTGCCTCCATGGCCCAGCAAGCGCCGACGCTCGAGCGCGCGACAGCGCACGACTACGTACACGAGGGCGAATCGCCCGGCGACCTCGCGGCCATTCGCGCCGCGACCGCGGCGTGGCGCGCGAAGACCGCGGCGCAGGCCGAGGCGAAGATGCCTCCTCGTCGTCCGCGCTTCTCCACCTGGAGCGACCTCGACGTACCCGATGTCCTCACTCCGGCAGACGTAGCGATCGATTACCTGAGGGACCTCGGCCTTCCCGGCGAGTACCCCTTCACCCGCGGGGTGCAGCCGACGATGTACCGCGGCCGCCTCTGGACGATGCGGATGTTCGCCGGCTTCGGGACGCCGGAGCAGACCAACGCGCGCTTCAAGTATCTCCTCGCGCACGGTCAGACCGGGCTGTCGACGGCCTTCGATTTCCCGACGCTCATGGGATACGACAGCGACAGCCCGCGCGCCCTCGGCGAGGTGGGGATGTGCGGCGTGGCCGTGGACACGCTGCGCGACATGGAGGTCCTCTTCGACGGCATCCCGCTCGATCGCGTGACGACGTCGATGACCATCAACGGACCGGCCGTCGTCCTGCTGGCGTTCTACGTTGCCCTCGCGGACGTCCGCGGCATCCCGCGCGATCGCATCGGGGGCACCGTGCAGAACGACTGCCTCAAGGAGTTCATCGCGCAGCACGCGTGGCTCGTCCCACCGCGCCCCGCGATGCGCATCGTCACCGACATGATCGAGTTCTGCACGCGCGAGGTGCCGCGCTGGAACACGGTGAGCATCAGCGGGTATCACATCCGTGAAGCCGGGGCGACGGCCGCCCAGGAGCTCGCGTTCACGCTCGCGGACGGCATCGCCTACGCGCAGAGCTGCGTCGATCGCGGAATGAAGATCGACGCCTTCGCGCCGCGGTTGTCTTTCTTCTTCGACGTGCACAACGATTTCTTCGAGGAAATCGCGAAGTTTCGCGCCGCGCGGCGCCTTTGGGCACGCATCGTCAAGGAGCGCTTCGGCGCCGAGCGCGCCGAAAGCATGAAGCTCCGTACCCACGCGCAGACCGCCGGCGTGAGTCTCACCGCGCAGCAGCCGCAGAACAACATCGTTCGGGTCGCGCTTCAGGCGCTCGCGGCGGTGCTCGGCGGCACGCAGTCGCTCCACACCAATTCGCTCGACGAGACGTACGCACTGCCCACCGAGGAGGCCGTGACGATCGCGCTACGCACGCAGCAGATCATCGCCGAGGAGAGCGGCGCGGCTTCCACGGTCGACCCCCTGGGAGGCTCCTACTACGTCGAGGAGCTGACAGGGCGCCTCGAGCGGGAGGCCGCGAGCATCATCCGGCGGATCGACGACCTGGGCGGCATGGTCGCCGCCATCGAGAAGGGCTATCCCCAGCGCGAGATCGCGGCCAGCGCCTACCGCTTCCAGCGGCAGCTTGAGGCCGGCGAGCGCGTGATGGTCGGCATAAACAAGTACGGTCCGGCGGACTCCTCCGACTCCGAGCGCGCGGCGCCGCAGAACGAGACGCAGATCCCCACGCTGCGCATCGACGAGGACGTCCAGCGTAGGCAAATCGCGAACTTGCGAGGGGTCAAGGCGTCGCGCAACGCCGAGGGGGCGCGGGCTGCCCTGGCGGCCGTCCGAGCCGCCGCCGCGTCCTCCGACAACGTCATGCCGCCCATCATCGACGCCGCGAAGGCCTACTGCACCCAGCAGGAAATCTGCGACGTTCTGCGCGACGTGCTCGGCACATACACGGACCCTGCAGAGTTCTAGCCGCTGTGGGATAATGCGGTTCATGTTCAGCGCCGCCACCGCCGCGCGCCTGGAGCCGCACAACCGGGTCGCGGGCAAGTTCCGGCTCGGCCGGCGGCTCGCCACCGGCGGGATGGGTGAGGTCTGGGTCGCCCGCAACGAGTCGACGGGGGCGGACGTTGCGCTCAAGATGCTCCGTCGCGGCGACGCAGACCGCGAGCGCGAGCTGCAGATCGAGGAGCGCTTCCGCCACGAAGCGCGCCTGTCGGCGATGCTCTCGCACCGCAGCATCGTGAAGGTGTTCGACCTGCTCGAGGAGCGCGACGGGACCCTCGTCCTCGTGATGGAGCTTCTGCGCGGTGAAACCCTGCAGGCGTACCTCGAACGCAAGGGCTCGCGCCCGGCGCGGGAGGGCGTCGCCATCGTCACGCCGATCCTGAGCGCGCTCGCTCACGCCCACGAGCGCGGGATCATTCATCGCGACGTGACCCCGTCGAACATCTTTCTCGCCGTCGACCCGGACGGGCACGTCACTCCCAAGCTCGTCGACTTCGGCATCGCGAAGCTCGCGGGAACGGGCCCGCAACCCTCGCAGCTGAAGCCCGTGCAGACGGTAGACGGTCGCGTGCTCGGCACGCCGCGGTACATGGCCCCCGAGCGAATCCGCGGTTCCAGCGAGATCGACGGACGGGCGGACCTCTTCGCGGTCGCAGTCGTTCTGTACGAGACACTGACCGGCGTCTCGCCCTTCGCCGCGAGCAGCGCGTCGGCTTCTCTCGCCGCGGTGCTCGAGCGGCACGTCGACCCGGACGAGCGCATCGAGCCGCGGATCTGGATCGAGATCCAGCGCGCCATGGCGAAGCGCGCGTACGAGCGCCATGCGACCGCCCACGAGATGGCGACCGCCCTGCGCGCCGCGCTGGGTGAGACCGAGGGCGCGCTCGAGTCGAGCTTGCGGAGGACGCGACCGCCGGGTTGGGACGACGACTCGGCGCTGTATGCGCCCCCCCCGCGCGAGCACAAGTCGATCGACGGCCAGAGCCTGGCGATCGTTCCGCGCAAGCGCGTTCCTTCGGCGATGTGGCTCGGGGCCGGAGCCGTCGCCGGAGCGATCCTGGGCGCGGCGCTGTTCGGGATGCGTGCATCCGGACGCCTAGACACCCGTGCGCACGCGACCTCCGATCCGCCCGCTTCCCTGCCCGCGGAGGCCGTGCCATCGCGCGCAGAGTCGCCCGCCCCCAGCGAATCCGGCACGACGCCGGGTGCCACCAAGGCGACGACGTCCATCGCGCCTGGCGCCATGCCGCCGGTCGCGACCGCGCCGGCGGCGGTGACCACTACGGGAACAGCCGGGGCGGGGCCGCGACCTCCTGCGGAGGCGCCGCAGCGCGCACCCGCAGTCACGTCGATGGCGATCCCGGCGGCCGCTGCAAAGGTGCCCGCCCCCTCGCGCGGTGCGCCGGCGCCGGGCAGGTCGCCCAAGCCGATCGCCACGACCCCCGGCTTCTGACGCGACTACCCCTCTACCAACGCGCGGCCGGCGTCCTGCCCCTGACGTACGCAATCCGGGATGCCGACGCCGTCGTAGCCGCCTCCAGCGACGCGCAGGCCCGGGGCGACTCGAGTAAGGCGCTCCTGAATGCTCCGCATCCGGGCGAGATGCCCCACGCGCATCTGCGCGCTCGCGTGGGGGAACCGAAAGACGCGCGACATCACCGGCTCTGCGGAGACTCCCATCAGCACCCGCAGCTCGCTCCGCGCCGTGCGCACCAGCGCCTCGTCTCCAGCGCTCGCGAGCTCCTGGCCGAGCGGCCCGCCCACGAACACTCGCAAGAGCGCGTACCCCTCCGGCGCTCGGTCGTCCCATTTGCTGGAGACCCATGTCCCAGCCAAGATGGGGCGGCCCAGCGCTCGCGGCACGACGAAGCCGACGCCGTCGAGCGGGTGCGCCACGTCGGCACGCCGGTATCCCACGAAGACCGTGGCGGACGACCCGTAGCCGATGGAGCCGAGGCCCGCGCGCAGCTCGCCGTCGATCGGCTCCAGGAGGGCTGCCGCGGCCGTCGCAGGGACCGCGAGCAGGACCGCGTCCGCTTCGAACCGCTCGCCCGTGCCTGCGTCCAAGGTCCATCGCGCCCCGCCAGCAGGTGCGCTCGCGCCGCCCCCCTCCGGCCCGTCGGCCGAGCGCGAGAGGCTCTTCACCGTCGCGTGAGTCCGCATCGCGACGCCGCTCGTGCGCAGCGATTGCACGAGCGCCTCTACGAGCTGCCCCACGCCACCGCGCAACGACGCGAACGCGCTGACGTCCTTTCCGCGTCCCTCCCCAGCCCCATTCGGACCGGACCGGGGTTGCCCGACGCCGTTCCGGCCGTTCGTGCGGGCCGCAGCCCGCTCCCGCTCTCTCCGAGCCGCGAGCATCCCCAGCACGAGGGATCCGCGAGTCTGCTCCATCGCGACGAGCTGCGGAAACGACGCGCGCACCGAGATGTCGTCCGCATCGCCGGCCGAGATCCCGCCGAGGAGCGGGGCGACCAATCGCTCTGCGGCCTCTCGCCCGAGGCGGCGCGCCGCGAACTGCGCGATCGACTCGTCCGCGTCCCCCTCGAAGCGCCGGACCGGCACGAGCGGCTCGAGCGCCATCCTCGTCTTGCCGGCCCACGTGAAGAGGCGCGTGCGGACGAGGGGCGCCACACGCGTCGGCACGCCGAGGACGAGCCCCTCGGGAACCGCGTGCAGGCTGTCGCCCCAGGCGATGTAGTAGCGACGTGTAGCCGGGTTCGTGCCGACGAGTGCCTCGCCCAGGCCGAGCTCGCGCGCGAGCGCCGTGGCGTGCGGCTTCGTCGCGACCCAGGAGTCGGGGCCCGCATCCAGGAGGAAGCCTCCCTCGCGCTCCGTCACGAGGTTCCCGCCCAAACGCCCCGACTGCTCGAGCAGCGTGACCTCCACATCGCGGCCGAGCGCATTCGCGCGCCCAACGGCTGCGTGCGCAGCAGCCAGGCCCGTGATGCCCCCGCCGACGATGACGATGCGCTTCCGATCAGCCATGGCGCAAACGGAGACGTGCGACCTCGGCGAGTACGTCCACGAGGTCGTCGTCGGCATCGAGCGAAGCGGCCCGCGCGAAGGAAAGTCCCCGGTCGCGCGCGAGCGCGGCGGCTTCGACGTCGAGGTCGTACAGCGTCTCGACGTGATCGGCGAGAAACCCGATGGCGGCGACCACCAGGTGGGCCCTGGCGGGGACCGCGTCGATGGCGGCGCGCAGGTCGGGTCCGAGCCACCGCATTCCGCCCTCCGCAAAGCCCTGACTCTGAAAAGCGAGCGACCAGGAGACCCGCGTCCCGGCCCGGCGGCTCACCTCCGTCGCGACCTCCTTCGCCGCCGAGCGTACCTCCCGCTCGTAGGGGTCGCCGCGCTCGATCACGGCCACGGGGAGGCTATGCGCGGTCATGAGCAGATGCGGCGGCCCCAGGGCCTCTCCTCGGCGGAGCTCCGCGTCGATGCGCCGCGCGAAAGCCGCGACGAGGCTCGGGTTCAGACCCCATCCGGGCGCGCACTCGAGCTCGAGCGAGAGCCCCTCGGCGGCCCTCCGCGCGTCCGCTTCGTAGACGTGCGCCGAGAAGGGCGCGAGAGGCACGACGGCCACGCGCTTCACGCCGCTCGCGGCGAGCTCCGCGAGAACGTCGCGGACGTAGGGCCTCCAGAGGCGGTTGGCCCACTCGACGCGCACGCCGAGCCGTTGCGCGAGCTTCCGCGCCAGCTCCGCGGTGGTGGCGTTCAGGGGCGAACGCCCGCCGATGGCCTCGTAGCGGCGGCGCAGCTCGGCCAGCATCTCCGGCCCCGGCGGTTTTCCGCGCCGCACGTTCGTAACGAAGGCCGCGAGGTCGTCGAGGCCGTCGACCGTCCCGTGCGAGACGAGCACCACGCCCTGCGCGCCGGCCCACGCAGCGGTGTCGCCCGCGCTCGTCATCGTGCGCTCGACTCGTGCACGAAGTCGACGACGGCGCGTACGTTGTCCACGGGCGTCTCCGGGAGGATGCCGTGCCCCAGGTTGAAGACGTGCCCGTCACGTCCCTTCGCGGCGTCGAGCACGCGCTTCGCGTGTGCGAGCGCGACGTTGCGCGGCGCGAGGAGGGCGCATGGGTCCATGTTCCCCTGCACCGCGCGGTCGTGACCGACGCGCTGCCAGGCCCAGTCGAGGGGGGTGCACCAGTCGACGCCGAGCACCGTGCCCCCGGCGTCGCGCATCGTCTCGAGCAGCATGCTCGTCCCCACGCCGAAGTGAATCACCGGGACCCCGGCCCGCGCGACGTCCTGGAGAATGTGGCGCGTGTGACGCTGCACGTACTCGACGTAATCCGCCGGAGCGAGGTCGCCAACCCACGAATCGAAGAGCTGTACGGCGTCGGCCCCCGCGTCGATTTGCGCGCGAAGGTAGCGGCGCACGACCTCCGCGAGCTTCTCCATGAGCGCGTGCCAGGCGTCGGGGGCGCCGAAGAGGAGCTTCTTCGTCTTCGCGAAGTTCGCGCTCTTGCCTCCCTCGACGAGGTAGCTCGCCAGCGTGAAAGGCCCCCCGGCGAAGCCAATCAGCGGCACCGAGATCTCGCGCTTGAGAGCGCGCACCGCCGCGAGCACGTAGGAGAGCGACTCGTCGGGGTCGATGACGCGCAAGCGGTCGATCTGCGCACGCGAGGCGATGGGCTCGTGGACGACCGGCCCCTCCCCCTTCGCGAACTCGAAGGGTGCCCCCATCGGCTCGAGCGGAAGCAGGATGTCCGCGAAGAGGATGGCCGCGTCCACGCCCAGCGCGAGGGGCTGCTTGGTGACCTCGACGGCCAGCTCGGGCGTCTTGCAGAGCTCGAGGAGCGTGTGTCTCTCACGCAGCGCGCGGTACTCGGGCATGTAGCGACCCGCCTGGCGCATGAACCACACCGGCGTGCAGTCGACGGGCTGGCGGCGGCAGGCGCGAAGGAAGCGGTCGTCCATCGGGGGGTAGAACCTAGCTACGCCACGGGAAAGAAGCCAACCCGCCCCTCAGCTCTTCTGGTTGTAGTTCGTATTCTCCAGAAGAATCACGTTGGTCTTGCTGCGTGTCTCACCGACGCTCGTGACGTACACCGCGGGCTGGTCCTGCACCGGACACACCTTCTCGCAAGCGCCGCACCCGACGCAAAGGCTCGGATCCACGTGGGGGCGCTGCAAGTGCACCTGCTTGTAGGCGGGGGGTGCACCGTCCGGGCCGGGCTTGCTGTCGCGGACCTCGGCGTCCACCTCCTCGACCCAGATGGCCTTGGGCGACGTCGGGCAGAACTCCTCGCACACGATGCACGGCGTCTGCATCGACCACGGCAGACACCGGCCGTGGTCGTAGAACGCAGTGCCGATCTTGATGGCCGGCTGGCCCAGGCCCATCTTCTCGCGTTCGGTGATCTTCTGGATCGCGCCCGTCGGACACACCTGCCCGCAGAGAACGCACGAGTATTCGCAATAACCGACTCGAGCGATGAGGATGGGGGTCCAGAGCCCCTCGATACCCGCCTCGAAGAACGCCGGGTGGAGCGCGTTGTTCGGGCATACTTTCATGCACTCGGCGCAGCGGATGCATCGCTCGAGGAAGGCGCGTTCCTCGACGGCCCCCGGCGGCCGAATGACCTTCGGGTGGTAATTCACGTCGAGCGAGTCCGCGACGCGCGCAACGGGCAGGAACATTGCGCCCGCGCCGACGGCGGCCAGGGCGGTACGCCTCTCGGTGTCGGGGGACACCACCGTGCTGCGCCGGTTCGGGAGGAACGTGAACTTGATGACGTCCTCCGGACAGGCGTTCTCGCAGTTCATGCACATGTGGCATTCGTCCTGACGCCATTTGACGCCGCCCTGCGGGCTGTCGGCGCCCTGGCAATGGACGAGGCACAGGTTGCAGTCGGTGCACTTCGCGTGGTCCTTGGTCATCCCGAACAGCGCGAAGCGGGAGAAGACGCCGAGAAAGGCGCCGAGCGGGCAGAGCACGCGGCACCAGAAGCGCGGGATGAACCGGTTCGCGAAGAGGACCGCGACGAGCAGAAAGACGATGAACCAGGTCTGGTGGAAGTAAAACTGTTTGGACTGCCAGACCGTCTGGGCCAGCCAGTCCTGGGTGTGGTCGGCCGCACCCTGCACGGCGCGAACGGGCACGTCTTGCGCCGCGCCGAGTCCGCGGTGCGAGAGGTACTGCACGCCGGGGATGACACCGAGGCCGATGGATCGTACGGCGATGCAGATCGGGTCGAAGAGCCCGCCGATCGCGCTGCCCGCCACGCCGGCGACGAGAAAGGCGTAGAGAAGGTAGTACTTCGCGCGCTGGTAGGTGTGCGTCCTGTTCGCCTCGACACGCGAGGCGCCGCGCCCATGCCGGCTCGGCAAGAGCCAGCCGAAGAAGTGGTGGAGCGTCCCGAAGGGACAGATCCATCCGCAGAAGACCCGCCCGACGAGCATCGTCAGCGCAAGGAGCCCGAGGCTCCAGAGCAGCCCGCGGTACACCGTGTGGGTCGACAGCACGGTCATCGCGGCGACGAACGGATCCGCGAGCAGGAATCCCTCGACGGGGAGCGGCAGACGCACCGGCGTATCGGCCCGCGCGGCGAAACTGCCGCGGAACCCCGTCTGGAACAGGAAGTACATGAACAAGGCGAAGAACCCCGCCTGCGACACGCGCCGCGCCCACTTGAGGACGACGGCGATGCGCCGCGGCGGGATTCCCGAACCGGGGAGCTTCGAGGTCTTCTTCTTCGGAGGCGCCGCCGCGGGCGCCGCCGCCGCCGCCGCGGGCGACGCCACGGACGCAGGCGACGCCACGGACGCAGGCGCCGCCGCCGGCGCCGCCACGGACGCAGGCGACGCCACGGACGCAGGCGCCGCAGCGACCGGGGGAAGTGGAAGGGACCGCACCCCGTCGAGCGCGGGGACCGCACCGGGTTGCCCGGTCTTCCACGGGATCGGCTCGACCAGCGGCTCGTGCTCCACGGCCTACACCTCCTTCACGCGGAGGTTCTTCCAGCGCGTCGTACCGAGCCCCCTCTGCTCGCCCATGGCGAGATACGGAAGGTTCTCCGCCTTCTGGCCGATGAGCGTGCATCCGAAGGAGTCGGCGGCCACCTGGTCCACCGTAGCCACCACCGTATGCATGTCGCGGGCATCGTCGATGTTGCCCCCTTGCGGGCCGTTTCGCATCAAGACGCGCCACGCGTCCATCACGACGAGCGAAGGGCGCATGAAAGTCGCGAGGTCCGCGATCGACGTGTCGATGTTCTGGTGGAGGCGATTGCGGCGCCCGCCGAGGACCCCGTACCAGTTCTTCATCGCCGCGGTGAACTTGGCGAGGTTGTGGTGCTTGGCGACCGGCACGTTGATGACCTTGTCGGCGTCCACGAGCGTCGTGAAAATCGGCCATTCGTCGAGGACGTCGCCCTTCAACCGCATCGTCCGGAATCGATGCTCCTGCGGGAGGACCACGTCGGCCCCGAGCTGGTACGCCGCGCGCCAGATTCCCGACCGCTGGAAGCAACGGTTCGGGTCGTTGCACGAGCCGTCGGCGACGACGACGCGCTTCGCGCCGGCCTCGTACGCGAGCTTGATCACGCCCGCGACGACCTCCGGGTTCGTATTCGCCGCGTGCACGGGCATCCGATCCCAGCCGATGTTCGGCTTGACCACGACGACGTCGCCTCGCGAGACGAATCGACCCATCCCGCCCATCGCGTCGACCGCCCGTCGGACGAGCTGCTCGGGCGTCGCCGTCGCTCCGGGCGAGTCGTCGCCGGCCTCCTTGGCCGCGGCGCGGGCGATCGCGAGCTCGGCGTGCTCCGCGTCGCGTTCCTTGACGCGGTAGTCGCGAACTTGCCGCGCCCCGCTCGACTGCACGACGTCGAAGCCGCCCTTGTCCCACGCGACCCGCGCGGCCGCGGCGGCGACACCCAGCACCCCGGCCATCGACCCGAGGCGTACGAGGGCCTCCCGGCGCGACGGGCGCTCGACGTCTGCCGCGGTCGCCGGCTCGTGGGCCTTCGGTGGCGCGCTCCCCGTGGGCGTTCTCACCGTAATCTCATACCCCGCGGGACCGGTTGCCGGCAACAATCGCTGAATCGGCGTTCACCGTCTCGCCGCCTCCGGGGGGCCACATCCCGCGCGGGTGGAAGTTGTGCTCGATACGCCAGCCATGCCCCAGGTCGGTCGCTTCCCCTACGGCTGGGCCGCCCGGCCGGAGGCCGCGTGGCGCTTCCGCGGGCTTCGTCGCCGCCGTCCGCGCGCGATCCCGCGGCCGCGGCCGCGAGGGAGCTCGCGCGATGCCTGGCGGCGAGGGTGGCGCTCCACGTGTGCGCAGCGTCTACCTCGGTCCGGAGCCGCCGGCGAACGCGGGGGCTTTTCGATGAATGCCGTCTGGGAGCGGCCGGCGAGGCCGTTGCTCGTCTTTTCGATGTCGCTCGCGGTACCTGAATGCCGGACTTGAATCATGGGTTGCGGTGACGAAAAACATTTGCCGCCACGCCGCACGTTACTACGCGCGTGCTACGGTATTTACGATGCGAGAGTCCTCTCGCGCCGCAGCACGCCTCACCCTCGCGCTGCTCGCCGCGGTGAGTACGTCGCTCGCTTTGGCCTGCGAGCTCACCGTCAAGACCGACGACTTATCGAGCGCGCCGGAAGACGATTCGGGGCCGTCGGACGCCGTTACCGGCACAACGGATGCACTGGATTCCGCGGTGACTCTCGAAGCAAGCTCGGATTCGTCCGCGAACGCAGATTCGTCCGCGACGAGCGGTGACACAGGTGCGGTCGACAGCACCGCGGTCGATGTGTCCAATCCGGATACCGGGACGGGAGTCACGGACTCCGGCGTTCGCGATACGGGTATCGCCGATACCGGAATTGGCGACACGACGGTCGCAGATACGGGGATTCCCGACATGGGCGCTCCCGATTCTCACGCGGTCACGTGCGCCGCCGGAGGAGCCCGCGTCTTCGTCACCGACGAGAAGTTCACCGGCGATCTCGGCGGACTGTCGGGCGCCGACCAGTCGTGCACGAGCGCGGCGGCCGCGGCCGGTCTCGGCGGCACGACGTGGAACGCGTGGCTCAGCGACGCCAATACGTCGGCTCTGAACCGCATCTACAAGGTAACCGGCGGAGCCGGATACACCCTCGTCGACGGCACGAGGATCGCCCCGACCTGGAGCTCGCTCGTCTCGAAGAACACCCCGCTGCTGCACCCGATCGACGTCACCGAACTGGGAACGACCGCGGCCGTCAACTTGGAAGTGTGGACCGGCACCGATCTCGCGGGTGCTACGCCTCCCGGGTTCTGCGACACGCCGGGCAAGGGCAGCTGGACCTCCTTCGCGAACGATGCCGGCACGCCGTTCGTCGGCCTGACGACCGCGACGAATCCGACCTGGACCGATGCTTACAAGCAGTTCTGCGACCGCACCACCGAGCGCCTCTATTGCTTCGAGAGGTGTCCGTGAAGCCCCCCGTCGTCCCCCCGCAGACGCCCGTTCTCCTGGACGAGTCCGCGCAGAACTGGAAGATCGTCGGGCGTTACGCGCTTTGCGCGGAGATCGCGGCGGGCGGGATGGCCACCGTGTATTTCGGGCGGCTCCTCGGTCCGTCGGGATTCGCCCGCACCGTCGCGATCAAGCGACTGCACCCGCAGTACGCAAAGGACCCCGACTTCGTCTCGATGTTCCTCGACGAGGCGCGGCTCGCTGCGCGGATTCGCCATCCCAACGTCGTGCAGACGCTCGACATCGTGCAGCTGAGCGGCGAGCTCTTTCTCGTGATGGACTACGTGCCGGGCGAGTCGCTCTCGCGGCTCTTCCGGCAGCTTCGCCAGCAGGGGCGGGTCGTACCCCGCCGGATCACCGCGTCGATCCTCAGCGGCGCGCTGCTCGGCCTGCACGCGGCCCACGAAGCGAAGAACGAACAGGGGCAAGCGCTCGGCATCGTGCACCGCGACGTGTCCCCGCAGAACGTGCTCGTCGGGACCGACGGCGTGCCACGCATCCTCGACTTCGGTGTGGCCAAGGCCGCGGGCCGCGCGCACACGACTCGCGACGGGTCGATGAAGGGCAAGTGCGCGTACATGGCGCCCGAGCAGGTGATGAGCGAGCCGGTGTCGCGAGCGACGGACGTCTTCGCCGCGGGCGTTCTGCTGTGGGAGATTCTCACCGGCCAGCGCCTTTTCCACGCCGAAACGGACGCTGCGACGCTCATGAAGGTGCTGCACGCGCCCATCGAACCGCCGAGCCGCATCGTGCCCGACATCCCGGCTGCCTGGGACGCGGTCGTCATGCGCGCGACACGACGGGCGCCGGAGGAGCGCTTCGCGACGGCCCGGGACATGGCGATCGCGATCGAGGCATGCGAGGGCGTGGCCTCCACGACGCAGGTGGGCGAGTGGGTCGAGTCGCTCGCGGCGAGCACGCTCGGCTCGCGCGCGCAGATGCTCGAGCGGATCGAGCGAGCGACGCTGGATCCGACGGCCGTGGTCGGGGAGCTGCCGCGCGGCGATCGGGAGCGGCCCGAGCCTGGACCCGTCACGAACGGCGAGCATACGCGGATAGCGGCGACCGTCTCGTCCCCCGTCCCCCCCATCCTCCCGATGCGCCGCCGGACCCTCGGGGTCTTGGCGGCCGTCGCCGCCGTGGTCCTCGGCGTCGGCGTCGCCCGGACGCTCGGCGGCTCGCGTTCCTCTCCAA
>CALKVG010000478.1 GCA_937998045.1 uncultured Myxococcales bacterium
CGCCGCGCTGGCGCAGCCGAGGGTCGGCGCGCTCGCGGCGACCCCGCCGTCGCCGGTCGCGACGTCCTCCGACGAGACGCCCCCGTCGCATTCGAGCGCGACGCCCGCGAACGCCGCGGCGGCGCGCGCCGCCACGTCCGCAGCCCCCAAGTCGTCCGCCCCCGCGAAGTCGGACACCTACTCGCCCAGCGAGCTCTGACCCGGTCCTCGCACCTCTCGTCGGACGGTGCCGCGCGGATCGAGCCACTCGACCTGCGCATGATTGAGCCACGTCCGCTGGCGCCGCGCGAAGATCCGAGTCGCGCGCACGATCGCCCCCTCGAGGTCGTCGCGCGCGAGCTGCCCGGCAAGCATCGCTTGCACCTGGGCGTACCCCACGCTGCCCATGGCCCGCGCCTCGCCGTAACCGCGCGCGAGCAGCGCCTGCACCTCCTCGACCCACCCCATGGCCAGCCACGCTCGCACCCGCTCGCGGATGCGCTGGGTCAGCGCCGCCGGGTCGTAGCGGATCGCGACGAGCGTCGCCCGGTGGACGACGTCGCGGAAGGCGTGTTCCCGTTGCCACGCGCTCATCGGCTTGCCCGTGAGCTCGAAGACTTCGAGCGCGCGGCTAACCCGCACCAGATCGTTCGGGTGCAACCGCGCACCGCTCTCGGGATCGACGGCGCAGAGACGCGCGTGCAGCGCGGGGCGTCCCTCGCGCTCGGCCACCGCGCGGTGCCCTTCGCGCAGCTCGGCGCTCGCCGCCGGGGCCTCCGCCAGCCCGAAGAGGAGCGCCTTGATCCAGAGAAACGTTCCGCCGCACACGATCGGCACGCGCCCGCGCGCGCGAATCGCCGCGATAACCGCCGAGGCTCGCGCCGCCCAGGACGCCGCGTCGATGGGATCCAGCGGATCGATCGCGCCCACGAGGTGGTGCGGAGCGCGCGCCAGCTCCTCGGCCGTGGGCTTGCCCGAGCCGACGTCGAACTCGCGGTACACCTGCACGCTGTCGGCGCTGACCACCTCGCCGCCGAGCCTCTCGGCGAGCTCCACGGCCAGCGCCGTCTTGCCCGTCGCGGTCGGCCCCACGACGGCGAGGAGGTCGTCCGCTCGCTCGCGGGCGATGCGCAAGGCCTCGTCAGCGACCGACACGCCTCTCGAGCTCGTCATAGCCGATGCGCGTGACCACCGGGCGGCCGTGCGGGCAGTGACCCGCGAAGTCGATCTCGTCGAGCGCGCGCAGGAGAGCGGTCGCCTCTTCGCGCGCGAGGACGTCCCCGGCCCGCACGCTGCCGTGGCACGCCATCGTCGCGAGCACCAGGTCGGACGCGTCGCCGAACGGGCGCTTCGCCGACCGCCCAAGCTCCGCCACGAGGTCGCGCACGATGCGCTCGGGGCGCGCGCGCGCCAGCAACGTGGGCACCGCGTGGACCGCCACCGCGCTGAGTCCCACCGCACGAAGCTCGACGCCGAGCTGCGCGATCGCGGCGGAGTTCTCCTCGAGGGCCGCGACCTCGGCGGGCAAGAGCTCGACGACCTCCGGGATCAGGAGCCGCTGGGTAGCCACGCTGCGCGCCAGAAAGGCCGTTCGCAGGCGGTGGAAGGTCACTCGCTCGGCGGCGGCGTGCTGATCGAGCACGTAGAGCCCGTCGCTCCCGCTGCACACGAGGAACGTGGCTCGTACCTGGCCGAGAAGCTCTAGCGAGCCGTAGAACCCCGCGCCCTCGAAGAGCTCCGGCGGCGCCGGCGATTGAAGGGTTGTGCGCCCGCTGGACGTGGGCGCCTCCGCGAACGACTTCTGCGTCACGGGATCGCCGCTGGCCGGCGCCAGCTCCCACGGGTCGGAGCGCGGCTCGGCCAGCGTCGGGGCCGACGGAGGGTGCGTCGGCGGCGGCGGACGCAACGCGTTCCACGCGCGCCCCGCGCCGAGGGCCGGCACCGAGAACGCGCGAGCGAGCCCCGCGTGCAGCTCGCGCGTCACCGCATCGAACACGGCGCGCGCGTCGGCGAAGCGCACCTCGGCCTTCTGCGGGTGCACGTTCACGTCGACCAGCTCGGTCGGCATGTCGACGTAGACGACGCCCACCGGATAGCGGCCCGGTTCGAGCACCGACCCGTACGCCTGCGCCACCGCGCGGGCGAGCGAGCGATCGCGCACCGGGCGCCCGTTCACCACGAGGTGCAACCCCACCGCTCCAGCCCGGGCCCGCTCCGGCGCCGCGAGGTACGCCTCCACGCGCATCGGCCCGCGCTCGCCCAGGCATGCCTCGAGCCGCTCGCCGTCGAAGGTCTGCGCCGCGCGCTCCTTGCGCGTCGCCACACGCAGCCACTCGCGGACCGCACGCCCGTCGCGCACCAGGAAGAAGCTCGCGTCATGCCGCGAGAGCGCCGCCAGGAGCAGCGCCTCGCTCACGTGCGCGGCCTCCGTCCCGGTCGACTTCAGGAACTTGCGTCTCGCCGGCACGTTGAAGAAGAGCTCGCGCACCTCGACGCTCGTCCCCTCGGCCGCACCCGCCGGCTTCGCCTGCGCGGTTCCGCCCCCCTCGACCACGACCTCCGTCGCCTCGGGCGTGCCGCGCAGCCTCGTCACCAGGCGAAGTTTCGATACCGACGCGATGCTCGGCAGCGCCTCCCCGCGAAAGCCGAACGTCCGCAGCGAGAAGAGGTCGCGCTCGCCGCGGATCTTGCTCGTCGCGTGCCGCTCGAGCGCCAGCACTGCGTCCTCAGCGTCCATCCCGTCGCCGTCGTCGGTCACGCGAACGCGCGCCACGCCGCCCGTGTCGAGTTCGACCTTGACTCGCGTCGCGCCCGCATCGAGTGCGTTCTCGACGAGCTCCTTCACGACGCTCGCCGGCCGCTCGACGACCTCGCCTGCGGCGATCTGGTTCGCCAGGTCGTTCGCCAGCCTCCGGATGCGGCCCATGGCCTAGCGCTCCTCGATGGCCGCAGCTGCCGCGTCCAGGAAGTCCCGCGAGCGCCGGCGCGTGAGCCCCACGAGCACGAAGGCGGTGCCCAGCGTGTGGAGCACGATCCCGACCGGGACGCGCGCGTCGAGGACCAGCGCCGCCCACCGATCGACGTCGTGCTTCTCGAAGCCCTTCTCGCGGAGGGCAACCCGCTGCGCCGCCTCCTGGTAGCGGAGCTCCGCGCTCTCGACGTCGCGCATGAGCCACGCGTCGACTGGAGACAGCACGCCCTGCGCGCAGACGAGCTGCAGCAGCGCCGCGCGCCCGCTGCGGCTCCCGCCGATGGTGCGCATCGCGAAGAAGACCGTCGCGCCGCCGAGCAGAAGCGCGGCCACCGACAGCGGCCACCCGCGCGCCTTCGCCCCGTCCAGCGCGCTGAGGTACGCCTGGAATCGCGCCTCTACCGCCGCTCGCTCCGCGTCATCGCTGATCTCGCGCGAGGGCGCGGCGGCCGCGATGGCATCGGCCGGCGCGCGGTAAAAGGTGAACCGCGCGCACCCGCCGAAGGCGGTCATGGTCCCGAGCGCGAGCGCGAGCGAGAGCGCCACCACCAGGTACCACGGGCGTTTGCGCTCCGGCGCAGACATACAGCCTGCGCCATAGCACGAGAGGGGGCGTAAGGCTGCCTCAGCGATTGGGGCGCGCGTGCGGCAAGGAAACCCCCGCCCCGGGCGGCCACCCGTTGGGCATGCCCCCGGGCATCTGGGGCATCGCGCCGAGCCCCGCGAGCATCTGCCCGAGGTCGATCACCTTGTAGGTCGCCGGGTAGGTGAACTGCGAGTCCGGCAGCGACTTCTTCTCGATCTTCGTGACCTCGACGCGCGACTCCTCGGTCGTACCGTCCTTCTCGTAGCCGACGAAGCGCAGCGGGAAGTGCTTGCCGTCCATGAGTTCGAGCGCCCACAGGTGCTCGGTCGGAATGCCGGTCATCGGGATGCTGAGCCAAGAGATCCCATCCTGCGCGACGCAGACGGTGCCCTCGCGGTGATCGCTCGTGACGTCCCAGTTCTCGCACTTGTAGCCGGCGACGGTGTCGTACTTGCCCGTCTTCGTGAGCTTCGTCGTCGGGCCTTGCGGCGCCGAGCCGCCGCCCGCGTGCGGCATCCCGCCGCCGCCGCCCAGGCCCTTCAGCTGCTCGCCGCTCTTGTTCAGATCGATGACGATCGCCTGCTTCTGCGCGTCGCTCACGATCTCGATCTTCTTCGCGGCGGAGTCGAAGATGACGTACGCCTTCGGCCCGAGCATGTTCGCGCCGCGTGCTCCCACGAGCTTCTCGGGGACGTCGCCGCGAAGCTTGCCGGTCTTGGCGAAGATGGATACCGGCGTCGGCGTCGAGCCCGGCTTGTTGTCCTTCGCCAGGATGTCGATCTCGCCTTCGAAGCCGCTCAAGAGCGACGAGAGCGCCGGGGCGCTCGCGCTCTCGGTTCCGCCTTCTGCGCCAGCGGGGTCGGACTTCTTGCAGCCGGACGTCACCGTAGCCGCGAGGGACGCTGCCAGGAAGAGGGTGGGGGCGCGCATGGATGGAGGCTAGGATACGCCCGTCAGCGCGCGTTCGTGCAGCGAGATCGCCTCCACGAGAAAATCGATAACCGCCCTCACCCGTGACACTCGCGCCATGTCCGGGTGAACGACGAGCCAGACCTCGGTTTTCCCGATCGGCTCCTCAATGACGCGGCGGAGCGTGGGCTCGGCGTCGCCGAGAAAACACGGGAGTACGCCCACACCCACGCCCGCGGCGATCGAACGGGTGAGCCCCAGCATGCTGCCCGTGCTCAGGACGACGCGCCCCGCGCCCTTCTCCTCAAGGTCCGCCAGCCACTTCGCCGGCTCGATCTGCGCGATCTCGCCTCCGTACGCGCACACCAGGTGCCCGGCCAGGCCGGCATCCTTGCGCGGGAAGCCGTGGCGTTCGAGGTAGCTCTCGGCCGCGTACAGCGTGAACCCGACGGCCGCCAGCTTCTTCGCGACGAGCGTTTGCGCCAGATGATCAACGCCTACTGGGCGACCTTCTCCATCCACCCCGCCGCCAAGCTCGGCATCGCCGATCCTCTCGAAGAGGGCCCCGCCTCGGTGGGAGCCGCGCTCCTCGCGCAAGCAGGCTTCGCGCTCGAGCGCGTCATGCCCTGCGGGCCGACCGACGTTGTCGAGGGGCGGGCACTCTCTTGACCGTCGCGCGCTCCGCGAGCGCGCGGGTTTCCCGGACCGGTCGCGCGGGCGATCCGGCGAATCGGCGCGCCGCTTCAGTCCGCGCCGCCCGCGGCGCGCAGCAAGCGCCGGGCTGCGGTCTGCGCGCCATCGCTGCGCACCGCCTTTGCCACCGAGCGCGCACGCGCTGCCACATCGGGATCTAGCGCCTGCCGTAACGCGCTCGTCAGCGAGTCGGCGGTGGGTGGGGCGGGCGCATGCGCGCTGCCGATGCCGAGATGGCGGACGCGCTGGGCCCAGTAGTGCTGGTCATACATCTGGGGGATGACGATTTGCGGCGCGCCGGCCTGCGCGGCAGCCGTCGTCGTTCCCGCGCCGCCGTGGTGGACGACGGCGGCGACGCGCCGGAAGAGCGCCTGCTGGTTCACCTCGCCGACGGCGACGCAGTCGAGTTCGTCGTCGACGACGGAGAGGTCCGCCCACCCGCGCGAGACGATGGCGCGGCGCCCGAGCGCACGGGCGGACTGGATCATCACCCGGCTAATGCCTGTCTCTTATACAC
>CALKVG010000479.1 GCA_937998045.1 uncultured Myxococcales bacterium
AGCGCCGCGGACGTACAGGGCAAGAGCAAGGCTCCGCTCCTCATTGGCGCCGGCGGCGGAATCGCCGTTCTCCTGGCGCTCGGCATCTTCATCGGCGTGAGGCTCGCCGGCGGCAGCGCCGCGCCATCGCCAACCGCAAGCGCCGCGGCATCCAACCCCGCGATGCCCAGCGCGTCGGCGACGACCGAGGCGACCGCGAGCGCAGCGGCGCCGGAGCCGAGCGCGACGCCCTCGGCGTCCGTGGCCACGACCGCGACCAAGCCGAAGGGCGCGGCCGGAGCGTGGCATCCGCCCTCGGGCGGCAAGCAAGCGTCGGGTGGCTCGAGCCCCTCTCCCGGAGCGGCGGCGGCGCTTCCGCCGTCACCCGCTCCCAAGAAGGGCGGCGGCGACTGCGGCTGCAACGGCGACTTGATGTGTCTGATGAAGTGCTCGACGCATTGACCGGAAGTTCGCTTCGGCGGGCTCGAGGCTGCGGAGCGGTGTGCGTTTGGCTCTGCGGATGCGCGCAGGTGACGGCGCCGACCAGCTCCCCGGCGCAGGGTCCGACCGCGGTCGCGGCGAGTTTTCCGGAGGCGGCGCCGATCGTGAGCGTGGACGCCGGTGCGGCGGAAGATGACGCAAATCGCGACGGTCATCAACGCCCTGGCGATGGTGCTGCGGAAGCCGGGGAGGACGCGGTCACGTACGACGACGACCCGATGGCGCTGCACTACGCGGACCCGACGGCGCTGCGCGCGCTCATGGGTAAGGCCGCGTCGCTGCCGTTTCCGCTCGGGGGGCCGTGGCGCATCGGCCAGGGCAATCGCGCCATCTCGCAGCACGCGATCGGTCGGCGGGCCTGCCTCGACGGGTTGCGCGACGTCACGTTGCAAAGTCCCGAGCAGCGCGATCGCTGCGACGCGGACTCCATGGTGCCTGTCTGGGGAAAGGGCGGGAGCGCGAGCACGGCGCGATTCTGCATCGACGTGTTCGAGTTCCCGAATCGGCCGTGCGAGCTGCCATTCGTATTCGTGACGCCGCCGCAAGCCCTCGCGATTTGCCAGGCGGAGGGCAAGCGCCTCTGCACCCAGGACGAGTGGAACCTCGCCTGCCGCGCCGATCCGGCGGGGGGACCGGATCGCACGTACGCGTACGGCGAGGAGCTCGACCTGACGATCTGCAACACGAACAAGTCGCGGGCCCATGGCCCGTTCTGCGACGTGTCCACGACCGAGAAGGTGTGGAAGACCTGCGGCACCGACACCGAGCCTGCGGGGGCGTTCCCTCGATGCAGGTCACGATTCGGTGTGTTCGACCAGCACGGCAACGTCGCCGAGATCATGACGCGCACCGAGCGCGCCGACGGCACCGTGAAATCGCAGCTGAAAGGGAGCGCGTTCTTCTACGTCGATGTCGCGAAGAAGCCGACCGATCCGGGAGGCTACTGGACCAAGTATCCCGACGACTGCAACTTCGATCCACGATGGCACGTCGAGAACGTCGCGACGGCGCAGCACTCGAACTACCACCTCGGCTTCCGCTGCTGCAAGAGCGTGCCCGAGGCCGACGCGGGCCGACCACCGGACTCGTCGCGTCAGTAACAGAAGCCGTAGGTTTCGCCGTTGAACACGAGCGCGGCGTCGTGACAGCTCGTTCCGGTCGGGCAAACGGTCGTCGGCCGGCACCAGCGGCTGCATTTCATCGATGTCGACGGGCAACCGTACCCCGGGGCGCAGTCGGTATCTCCGAAGCAGGGCGCACCCTCCATTCCGCTGCCGGTCGAACCGCAGTACGACGTTCCGGACGTCGGATCCGCGAGGCAGCCGCAGGGACTCGCGTCTCCGGGGCACATGCCACGGCAGATGGTGCTGTTCGCGAGGCTGCAGTCCGATCCGTCGCCGCCCGAGGATATGCCGCCATCCATGTCGCGCGAACCGTCGCTGTCGCCCGAGTCCTCCGTCGCGCCATCCGAAGGGCCGTCCGCCGCCGAGTCCTGATCGTCCGAGGTCAGATCCGCGAAGCCCCACACGTTGGCGCAGCCTGTCGCGCCGACCAACGACGCAACCGCGACCCTTCGAAGCCACCCCATTACCAGACCGTCCCAATGCGCAGCTGGGGTCCATCCGTGCCGAATGCCGGTCCGATCGCCACGGTGCCCGCCTTCGGGGCGGTGAAATACAGCGCCGCACCACCCCCGGCGAGCAGCACGCCGGCGACGAACGAAGCGGTCGAGACGGTCGCCTGCGAATGCGCGGTCTGACCGTCGCGCACCCCTTGCGCGGTGCAGGCGCGCGGGTCCTTGCTGCACTCGATCCAGGCGCGATCGTAGGTCGACTTGGCCATGAGGCCCAAGATCGACCCTACGACGAGACCGAGGCCCCCCGCGGCGGCCAGCGCGATGCCGGCGATGCGACGGCGATTCGGGCTGAAGAGCGACTCCTTTCGCTCCTCCGGGGGACCGGCGGAGGCGCCGAGCACGACGTTCACGTGGCGGCTCTTGTCGCCTTCGTGCGCGACGACGATCTTCTCCGTCGCGGGCAAGCCCTCTCCTTCGAAGACGAAGCGATGCTCGCCGGGGTCCACCTGGATGGCGGTCCCGTCGAGGTTGTCGGCGAACGGCAAGCCGTCCATCGTCACGAGGACAGAGCTGAGATCGTTCCCGGAGCGATCTTTGGCGACGAAGACGAGCGAAGGCATCGCCGCGTCCACCTCGCTGAGGCGAGCCGCGCAGTCCTCGCGTACCGGGCCAGGACAGCTCGCGGACACGCACAGCGCCAGCTGCTTTCTGGCGGCGCCCAGCTGCCCGGCGCGACGGAGGTCCTGCGCGCTCTCGTTCGCGATGACGCACTGCTGCTTCGTCGGTTGCGCGGCGCGGGCGGCAGGCGAGCCAAGCTGGCCGAGGACGAGGATCGCGGCCGGAAGCACCCGGCGGATCATAGACACTCCACCTTCCAGTTCTTCTTCCCGGTCGCGGGATTGATGACGTACGGCGGGACGCAGTTTGCCTTGGTTGCCGGGCCAGAGGGTGACCTCGTTGCGGCGGCAGGTGCGGACGGCGCGGGAGGAGGCGCTGCGCTCGGGAGGTCGGTCGCGGCGACTTCGGGCAAGGGCGACAACGACGGCTCCGCTTTGTCCGCGTTGGCAGGGTCGGCGCTCGACGAGGGAGGGGCGGGCGCCGGGGTGGATGGCGCCCCGCTCGAAACGGTCGTGGGCGGCAGCGAGCCCGGGCTCACCGGAGTGAGCATGGTTGGGGTGCCCGACGCAGGT
>CALKVG010000480.1 GCA_937998045.1 uncultured Myxococcales bacterium
AGACGATCACGAATCTGGGGGCGTCAGCCAGACGCCCTTCGCCGGCCGGTTACGTCGCACTGCGCCGTCGCCGACAAAGGCGAGGTGGCGTGATCCGCCCTGCTTGCGCCATTGAATGCACCCTGCACCGTTCCGACCGTCCCGTTGGCAGCGCCGACGCTCATCGTTGGCCGACGCTTCTTGCCGCGGCCGGCGCCAAGAACGCGCTCGCGTACCTTCTCGGACGAGAACTAGCTATGAGTATTCGCTATGTTACGCGAGTACTCGAGATCGTAGCGGCGCACGAGCTGCCGAGGGACTGAGCTCACGATAGAGCCCATGGTGGAGCTCGTTACGTCGACCGTCTTGAGGCGCGCAAACGGCGGCGCGTGCCAGACCGGGGCGTCAAGCGCGCTCGGCCCCTCCGGATCCGAGAGCTCCCAGGTCAATCGGACATGATGGGCGAAAAACTGGAAGATGACGGTGTCCGAAGGCGTATCGTAGATGTCCGTGAGGTACTGAATGCCAGGATTCGAGGCGCCGGATGGTAGCTTTGACTGAAGTGTGTCCCAGACGAACCAGACTGCGTTACCCGAAGCATCGATATTGCGCACCAGATTCCATCGATAGGGGGCGCCTGATGGGTCGGTGGGCGTATCGCGTGGGATCTCGAGCCCGTCCGCCGTTTTGGCATCGAGAGGGTGTCCGAACTGCAGAATAGTTCCGGCCTTCGTCTGACAAACGAAAGTGCGACTGTCTGGCGACAGAAAATAACGATTGCCGTCGTCGATCTCGCGTCGAAGGTACAGCCAACCGTCAAGGGACGTTTGGCTGAATCCACCGGGAATAGTCCCCGGAAAGACCTCTCCTGCTTGGGGGGATCCTAGGACGCAGGACCCTCCGGAGACTTGGCAGATCGGCACCAACAACTTCCCGTCGATGTAGAAGTCGTCGAAAAAAACCTTGTTGAAAATTCCGAGAGCGGGGTTATCCCAGGCGGGTTGCGCTGACGCTCCTTTGCGAACAATCGATGGTAGACCGAGGCTCCACCCCTCACCGGCGAAGCCGGTACCGCGCGACGAGTCGTATTCTAGGAAGAGCGCCGGTTGAGCCTGCCCGCGTGCCCGCGGCAGAACAAAGGGGTAGCTCGCGCGAGCTGCTCCCGTGGATAGATTCACGGTGGCCATCGCCTCGGGGACTGTGCTGGTCGGCAGCGGGCCGGCCAGTGCACGTGGTCCACCCGTTCCATCGGAGATGGGAGCCAACGCGTCGGCAGGATCGGCTCGCGCGATCTGCGGCGGCAACAGCAGTGCCAGAAAGCATACGAGGTTGAACATCGCTACGGGGCAGGCGTGGCGGCGCATTGAAATGAGGCTCATGGTCACTCTTCGTTCCTCAAGGGCGAGTCGAACAACGGGTTTGCTAGCGGCACGCGTTGCGCACGCGTTGGAGATTCGTGACGCAAAGGTTCCGGAGGTGCTCGCGGTCGGCGAGTGTCGCCGACCCAGGAAGAATTTCAGCCGGTTGGAGCGCTATCTTGCGGCCCGTGCACGCCGAGACGGCTCGCTCGTACGCTGTGCACTCGGGGATGCTCGCTAAAGCATCGCTCTTCCCGCGCCCGCCGCATGCAGGACTCAAGGTGTTGAGCAGAAACATTCCCACCCACGCAACTCTTCGCCTCGGAGTCATGGTCCGCCTTCTCCTTTACCCATTGCCTACGGTCTCTCGATCTTGAGGCCTTCCCTCTGCTCTCCCTATCGGCTGCTTCTAAAGACCGGTTGCGTCGGATAGACGAGGCTCCGACTTTTTTGCTGCACAAGCTCGCGCGAGCACGGACCGGCGTGAGCGATGGGAAACTCGGATGCGCGTGGAAGCCCTCCTGTCCACGCCCGTGTTCGAATAGTTCGAGGCCCATGGTGCGACAAGGTCGAAAGTGCGTCTCGAATGCAGACTTCAGACGGTAGCTACGCGCTGGAGCAGGGCGATTGTGATCGCATTCCGCGAAGGCATTCTCCGCGGCCAGTTCGGGCGACGATCAAGCCATTCCCCTCCCTTCCTTGTGGGACGAAGCTTGCACCCCCGCGCCGCAAACGCGCGAGAGTTCGCTACAGCGTCGCGGCTCTCACGCGCGAAGCAGCGGACCTAAAGCGGTTCTCCATGGCTTGGAACGGAAGGGGCTGTTTGTCCGCCGCGAGACGTGTTAATGGCACAGCTCATGATCGAGCCGTATTCGCTGGACTTGCGTGAACGGGCGGTCGCTCTGCTCGACGAGGGTGCGAGCAGCCCAGAGGTCGCGGAGATGCTCGGCGTGATCGACAGCTGGGTGCGGAAGATGCGCTTGCGACGCGAGCGGTTGGGGCACTTGATGGCGGGATCGCCGCCGGGCCGGGAGCGCAAGCTCACCATCGAGGACTAGGCGGTGCTGCTGCAACTGCTCGACGAGCAGCCCGATGCCACGCTGGAGGAACTGGTCGATCGAATGGCCAAACGGCAGAAGGTCCGCGTGAGCATCTCGACGCTGTCGCGCCGGCTGATCGAGCTGGGGCTGACGCGCAAAAAAAGGCTCTCCATGCCAGCGAAGCCGACCGGCCCGAGATCCAACAAGAACGCCAACGGTTCCTGCGCCGAAGCATCATCCGACGGGCCGCACGGCTGCTTTTCATCGACGAGACCGGCATCAACCTGTCGATGACGCGAACCCACGCACGCACGCCGATGGGCGAGCGTGCGGTGGATGCGGTGCCCAAGAACTGGGGCGACAACGTCACCGTGACGGCGGCGCTCACGCTGGATGGGATCGTCGCGCCGATGTGGCTGCACGGCGCGAGCTTCTTGCTTCGCTCGCTGGGGAGACTCCACCGGCATGAACAACCCGCGTCGCCTAGGCGCCGGCACCTCTGCTTCTCGTACGGGCGGCGAAGCGATCGAAGGCGATGCGACGTGAATCGCTGAGCGGGACCCCCGAATCGCTAAAGCGGCGCAACGTTTTCGCATTGCCAGACTACCTCGACGTGCTGTGATCCGCGGCCAGCTCTGATTCAATTCCCGCTATCGGTCGCCACTCGTTCACCGGCGCCCGCGTCCGTGGAGGCGTTCTGGTGAACAGCCGCGCAGCCGCGTCCAACTGCTCCGCCTCTTCGACCGAGCGCGCGCGGCATTGCTCTGGAGCAGGAGGTAGACGCAATGCAAACGAATGGGAATGCGCTGGGGAAGCGCAGGGCTCATGGGACCCAAACGACCCGCACAACCAGCTCGCTCCCCGGCGCCGGCGCGTGTACGGTCGCTGTCCTCCGGCTGGAGGGCGCACGATGAAGCGCGAGGGAACCATCCTGCGCCTGGCCGCCACCGACGTGACGACGTTCGCGGCATGCCCGCACGCGACGGCGCTGAACCTGGAGGTCGCCAACGGCGCCCGCCCGCGCACCCCCTTCTACCCGGACCCTTCCGCCCAGCTCCTTCGCGAGCACGGCCTCGCGCACGAAGCCGCGTACCTCGCGAAGCTGCGAGCCTCCCGCACCGTGGAGGAGATCCCCGAGCAATCCCCCGACGCCGCGGACCGAACGCTGGACGCGATGAAGCGCGGCGTCGACGTCATCTACTCAACCCAGTCGGCATGTTGCACCAGACCGTAACGCACCCCCCGGTCCCCCCGGTACGTTACAGGCTCGGAGCTTGCCGAGAGGCTTGACGCGCGAAAACGGCTAGGATTGCCTACTCGCCATATGCTTCGCGACCCGCATCGCGATGCGCGAGATCGCGAAGCGCCTGAAGAAGATCGGGATCGTGAACCGCCGCCCGACTCCGTTCGGGCGCGGACACGCATGGGTGCGGAGGGTGCGCCTTTGAAATGATCGAGCCGGTGGTGCATGGGAGCTGTTTCCGTTTCCCACTGGTTGCCCGTCGCAGTCTTACTTGGTGTTCCGACTCGTCGTGCCGCGTTGTGGCCCGGGAGCAGCCTTCCGCACGGAAATTGCTGATCGCGCGTGAAAGACCGCCCTCTGTGTCGGGCGGAAAGCTGTCCCGGGACAGGCTTCTGCCAATCACAAAGACGGTCTTTCACGCGCGACGGCGTGCTTCGCCGCGGGCGGCTGATCCGGGACCACGACAAGCCGCGACGAGTCGGAACGGGAAGTAAGCGCGCCGCTCGCATCGAGCGAGTAGACCGCGAAGTTGGTGGGACTGCCGTAAGGGGCCGCGGCCGTCTGCGTCGCACCGGTTCGCAGGCCACCGTTGCCGTCGTCGTCGAACGAAACCGCGTGCACGACGTCGGTCACCATGTCGCTGCCGAGCCACATCCAGTCCGGCGTACCGTCGGACTCGAGCTGCGCCGCGAACGGGTTGGGCGCCCGGTATGATGCCCGCCACCGCGATCGCGCCAGACCCGGAGCACCGGACCTTCGACGCGGCCGCGGCCGTCGCCCCTCCACTGCACGTTGCGGCTGCCGTCGGGATCCACGAGATACGCGCCGCTCTGGCCGGCGACCGATGGCCACCGGTGCAGAGCAACAGATATTCCTCGTCACCGGTCGATCGCGCGCGTGAGCAATCGGGTGGTTGGTCACGGTCGAGGCGCAATCAACGGAGAAACTCGTGGTGTCAATGAAGCCCTTCTGATTGAGAAGATCGTTGGCTATGTGCTGGTGTGCTGCGTCGTCCAAAAGTGGGCTGAACTGCTCGACGAGGTGGAGAGTGCAAAATACGTGGGCGGTGCACCTTGCCCGCGTCGGATCGAGCCCAATCGACGAGTGCGGAGCGCCGCCTCGAGCGACGTTCGGCGCTGGCCCTTGGCCGATCCGCATCCCAGCGCACCGCACGGGCGAGGCCGCCGAGGTCTCGTGCGCCTGCAGCACCAAATACACACTCCGCGCGGAATCGCGAGACATGCGCAGTAAAGGCCGCGATCCGCCGTGACGCTCGACTGGCGCGTCCTCTCGTCGTAAGGCAGATTGCCCACTGCAGGCGACTTGCGGGCGCGCTGCGGAGGCGCGGACTGACCGCGGGGCAGATGGGACGTCGGATCGGTACGATTTTCGTAGCTGCTGGAGCGACGACGCTCTGCGGAGCGTGTGCGCTGCCCTCGAGCGGCCTCGGCGACCTTGCGGACACCGGCGTCGTCACGAGCGACGGCGCACTCGACGACTCCGCGCAAGAGACCGGCGTGGGCGACGACGCGGGCTTCGCCAGCGACGTGCGCGTCGGTCCGGCGTACGACGCAAGCGTCGGCGGCTCCGACGCGACCTCCCCGGCGCCGCCGACCGACGACGGTTCGGCGTCGCCCACCGGGAGCGACGACGCGACGGTGCCGGGCCTGCCGGACGCGACGGCGCCGGTCACGCCGGACGCGACGGCGCCGGTCATGCCGGACGCGACGACGCCGCGTCCTCCTCTCGCCGACGACGCCGGCGACGCCGCCGGCGCGAGCTGCGGCGCGGGCGTCGCGTGCAACGGTTCGTGCACGCACGACTCGGATTGCACGGCGTGCACCGGCGCGCCGCTCCTGTGCCGCGCCACCGGCGCGTGCGTCAGCGACTGCTCCGGTTGCCCGGCGCGGCCCGTCGCCTGCTACGCGTGCAACGGCAAGCACGGCGATCCGCTCGGAACGTGCGAGCCGAACAACCCGGCGGATTATTGCCTCGACGGCGACTATTCGCACGCGTACTCGGGAGGCGCCGCGGGCGCGCGCTGCGCGTGCCAGACTTCGAAGGATTGTCCCGGCGACAACCAGCTGTGCATGGTCAACCCCGGCAACGGCCTTCACGTCTGCTACTCCTGCGGCGAGGCGAAGAACAGGACGCAGGGCGCGACATGCAAGGACGGAAACAGCTGCAACGCCTCCGCGGCCAGTTGCCAGTAGTTCGGCTCCAGGCGGCTCTCGACGCCGGGAACCGGCGCCCGAGCACTGCGACGTAAGTCTTCGGAAGGGACCGGAAATCGGGAGGAAGCCGGACCGGGAAACTGCCAAAAGGTCCGCGGGTGACAGAGGTCAAAGGTTCTTCTCCATAGAATCGCGGACCTTTTGGTCTTGGAGCGGTCGGAAGGCCCTCGCCCGACCTCGGCTGGGCAAAAGTGGCGTGCGCTTCGCTTGCGTTTCCCGCCGGCGCCCGAGCGACTTCGCCCCCCTCACCTACGTTAATCGGAAAGGGTGCGATTTGGCCCGCAGGTGCGGACCAATTTTCGAGTGGAACGCGTAGCGGCGTGTCTGAGATGATCGTTCGATGGGATACTGTGCCGCCTGCCGTCGCTCGGGACCCCTGGGCGACGTACCTTCGCGTGTCCGCTTGCTCGCGCTGCTCCTGGCCTCGGCCTGCAGCAACGGGTCGCCGCCGCACGCGGGCCGCGCGAGCGCCGACGGCGGAGGGGGCCAAGATGCCACCGCCGACGGCGCGGCCCCCGAGGGCGGCTCGCGGTCCGACGGCGGCTCGGCGTCCGACGGCAGCTCGGGGTCGGACGGCAGCTCGGCGTCCGACAGCGGCGAAGTGGGCGGAGACGACGCGGGCAGCGACGGGGGAGACCTGGACGCTCCCGTTCCCTCCTCGTCCGACGCGGCGCCCGACGTCGACAACGGGATGCCGTCGACCTCGTACCCGGCGCCTCACCCGCCGCTCCCGCAGCTCACCAACGCCCTCGGCGGCCGGGTGCTGACCGCGCCGACGATTCACCTCGTCGTCTATCCGGGCAACACCGACCAGACGACGCTGGAGTCGTTCGCGGAGCACCTGTCGGCTTCGACGTACTGGGCTGCGGCCACGAGCGAGTACGGCATCGGTGCCCTTTCGTACGCGGACACCACGGTGCTGACCGGCGAAACGGCGCCGATGACGATCGCTAGCGGCGACATCCAGACGTGGATCGCGCAGGAGCTCGCCCGCGGCGCGTTCGGCGTTCCGGACCCGCAGGGCATCTACACGATCGTGTACCCGTCGGGGACCACCATCAAGCAGCCCAACCCGGTGAACACGATCTTCGGCTCGGTCGACAGCTGCACGAACTTCACCGGCTACCACGACAGCGTCGCCGTCGCGTTCGACGGCGGCGCGACAGCGAACTTCGTATACGCGGTTCTGGCGACCTGCTCGTCCATCGACGAGCTCACCGCGACGATGAGCCACGAATGGGTCGAGGCGTCGACCGATCCGCAGGACACCGCCGACGGCGTCTTCACGCTGACGCCCGGCCCGCAGTCCGCGTACTTCTCGGCGGATGCCGACCACATCGTCTGGGACGTGCTGGGCATGGGCGGTGAGGCGGGCGACCTCTGCCAGCCCGAGGGACCGTCCGCGTACTTCACACCGCCGGACGTCGGCAACGCCGTGCAGCGCACGTGGTCGAACCAGCTCGCCGCCGCGAGTCACGACCCCTGCGCGCCCGACATCGCCGGCCAGCCCTTCTTCGAGAGCGCGCCCGTCCTCGACGAAACAGTGGCGTTCACGTCCGCGCTGACCGGGCAGATCACCACCAAGGGCGTGACCATCCCGCACGGGCAGAGCCGCACAATCGAGGTGGACCTCTTCAGCGACGCCGCGACCGGCGGCCCGTGGACGGTCGCCGCCGACGACCTCCTGAGCAAGCTGTATGGCAGCTACGGCGTCACGAAGAGCCTGTCCTTCGTGTGGGACCGGACGCAGGGCACGAACGGCGACAAGCTGCACCTGACGATCACGGTCACCGGTGCGTCGATCCTCGGCGGCGCGCACGCGTTCGTCGTCACGTCGACGCTGGGCGCCCGCTCCTACGCGTGGCCAGGGATCGTCGTCGAGTAAGTCGGCCTCGCCCGTTTCGCCGCGGAAAACGCGGCAAGCGTGAGGTCGCCTTCCGCTCCGAGGCAGGGACCGGCCGAGGTCGCCGTCTCCACGCGCGGCGGGCGGTGGGGGGGATTGCGCCATCCCGCCAGCGACCCGACGTTCCGGCGAACGAGGGAAGGATGGAGACCAGCGGTCGACGTACGTACTGGGACTACTTGCAGGTCCCGCAGGTGCTGTCCGCGCAGCGTCCGGTGACCAGGCACCACGACGAAATGGCGTTCATCGTCGTTCACCAGGTCTACGAGCTCTGGTTCAAGCTGACGCTGCACGAGATCACGCACGTGCGCGACATCCTGGCGTCGCGCGACGTGAGCGAAATCGCGCTCATCCGCGCGCATCACTACATGGAGCGGGCGAACGCGATCTGGAAGATCATGGTGCAGCAGATTCACGTCATCGAGACGATGCGCCCGATCGACTTTCTGGCGTTTCGCAGCCAGCTCACGCCCGCGAGCGGCTTCCAGTCGCTCCAGCTGCGCCTGCTGGAGACGATGGCCGGCCTCACCGAGGACCAGCGCATCACCTACGGCGGACACGACTACAAGACGTTCGCCGGCTTCCCTCCGGAGATGATCGAGCGGATCGAGGACGCCCGCAGGGTCGGCTCGCTCCGCGATCTCTTGATGCCGTTTCTCGCGGAGATCCCGCTGCGCGCCAAGGACCGCGAGTGGTGCCTCACGCGCGCGCTCGAGCACGGACTCAAGCGTGAGCAGAAGCTCGAAGAGGCATTCACCGGAGACGAGCTCGCCCGAGACGGCATGGCGCGCGAACGCGCCGCGCGCGAGCGGCAGCTTCGAGCGCAGCTCGATTCGCCAGGCTTCCAGGTGACCCTCGCGGTGTACACGTGGCCGGAGCGGTTCGCGCCGGCGTATCAGCTGTGCGAGGACTTCATCGTCTTCGAAGAGCAGTTCATCCTGTGGCGCGCGCACCACGCCCGCACGGTCGAGCGCTTCATCGGCAAGAAGATCGGCACGGGGGGATCGACCGGTGTCCCGTATCTCGAGAACACCGCGCGCTACCGGATCTTCGAGGAGCTCTGGGCCGTGCGGACGCTCCTCGTTCACCCCGACGACAGCGAATAGTCGGGCCCACGGGAACCGCGACTCGGGACGCTACGGCGTCCAGACGAGCGTGACCGCGGCGGCCGCCGGCACCTGGACCGACATGGCGGTCGACCCGGTACCCACGCTCATCGTGATCGCGTTGCCGCCGGTGTTGTGCCCCACGACGGCGATGCTCCCGTCCTGATTCAAGAACGCGACCGTGTTCAAGGAACCGCTCGACGACGTGGCGTCGATGCGGCTCGCGCCCGGATGCACGAACTTCGAGAAGTGGCCGAGCGCGTAGTAATCCGCGTTGTACGTGACGGTGCCGGACTGGCTCACCGTCACGACGGCGGCGCAGTCGTTGCACCCCTTGTTCTGCGGCCCGGCCTGGTCGTCGAGCGCCATGTTCCACAGCGACACCGCGCGCGCCCAGTTCGCCATCGACTGGAGGATGGTCTCGAACGTGTCGGAGAACTGATCGTTCTGCCAGCCGCCGCCCGAGCACTCCGTCATGTAGATGCTCTTCTGCGGGTACATACTGTGGAACGTCGTCATCGCCGAGACGTCCCCCCCGTAACAATGGAAGGCGGCGCCCTCGGAGTAACCGCCCGCCGTCGCGTCCGACAAGATCTGCCCGGGGTATTCTGGGTGGTCCCAGTTGTGATCGTAGACCCAGATCTTCGTCGTCAAGCCGGCGCTCTTGAACGCCGGCCCCATGTTCTGGGCCACCAGGTTCAATTCGCTCTGGGCGTCGAGGTCCGTCCCCGGATAGCTGGCGCTCCCGTTCAGCGGCTCGTTCTGCGGCGTCACGGCGCCGACGGGGATCCCCGCTTTTGCGTAGGCCTGGATGAATTTCACGAAGTACTGCGCAAGCGGCTCGTACGCGTCGGCGTTCAGCGCGGAGCTCGACCCGCCGCCGCCCGTGCCGTCCATGATCCCGTTGGCTTTCATCCAGCCCGGCGGGCTCCAGGGCGTTGCCATGATGAAGACGTTGGGATTGACCTTGAGCACCTGCTGCAAGACGGGGATGGTCGCCTTCGCGTCCTGCGTGACGTTGAAGTTCGCGAGCATCGGATCGGAGTTTCCGTCGTCGTACGAAAAATCGCCGACGCTGGAGAAGTCGCTCGCGCCCATCGGCTGCCGGAGAAAGCTCAGGCCGACTCCCATCGAGGGGTCGAAGAGCTGCGTGAGGAGCTGCGTGAGCGCGGTGCTCGAGAGGTATTTGGTCATGACGTACGAGGACGAGTCCGTGATCGACGCGCCGAAGCCGACGATCGACTGATACATCTTGGTGGGATCGACGGTGACCATCGCGTCGGCCGAGCCCTGAGCGCCCAGAGTGACGGGAGTGGACGCGAGGTGCTGCGAGAGGTCGTCCGTCGTCACGTAGGCCGCGGGCGGCTGTGGGGGAGCCGCCGCTTCCGCGGCTTCGGGTGCAGCGTCGGTCGCGTCGGGCGTCCCCCCCGCCTCCATGGGCATCGGAAAGACGTCGGGCACGGCGCTGTCGTGCTCCATCGTCGTCCCCGTGTCGATCACGCCCGCGTCGTCGCCGGTCGGCGGCGTGGGAGACCAGCTCGAAGACGAGGTCGATGAACATCCCGCGAACGCAGCCAGGCTGCACGCGCACGCGGTCCACGCGAATGAAACACAGGAACGACGCACGGACGCGGCCCGCATCAAGGACCGTGCCCGCGCGGGTGTACGGAGTTCTTCGCATGCTTTCGCGCGCATTCGCTGGAAGCGCTCCGCTCCGGCGCAAGGTTCGTACACTCGATACGCAAGGGCCGACGAGCCGAACCATAGGCTCCCATCGGTCTTTCTGCTCCGATGTGTGTCCGCGAAGTGGGCGCTACCAGGCGCCGGCCAACGCGAGTCCCTGGCCGCGCGCGCTGATCTGGGGAACGAGCGACAGGCGCGCGGACTGCGGCGCCGCCGACGGCTGAGGGGACAGGACGAGCCACCCGCCGACGCCGAGGCCGACGAGCCCCACGCCGAGCGCCGCGAGCGATAGCGTCTCGGAGCTCCTCGCGCCGTTCGGATCGCAACTCCCGGTGCAGGGGGCCCCGAGAGCGCTCATCGAAGAGAGGCTCTGCACGCCGAAGTACGCTCCCACGCCCAGGCCGACGGCTCCGGCTCCGGCCACGATCCAGCCCGCGGTTCGCCTCGCGTTCGGCCGCGGGGCCCGCGGCGCCGGCTCCAGCGTCGCTTGATTGATGCGCTCGGGCTGCGACTTCAGCAGTGGAATTTTCAGGACGATCGGCTCGCTCGTCGGCGAAGACGGCACGACCAGGCTCGCGACGTGACTCGTCCTGCCGGGGGCGCTCGCCACGACCTGTCTCTTATACACATCTCCGAGCCCACGAGACAGGCAGAAATC
>CALKVG010000481.1 GCA_937998045.1 uncultured Myxococcales bacterium
GGCCTCCTTGGCTCCGGCCGTGACGAACACGCCCAGCGCGCTCGCGATCTGATCGCGCAGCAGCTCGTCGGCGCGCGCAGTGCCCGCGAGATCGCGCGCGACTTCGCCCGCCAGGGCCTCCGCGCCGTCGTCGCCGCCCGACTTCGCACGACTCGCGAGGAGCGCGTGCGCTCGCGCCGCAGCCTTGTCGGCGAGAGCCGATTCCCCGAGCTCGGCGCGCAGCTCGACCACGGCCTCGCCGATCTCCGGAGTCGCGCGCCCGAGGACGAGATCGAGCAGCTCGTCGGCGGCTTCGGGCTCGGCCTCCGCCGTGCGAGGCAGGCCCCACAAGAAAGCGGACGCCGCGCCCGGATCGCGGTCGAGCAACCCCTGTCCGAGCGCGCGTCGCGCGAGGGCGAGCGCCGCGTCGGGCGCGACGGAGGCGTAGGCGGCGACCGACGCGGCAGCCCGGCGCCACTCGGTGGGTGACAGCGACGGCGCCAGCGCCTTCTCGATGGCCGTCTGCAGCTCCGGGGCCCACGGCGCCAGCAGACCGCGCGCCACGGCGACGTGCCGCCACACGAGCGACTCGCGATCGTTCAGGAGGCGCTCCCACGCGGCGGCGACGGCGTCGCCGCGGAACGCCCGCAGGCTGTGCTCGTCCCCGTACGAGGCTCGGCGCGAGGCCTCGCGCGCCGCGCGTTCGAGCAGGCGTGCGGCGAGGCGCCTCGACGGGAGCGAGCCGGTCGAGGCGTCGGAGATCCACTCGCGGGCGAGATCTCGGCGCGAGGCGATGGCCAGCGCGAGCGGGGCGTCGGCGATACCCAGGCCGATGGGAAGCTCCGTCACGAGCGCGACTCTGGCGCGCATACCGGGCGTCGCGAGGCCCTTCCCTCCCCCGCGCGCCATTCGGCGGGCGATCCCGACGAACGTCTCGGCATCCGCCGCGAGCAAGCGAGCAAGCACCCGGCGCCCGACCTCGCGCTGCTCCGGCCCGAGCGGCAGCGCCGACGCGAGTTCGTACAGCGCCGATCCGGCGGCGGCCGGTGCGAGCCAGTCGAGGTCGTCGACGAGGCCCGCATGCAGCGCGGCGCGCACCCCCGCCTGCAGCGCGTCGGGATGGAGTCCCTCGAGCGGGCCGGGGCCCTCCTCCGCCGTGGCGCGCGCGAGCGCCGCCATCGACTGCCGCCAGGAGGCCCGCCGCTCGGCCGCGCCGGTCAGCTTGTGGAGCTCGAGCAGGCTGCTCGCGTAGAAGGTTGCGTCGCGCACGAGGGACTCCGACCTAGGCTACAGGTTCTGGGGTGTCGGGTGAAAATGCTCTCACCCGCCCTCGACGTGCACGCTCCCTCCCCCGCGGCGGCGAGCCTGGTGGACCGCGAGGCTGGCGCGCCTCAGCACGTCCTGCGGCATGTCGCTCGAGGGCGGCACCCAGAGCGCGCCGCCGATGGAGAGCGTGACCCGGCGCTCGTCTCCGAGGAGGGGCCGCTCGTTCATCGCGGTGGCGATGCGATCGGCGACGGCGCGCGCCGCGACGGCGTCCGCCCCCGGCAGCAGCAGCCCGAACTCGTCGTCCTGAAGGCGCGCGAGGACGTCGTACTCGCGCAGGCAACCCTTGAGAAGGGACGCGATTTGCTCGAGAACGGTGTCCCCCACCGGAAGGCCGAATTCTTCGTTGAGCGCGCCCATGCCGTCGACGTCGAGCCGCAGGACCGCGTAGCTGTCCCACGCTCGCGTGCTGCGGCCGTGTTCGCGCTCGAGCTCCTCGCGGAAGCGCCGATCGTTGAGGAGCCCCGTCAGGGAGTCGAACGGAGTCAGCTCGACGATGCGTGCCTGCAGCTGCTTGTTGGCGCGTTCGGCGGCCCGCTCGCGCGTCACATCGCGCAGAAAGACGATCCGCCCGGGAGGCCTGCCCTCGCGCGAAATGGGGACGCTCTTGCAGAGCACCGTACGCGGGCGCGGCCGGCGAACGTCGACATCCGTCGACATCCGCGGCGCTCCGAGAGGGCCCCGCGCTCCCGCGGCCGACAGGAACACCTCGGGCTCCTCGCACGCTCCCGCGAAGACGTCGAGGACTTCGCTGCGCGATCGGCCTACGTAGGAGACCGGCTCCACGCCGAACATCTCGCCGGCGCGGCGAGCGATCATGCGGCAGCGCCCGTCGGAGTCGAAGACTACGACCCCCTCCTCCGACCCCTCGAGCACGGCGAGGAACGTCGCTTGGAGGAACTGGCTCCACTCGAGGTCATCCTTCGGCATCGCAACCTGCGTGCATCATCGTACTTCGGCGACGCTCGAATTGTCCCTATGCTCGCGCCTGCAAAGATGCACCCGAAGACCCTCGCGGCGAGGCACCGGCGCGTCGTCGGCGCGCTGGCTCAGGCGCTGCTCGCGATCCCCGAGGCCGAGGCCCCCGCGGAATCCCAGGCGCTCGTGGCGATCACCGACCGGTTCGACGACCACCTCGCGGCCGTCAGCAAGGCGCTCCGCGCGATGCTCCTCGTCTCGCTCGAATGGATTCGCTGGCTCCCGCTCGTTCTCCTCGTCTCGTGGAGAACGTTCGACGAGCTACCGGCTGGTGGCCGCACGGCTTTGCTCGAGCGGATGGAGCGGTCGCGCTCTCCGCTGCTGTTCCTGCCCCTCGTCGCTTACAAGACGCTCCTCTCGATGATGCACTACGAATCAGGCTCCGAGCTGCACGCTCTGGGCTATCCCGGCGATGAGAGGGCGCGATGGAAGCGGCTGGCCTGAGGGTCGTGCGCGGGCGCGATCAGCGCGCGCCGCTTCGCGCGAGCGCCGACGTCGTCGTCGTCGGGTCGGGAGCCGGCGGCGCCGTCGCCGCGGCGGAGCTCGCGCGCGCCGGCCGCAGCGTGATTGTCCTCGAGGAGGGCGACTGGGTAGGTCCGGCGGAGTACTCGCGCCTGAAGCCGACGGACATGATGCGGCGCTGCTGGCGAGAGGCGGGGCTGTCGGCCGCCTTCGGACTGGGGGACACTCCGTTCATCAGCGTCCTTCAGGGCCGCTGCGTGGGCGGGTCCAGCGTGCTGACCGGCGGTGTGTGCTTCCGCATCCCCGACGAGGTCCTTCACGAGTGGGACCGGGAGCTCGGGCTGCACTCGATGGCCGTCGACTCGCTCGATCGCCACTTCGGCGCGGTCGAGCAGACCGTGCACGTCGAGACGGTGCCGACCGCGATGCGGTCGCGAAGCACGGAGCTCTTCGCCGCGGGTGCGGCGAAGCTCGGTATCGAGCTCAAGTCGTTGCGGCGAAACACGAGCGGCTGTCGCGGCGTCGGACGCTGCAACTTCGGCTGCCCTCACGGAGCGAAGCTGAGCGTCGATGTCTCGTTCTTGCCCCGGGCGTGCGCTCACGGCGCCACGATCGTGAGCGACGCGCTCGCCCATCGCGTCGATGTATGCGGTGGGGTCGCCCGTGGCGTGCGCGGTCGCCTCCTCGACGAGCGCGGCGCGCCCGGTGTGCCCTTCGAGGTCCGCGCGAAGGTCGTCGTCGTCGCCTGCGGGTCGCTCCATACGCCGCTACTGTTGCGGGCGAGCGGCGTCGACTCGCCCCACGTGGGTCGACACATGACGCTGCACCCGGGCTTCCGCGTCGGCGCGATCTTCGACGAGGAGGTGAACGGCTGGGACGGGGCGATGCAGAGCGTGTACAGCGATGCGTTCGCCGCCGAAGGCATCACGCTCATCAGCGTCTACCCTCCGCCGAGCGTCCTGTCGGCGGCGTTCCCTGGAGTCGGAGTGCATCACCGCGAGAACGTGCACAAGATGCCGCGGCTCGGCGTTTTCGGCGGGATGATCCACGACGACGGAGGCGGGCGGGTGCATCGGTGGATCGGACGCGAGCCGCTCGTCACGTATCGCCTGGCGCCGCGCGACCGTCCGCGCCTCCTGCGGGGCATCGAGATCGTCGCCCGCATGGCCTTCGCAGCCGGCGCGCGGGAGGTCGCGATGCCCATCTTCGGCGTGGGCATGCTCACGAGCGAGCGCGAGCTCGACGAGCTGCTCGCGCACCCGCCGCAAATGCAGCGCATCGAATGCACCGCTTACCACCCGCTCGGCACGGCCCGCATGGGTGCCACCGAGCGCTCGGGCGTCGTCCGAGAGACGGGCGAGGCCTGGAAGGCGGACAACCTCTTCGTGTGCGACGGAAGCGTCTTGCCGACGAGCATCGGCGTCAACTCGCAGCTCGCCATCATGTCCGTGTCCCACAAGATCGCGACCGGCATCGCAGACGACTGGACGCGCCTCGCGCGCCGAGCGGCGTGAAGAGGATTACAGCGGGGCCATCTCGTTCTGTTTGAGGAGCTTGGCGAAGCTCTCCTTGTCGATCGCCTTCTCGAGCGCCGCCTCGGGCGCGATCGTCTTGTCCCGCACGTAGCGCTCGAGCGCCATGTCCATCGTCTGCATCCCCTGAGCCTGGCCCGCCTGCATCAAGCTGGGGATCTGGAACGTTTTGTTCTCGCGGATCATCGCCGCGAGCGCCGGCGAGCCGATGAGGATCTCGTGCACTGCGACGCGCCGCTTGCCGTCGGCCGTGCGGAGCAGTTGCTGCGCGACGATGCCGGCGAGGCTCTCCGAGAGCATCCCTCGCACCTGCGGCTGCTCTTCGGCCGGAAAGGCGTTCACCACGCGGTCGATCGTCGCGGCGGCCGAGTTCGTGTGGACGGTGGCGAAGACGAGGATCCCGAAGCTCGCGAGCTGAAGCGCGAGCTTCATCGTCTCGTTGTTGCGAAGCTCGCCGATGAGGATCACGTTGGGGTCCTCGCGCCCGGCGCTCCGGATGGCGAACGCGTAGCTCGAGGCGTGGACGCCGATCTCGCGGTGGGTGATCTGCGCCTTCTGCGGGACGTGCACGAACTCGACGGGGTCCTCGATCGTGAGCACGTGGCAGGCGCGCGTCTTGTTGATGTGGTCGACCATCGCGGCGAGCGTCGTCGACTTGCCCGAGCCCGTGGGGCCGGTCACGAGGACCAATCCGGACCGGCGATCGGCGAGCTTTCGCAGCACCGGGGGGCATTTGAGGTCCTCGAGCGTCAGCACGCGCGTCGGGATGGTACGGAAGACGGCCGCCAGGCCGGTCGTCTTGTAGAAGTAGTTCGCGCGAAAGCGCGCCTTGTCTCCGTACGCGTACGCGAAGTCGAGGTCGAGGGTGTCGACGATCGTCTCTCTCTGCTCGGGCGTCGCGATCTCGAAGAGGAGCGACTCGATCTCCTGCGTGTCGACCGGCTTGTCGCGCATGGGAGTGAGATCGCCGCGCAGGCGCATGAGCGGCGGGTACCCCACCCCGAGGTGCAGGTCGCTGCCGCCGGCGCCGATCAGCGCGTCGAAGAGTGCGTCGATCCGGGCCACTCACGCCCCCTTCTTGCCGAAGAACTGTCCCGCCTTACCCAGGAGGCCGGGCGAAGGCTCGGCCTTTGCCGCCGGATTCGGGGCGGCCGCCGCGGCCGCGCGCTTTCCGGAGAGGATGGCGTCTACCTCGTCGGGGCTCTCGGCGTGCGCCGTCGCCGTGGCCTGCGTGATTCGGCCGGCTCGCGCGAGGTCGACGAGCGACTCGTCGAGGCGGATGATCCCGAAGCCCTTGCCGCGCTGCTGCAAGCTGGGAATCTGGTAGGTCTTGGCGTCGCGGATGAGGCTCCACAGGGCGACCGACCCCGGGAGAAGCTCCACGGCGGGGACCATGGACTTGCCGTCGGCCGCCGGCACCAGACGCTGGCTCACGATGAGGTGCAGCCCGCCTGCGAGGGTCATCCGCACTTGCTGCTGATCGGCCGGCGGAAAGAGGTCCACCAGCCGGTCGATGGTCTTTGCCGCGCTCGGCGTGTTCATCGTTCCGAGCACGAGGTGCCCGGTCTCGCTGGCCGCGAGCGCCATCCGCACCGTCTCGGTGTCGCGCAGCTCGCCGACGACGATGACGTCCGGGTCCTCGCGCAGCGAAGCCTTCAGGGCCGACGCGAACGTGCGCGTGTGGCTGCCCACCTCGCGCTGGCTGATCATGGCCATCTTGCGCCCGTGCAGGAACTCGACGGGGTCTTCGACCGTGATGATGTGATGCGTCGTATGGCTGTTGATGACGTCGACGATCGCGGCCAGCGTGCTGGTCTTGCCGTGCCCGGTCGGCCCGGTGACGACGACGAGCCCCTGGTGATGGTGCGTCGCCTTCTCGATGTCCGGGGGTAGGGCGAGAGACGCGAGCGTGGGCACCACGGCCGGGATGCACCGCAGGCACGCCTTCAACCCCGTGCGCTGCCGCGACACGTTCACGCGGAACCGGCCCTGCGCGCCACGCTCCAGCGCGAAGTCGCACGAGCCGTCGGCCGCCAGCGTGCCCCGCATCCGCTCGGGAACGACTGGCTCGACCATCCGCTGCACCGTCGCCTCGTCGATCGGTGCGCCGCGGGCGACCAGGTCCCCGCCGATCCGCAGGAGAATCGGGCGCCCCGCGACGAGGTGAACGTCGCTTGCCCCGGCGTCGCGCGCCGCAGCGAGCACCGCGTCGAGCGGGCCGGCGGCGCCCGCGGGCCGAGCGTTGTGCGGCTTGACCACGGCCGATCGCAAAAGGAGCGGGTCCGACACGCGCTCCGCAGGATCCGCGGACCCGGGCGCGCCGGCCGTCACGCCGGGCGCGTGCGGCGCGGGGACTTGCGTCCCCGGCGCTCCCACCGGCGTCCGCGTGACCTCCGGCGCGGGGGGTCTCTCGACGGGGACGGCCACCTTCTCGACGGGGGCGGCTGCCGACGCCACGGCGGCCTTGTTCACCAGGGCGAACCGCACCTGCACGCGCCCGTCGCGCATCACCGCCTGAACCGCTACCGCCCCGAGCCCGTCCACTCGGGTCGTCCACGCCGCGGGACGATCGGCGAGTTCGTCGACGTACCGACTGCCGCCGACCGAGACCAGCATCGCCAGGATGGAATCCGTCGACCGCGCCGCGTCATCGACCGGCTCGTATTTACCCTCCACCTTCACGCAGGGCAGTCGTTCGCTCGCGACCGCGAACTCTGTGACCTCGGGTCGAACCAGCTCCCGAAGCATCTGCTGGAGGTTCTTCATCGCTCACGGGGCCGGGAGACCCACGACCATCGTACCCCATTCGGGCCCGCGCCAACCTCGTCTTTGGGCGTCCAACCAACCGACGAAGACCGAACACCACAAAAGGCAAGGACGAGAGGGGGTCACCTCTCGTCCGCCTATTTCTTGGCCTCTCTTGGCTCCCCTTGCCGCGCTGCCGCGCTTCGCGCTTGCCGGCTTGGGACGAGACACGCCCGCGCGCGCCTCTCTCTCTCGCTGCCGCGGCGCCTCAGGCTTGTGCGCGCGCGCCGTTCGCGGATGCTTCGCCGGCGTGAGGACGCGACACGCCTCCCCCTGTGCCGGCGGCGCCGGTCGCGTAGGCCTCGAAGAGGCGACCCCAGTGGGTCTCCGCCTTCCACGTCTCGAACGTGCGCCGGTCCTTGAGCGGCCAGCGGTAGTAGTCGTGGTACGCCTCGCTGCCGAAGATGAAGACATTGACGAGCGGCGTGTGGAAAAAGAGCTTCTGGATGCTCTTCAGCGGGCCGAACCAGAGCAGGTCGCCCGCGTGGCTCGCCAGGTTGTCGCCGACGTAGAAGCCCCAGCTCTCGCCGCCGATGTCATCGCCGACGATCTCGATGTCGCGCGGATCGCCCACCCCGAGGCCGTCATCGTGCGCCACCTTGATGAATTCGAGGCTCATCGGGTCGAAGCCCATCATCTTGGCGGCGACCGCGTCGATCGCGACCTGGTCGGAGCCCGCGAGCATGTAGTCCTTCACGACCGGGATCATCGTGCGCGGCCCGGGGCCGTTGCCCGCCGTCGTCCCATCCATGATCGCGAAGAGGCCGGAGTGGATCTCCTTCTGGATCGCGAGAAGGTCCACGAGCGTCCGGTGGATCCACGAGTGCGTGTAGTGGCGCTTGGTAGCGAGAAGTCCGCCGAAGGCGTTCTTCATGGCGCCCGTCGTCGTCGTGTAGATGTGGCACTTCACCGTCGGGAGGTGAACGATGTTCTTGCCGAAGAAGTAGTCCGGGATCTGAATTCCGTCCGGGAAGATGCGGTGGAGCACGTGCATCCGCGCCTTTGGCCGATACTCGATCCACTTCATGTCCGATTCTTTGAAGTTGTAGAGAACCGGGACGTTGTACTTGCGAAAGAGCGGGACGTAATGGTTCAGGTCTTCGCCCTTGAAGGCGTTCGTGACCACCGTCTTGTTCTGGACGCACGTGATGTCGGTCAGCCCGGCCTTTCGCAGCGCGAGGATGGATCCCTCCATCTGCCAGGGCGTGGTGTTCGCGCCAGGAAATGGATAGTGCCAGGAAATGTTGTCCTTCAGGATGGTCGTGTGACCTGGCGCGAGGGCCTGCTTCACGCCCGCTAGCTCGCAGAGACGTTCGATATCGCCGAGAATCGTCTCGGGCTTGCACTTGAGGACGGCGACTTTCGATTTGGCCATGTGGGGTCCTACCAGTACGTGTCAGCCCGCGCCCGCTTCAAACGACGGCATCCGGACTGGGAATGCGTAGAGCCTACGCTTCATATCACTTCCGCGCGAACGCGCTGCGGCCGGCGTATACGGCGCCACTGCCGAGCTCTGCCCCGATGCGGAGCAGCTGGTTATACTTCGCGACGCGGTCGGACCGCGAAAGGCTGCCCGTCTTAATCTGACCCGCGTTCGTCGCGACGGCCAGGTCCGCGATGAAGGCGTCCTCGGTCTCCCCCGAGCGGTGGCTGATGATGGAGCGGTAGTTACTCTGAGCGGCGAGACGGATGCAGTCGAGCGTCTCGGTGAGCGAGCCGATCTGGTTTAGCTTGATGAGGATGGCGTTCGCGACGCCGCCCTCGATACCGCGGCGCAGGCGCTCGACGTTCGTGACGAAGAGATCGTCGCCGACGAGCTGCACGCGCTCTCCCACCTTCTGCGTGAGGAGCTTCCACCCGTCCCAGTCGTCCTCGGCGCAGCCGTCTTCGATCGAAGCGATGGGATACTTCTGGGAGAGCTGGGCGTAGATGTCGACGAGCTCCTCGCGCGAGATCGGCTTCTTGTCGAACGTGTACTTGCCCGTCTTCTTGTCGAAGAACTCGCTCGCGGCGCAGTCGAGCGCGAGAAAGACATCCTTGCCCGCCTTGTAGCCGGCCTCGTCGATGGCGCGAACGACGTACTGGATGGCCTCCTCGTTGGACGCGAGCTTCGGCGCGAAGCCGCCCTCGTCGCCGACCGAGACGGTGTGCCCCTTGTCCTTCAGGAGCTTCTTCAGCGTGTGGAAGATCTCGGTGCCCGCTCGCAGCGCCTCCTCGAACGACGGCAGGCCGGCCGGCGCGATCATGAACTCCTGGATCTCCAGCCCGCTGTCGGCGTGGACGCCGCCATTGACGATGTTCATCAGCGGAGTCGGCAGGACGCGGGCCTGCACGCCCCCGAGATAGCGCCAGAGCGGCAGTCCCACGACGTCCGACGCGGCGCGCGCGACGGCCATCGACACGCCGAGGATGGCGTTCGCGCCCATCTTGCCCTTGTTGGGCGTACCGTCGGCCTCGAGGAGGACCTGGTCGATCGCGGACTGATCGAGCGCGTCCATGCCGATGATCGAGGGACCGAGCGTCTGGTTGACGTTGTCGACCGCCTTGCCGACGCCCTTGCCCATCCACTTCTTCTTGTCGCCGTCACGGAGTTCGAGCGCCTCGTGCTCCCCCGTCGACGCGCCGCTCGGCACCGCCGCACGACCGTGCCCCGAAGCCGTTTGAACCTCGACTTCGACGGTGGGGTTGCCGCGCGAGTCGAGAATGGTGCGCCCGACGACTGCCGTGATTTCGCTCATTGTGGGGCGGCGTGTAGCACGACGGGGGGCACGATGCTCGCCCAGAAAGCGCGCAGCTCCTCTACGCGCCGCACCCGCCGTGCCGGCGGCAAGCTCCCGACGAGCATCCGCCCGTACCCGCGCCGCACGATGCGCCCGTCCAGGATGGCGACGACGCCGGCGTCGCGCTGCGTGCGGATCAATCGCCCGAAGCCCTGCTTCAGCGCCATCGCCGCGCTCGGCACGGAGTACTGCGCGAAGCCGTTGCCGCCGTCGCGGTCGATGCGGGCGCAGCGCGCCGCGACGACGGGGTCGTTCGGCGGAGCGAAGGGGACCTTGTCGATGACGACGAGGCGCAGCGCCCAGCCCGGCACGTCCACTCCCTCCCAGAAGCTCATCGTGGCGACCAGCACCGCGCGTTCGCTGGCGCGGAAGCGTGAAAGAAGCATGTGCTTGGGCCGCTCGCCCTGGAGGAGCAACGGGCGGTCCCCCACCCGCCCGCGCAGGCGCGCGTGAAGCGACTTCATCGCGCGCGTCGACGTGCAGAGAACGAAGGCGCCGCCGTCGGTCATCGCGACGAGGTCCGCGATCCGGTCGGTGGCCGCGGGCTCGAACGCCGCATCGGCCGGGTCGGGCAAGTCGTCGGCGACGTACAGCGCGGCGCGCGCGGCGAAGTCGAACGGCGACGGGACCACCAGCTCGGCGGTGTCCGGCGGGGCGCCGAGGCGCGCCTTGGCGAAGTGAAACGCACCGGCGGTCGCGAGCGTCGCGCTCGTGCAGACGACCGACGGCACGCGATCGAACAGGCGTCCGCGCAGCGCCGCGCCGACGTCGACCGGGCTCGCCCCGAGGGACACGCTGCGCGACCGCACGTCGATCCAGCGGACGATGTCGACCAAGTGTAGACCACGCTCCGGCATGGCCGGAGACGTGCCGTCGACCTCGCCGTCGGTCGCGCGGACACCGTTGACGATGCCGCGGAGCTCGTCGCGCAGGTCGCCCGCGCGCCGCCCGACCATCTGCACCGCCTCTTCCTTGCGCGACTGCGCCACCGCCTCGAGGGCCTCCAGACGGACGTCGAGCGCCTCGTACGCCGAGCGCACCTGCGGCGTGATGTCCGCCTCCGACAAAAGGCGCTTCGCCTCGGCCGCGTACGCGGGCGCGGCCGAGCCGGGCCGGCCCCTCCCCTTCGCCCACGCGGGCTGCGCCTCCGCCGGCACGCCGAACGCCAGCGCCGAGAAGAACGCGTGCGACGCCTCGTGCGCCCCCTCCAGCGTCGCGCGCACCGGACCGCTCGCGAGCGCCTCGAGCGCGTTGGCAGCCCCGAGCGCGCGCTCGGCGTCGCGCAGCAGCGACTCGATGCGCGCGCTCGAGACGCGCGTCCCGAAGAAGTCGGTCGCGATGTCCTCGATCTGGTGGGCCTCGTCGAACACGACGGCGTCGTACGCCGGCAAGACGCTCGCGTGCGCGCCGCGCGGACCGCTCCGCAGCGCGAGGTCCGCCAGGAAGAGGTGGTGGTTCACGACGACGAGCTGCGCTTCCTCCGCCTCGCGGCGCATCCGCGTCACGAAGCAGCGGTCGAAGTGCTCGCACCCCGCCCCGATGCGCGTCTCGCTCGACGACGCGACCTCGCGCCACACGGCGGCGTCCTCCGGCAGGTCCGCGAGCTCGGCGCGGTCGCCGCTCTCGGTGCGCTCGACCCAGTCGAGGATGCGCGCGAGCTCCGCGTCCCCTGCGTGCCCGCCGCTCGCGCGCGCCTCCGCAAGGCGCCGCAGACACACGTAGTTCGAGAGCCCCTTCATGAGCGCCGCGCGCGGCGGCGGCACGCCGTGCGTCGCGAGCACCCGCGCCAGAAGCGGCAGATCCTTCACGAAAATCTGCTCCTGTAGCGCGCGCGTCGCGGTCGAGATGACGACCTTGCGCCCGCTCAGGACCGCCGGTACGAGGTACGCAAGCGTCTTCCCCGTACCCGTCCCTGCCTCGACCAGCAGGTGGCTCTCGTGCCGGAGGGCCTGCTCCACCGCCTCGGCCATCTCCAGCTGTCCCGTGCGAAGCTCCCACCCCTCGAGCGTCCGCGACAGCGGCGACCCCGGCCCGAGAACGTCGCGCGCGCTGAGCATCGCGGGCGCAGCTTAGTCCGCACGCCCGAGCGAAGCGAGGGTGCGCACTCCCGTCATTGAACTACCGTTCACCCCGTGGTAGACGCCGCCCGCGCTGGCCCTATACAAGGGGCCGACGAATCCCACCCCAGAGGCCCTCGAAACTCCCCATGTCCCAGTCCGCGCTCCCCCTCGGTTCGAACGGCTCCGCCGCCGGCAACGGCAAGGTCGTCCAGGTCATCGGTCCCGTCGTCGACGTCGAGTTCCCCGACGGCAAGCTCCCGAAGATCCTCAACGCCTTGAAGCTCTCCAACCCCGGCATCTCGCCCTCGAAGGAGAACCTCACCCTCGAGGTCGCGCAGCACCTCGGCGAGAACACGGTGCGCGCCGTCGCGATGGACACGACCGATGGCCTCGTTCGCGGGATGTCCGTGCGCGACACCGGAGCCCCGATCGCGATGCCCGTGGGGCCCGAATGTCTCGGCCGCATCCTCAACGTCATCGGCGACCCCGTCGACGACGGGCCGGCCGTGCATACGAAGATGCGCTCGCCCATCCACAGGGCCCCGCCCCAGTTCGTCGAGCAGTCGACCAAGGTCGAGGTCTTCGAGACCGGCATCAAGGTCATCGATCTGCTCGCCCCTTACCGCAAGGGAGGCAAAATCGGCCTCTTCGGCGGCGCCGGCGTCGGCAAGACCGTCCTCATCATGGAGCTCATCAACAACGTCGCCAAGACGCACGGCGGCGTCTCGTGCTTCGCCGGCGTGGGAGAGCGCACGCGCGAGGGCAACGACCTCTACATCGAGATGACCGAGTCGAAGCTCGGCTCGGGCGAGCCGGTCATCAGCAAGGCGGCGCTGGTCTACGGCCAGATGAACGAGCCGCCGGGCGCCCGCGCGCGCGTCGCGCTATCGGCGCTCACCGTTGCGGAGTACTTCCGCGACGAGGAAAAGCAGGACGTCCTCCTCTTCGTCGACAACATCTTCCGCTTCACCCAGGCGGGCTCCGAAGTATCCGCGCTCCTCGGCCGAATCCCGAGCGCCGTCGGTTACCAGCCCACGCTCTCGACCGAAATGGGCGCCCTGCAGGAGCGCATCACCTCCACCAACAAGGGCTCCATCACGAGCGTGCAGGCCATCTACGTCCCGGCGGACGACCTCACCGACCCGGCGCCGGCCACCGCGTTCGCCCACCTCGACGCGACTACGGTCCTGAACCGTGCCCTGACCGAGATCGGCATCTACCCCGCCGTCGACCCGCTCGACTCCACGTCGACGCTCCTCGACCCGAACGTCATCGGCCAGCGCCACTACGGCGTCGCGCGCCAGGTGCAGGCCATTCTCCAGAAGTACAAGGACCTGCAAGACATCATCGCCATCCTCGGCATGGACGAGCTCAGCGAGGACGACAAGCTGGTCGTCGCCCGCGCCCGCAAGATCCAGCGCTTCCTGTCGCAGCCGTTCTCGGTCGCCTCGCAGTTTACGGGCATGGACGGCAAGCAGGTGCCCCTGAAGGAGACGATCGACGGGTTCGAGGAGATCATCGGCGGCAAGCTCGACGCCCTGCCCGAGCAGGCCTTCTACATGGTCGGCAACATCGAAGAGGCCAAAGAGAAGGCGCAGAAGCTCACCGCGAAGAGCTGAGAAATCTCTCCTCTTTCAACCAAGGTCGAGCGGCGACGCGAAAGACGAGAATGGCGGACAAGATTCAGCTCGAAATCGTGACACCCAAGGGGCGGGCGCTCACGTGCAGCGTGGACGAAGTGACGGCTCCCAGCGTCGCCGGCGAGTTCGGCGTCCTGCCGGGACACCTGCCCCTTCTCGCCGCGCTGCGGACGGGGCTCATCACGTACCGACAAGGCGGCGAGACGAAGCGCTGCGCGGTCGGACCGGGTTTCGCCGAGGCGGGCCCGGACAAGCTCGTCGTCCTGACCGACGAGTACACAGAGCGCGAACGCATCGATCCGGTGGTCGTGCGCAAGGAGCTGGCCGAGGTGCAGACGGAGCTGCAGAAGCTCGAGGCGGTGCCCGTCGTCGCGCCCGGCACCAAGGGGGCCGACGCCGAAGCCGTGACCGCGCGCGCGCACCGCGACGTGCTCGTTCAGCGCGAGAACTGGCTGGCCGCGCAGCTGGAGCTCTACGGGGATCCGCCCGCGGCGACGCAGCGTCCGTACGAGGAGTACGGCCCGCCGGCGCCGCCTGCGGAGGACGAGCTCCCGCAAGGCGACCAGGCCGAGGAAGGCGCTGGGGGTCACCCGCCGGCGCCGAAGGGCTAACGTCGCGCCATGCAGCGGTGGGCCACCACGCTCGTTGGGTTCGCGGTCGTGGTGCTCACGGTCTGGGTCGTGGCGCGGAACTTCACGCCGCCCAAGCCGATCGGGCACGATCCCGCGCTCCACGCGGCCGGCGACGCAGGCGCCGAACGCGCGGCTGCCGCGTCCATCGGGCCGTCCGACCGCAGCGACGACGGCGGAACGCCGCTGCTGGTGGAAGACCTGCTGTCGGCGAGGACCCGCGTCGACGCCGGCGGGGGGACGACGCTACTCGACGGAACGCCGGTTCCTCCCCTGCCGCTCGGCGGCCCGCGCGAGGTCCGCTTCGGAGTCGTGCTGGTGTCGTACGCCGGCGCCCAGCCGAGCGCGGAGGGGACGCGCCCGTCGACGCGCTCGCGGGACGCGGCCCGCGAGCTGGCGGAGAAGCTCTCCGCGACGGCACAGCAGGATTTTCACGCGGCGGTACAGCAGGGCGACGCGGGGTCGGCCGACGACGTGGGCCGGGTGAAGCTCGGAATCCTGGAACCGGCCCCCGAATACGTGCTCTTTTCGCTTCCCAAGGACGGCGTGGGCGGGCCGGTGGACACGCCCCGCGGCTTCTGGATCGTCAGGAGACTCGAGTAGGCAACGCCCCGGAACGCCCGGATGTGCAAGCGGACCTGGGGCCCAAGAGACGAAATATCAAGCCTAACTGCGGATGAGGGAGAGAATGGCCACGATCGACGTTCGCCGCACCCACGCGCTGCCGAAGGACGAAGCGAGAAAGCGCGCGGAGGATCTCGCCAAGTCGATGCAACAGCGGTTCGATCTGGACTGGCACTGGGAGGGCGACTGTATCCGGTTCGAGGCGCCCCGTGGAGCCGCCAAGGGGACCAAGGGTTCGGTCGACGTGGGCGACACGGACGTCCGTGTACAGATCGATCTCCCTTTCCTCCTCCGCATGATGAAGGGCACCGTCGAGACGAAGGTGAACGAGAAGCTCGCGCAACTCCTCTGAACCTCTCGCAGAGCTCGGAGGAGCCGGGGAGCGGCGGGGCGCAATTTCTCATGCTCGCGCCCATCCGAGTGCGTTACCCTTGTCGCGAGAAGCGATCGTCCGCCTCGCCCAGGCGCTCGCTCCCGAATTGCCGGGGCGTCTCTCGCGCATGTCCCATACGCCATCGATCAGCCAGCCGCCGGAGCCGCCGACGGCGACGAACGCGCACGCGGTGCCCCCGCACCAGGAGTCGAGCGCGGGGTTCGATCAGACCATCCGGAGGCTGCGGGCGGAGCTCGCCGCCACGGCGGATCGCACGCGGCAGGCACGCCTGCTCGCCCAGGTGGCCGACCTCGAAGAGCGGTCGACCGATGAAGCCGCGGCGGCGCGCGACTACCTCGCTGCGTTCAACGCCGACCCGAACTTCCGCGAACCGCTCGAGGGGCTGGTTCGCCTGCTCGAGAAGCGCCGGAGCCTGAAGAACCTCGGCAAGCTGGTCGGGGCGCTGGTGCGCGCGGCGGCGTCGCCGGACGAGAAGGTGCGCGCGCTCTTGATGCGCGCAGCGTACCAGGCGGACGTCTCCGGCGAGGTCGCGGAGGCAAAGGCGTCGGCGCTGGAGGCTACGGAGGTCGAGGGCGCGTCGACCGCGGAACAAGCGAGCACGTGGCTGGCGCTCGAAGTCCTGGCGGGGCGCACGGGGGACCCGACGACGCGGGTGGAGGCGCTCGGGCATCGCGTCGCGCACGCGCACCAGCCGACGTGGCGCGCGCTCCTCATGCTGGACCGCGCGCACCTGCTCGAGGCTTCGGGCGAGGTGGACCCGGCGCTCGCGCTCGTCGAAGCGGCGCGCGCGCTCGAGTCGCAGGCGACGTGGGCGGCGACTGCGACGCTCGAGCAGATGGCGCAGGACCACGCGGGCACGCCCGGAACCGACGAAGCGCGCGCGCGGGCTGAGCTGCGAGCGCGCGCCATCGAGGACTCGGCGACGCTCATCGGGCAAGCGATGGCGGACGCGGCACGAGGCGACGCGATGGGCGTACCGACGTGGGCGCGCAAGCCCGAGCGGATGGTCGAGGCGTGGCTGCGCCTGGCGGAGCAGCGCAGGTCCCTCGGGCAGGCGGATCGCGCGGCGGCGACGCTCGACCACGCGCTCGCTCACGTGGCGACGTGGGGGGACAGCGAAGAGGCGCGGACGGCAGAGGCCGCGATCGCGAGCGCGCGCGTGCGCATCGCGGAGCTGACGGCGGACACGGGCCTGGCCGCGCGCCTGGCGGAGAAGCGGCTCGCGACGGAGAAGAACGGGGCGCTCGCGGCGGCGCTGGCGATGCGCATCGCGGAGCACGCGGCGGCGCAGGGAGACGCGCAGCGGGCGCTGGAGTCGTTGTCGCGCGCGATCGCGAGCGACCCGGGGTGCCTGCCGGCGCGCGCGCTGCAGCTCGACTTGCTCGCGGACGGCGGCGACCCGGCGGCGTTCGCGGCGCAGCTCGAGGCGTTCGCCGATCACCTCGCGACCGACGAGGCGCGCGGGCGTGCGTTCTTGCTCGCGTCGTACGTGTGGAGCGTCCGCGCGAACGACGTGGCCGGCGCGAAGGCGGCGCTCAGCCAGGCCGCGATGTACGGCGTCGCGCCGGGGACGACCGGGCGCCTCGCGCGCGCGCTCGCGAGCATCGCCGGCGACGCCGCGTGGTACGAGGAGGCGACCAAGCGCCTCGTCGCGGCGGGAGCGAGCGAGGGCGAGGTCGTGTCGCTCTACGTCGAGCTCGTACGCATCCGCCATGCGCGCCAGGACGCCGAGGGCGCGGCGAAGGCGCTGCGCGAGCTTGCGGGCGTCCCCAAGGGAGCCTGGCTCGCGCGCGTGCTCGAGGCGTACCTCCCCGATCCGCCCGATGTCGAGAGCGACCAGGACCCCGAGCAGACGGTGTCGAAGGCCGGCGGGCGCGCCCGCGGCGCGATCGAGGAGCTGGCGACCATCGAGCAGGATCCGTCGCTCGCGCGCGGGCTCGCGCTCGTCGCGGCCCTGCGGGCGCACGCGGCGGGCGACAAGGACGGCGCGCGCAGGCAGCTGCGCGTCCTCGCCGATCGGGACGCGTCCGACGTGCTCATCACGTCTTTGCTCGCGGATTTCGATCGGGCGGCCGGTGACCACGGCGCGGCCGCGCGCGCGGCGAGCGAGGCGGCGGCGGCGACGGAGGACGAGGCGCTGGCCGCGGCGCTCCACATCGAGGCGGCGTTCGAGCGCTGGCGCGAGGGTGACCGGAAAGCGTGCGTCGAGGAGCTCGAGGCGGCCGTCGAAGCCGCGCCCGACGCGGCGAAGCTGGTGCTCGGCTGGACGGCGCGGGGCACGGAGCTCGATCCGATCGAAGCCCACCGGAAGGCACTCGACCGAGCGGCGCTCGCAGGCGTGGCGGACGCGCGGGCGATCGCGCTCGAGCGCTTCGCCGTGGAGGTCGGCGGCGGAGACGCGGAGGCCGCCGCGGACGCGCTGCGGGCGGTCGATCGCGCGCCCGACGGAGCGCTGGGCATCGCGGGCGCGCTCGCGCGCCTCGTCTGGTCGCAAGGGACGCAAGACGCCGAGGCGATGCGCGAGGCGATCGTCCGCATCGCGGCACGCGGACCGCGCGCGCTTTCGCTGGCGACGGCCGAGCAGGTGCGGATCGCGCGGGAGGCGAACGACGGCGAGG
>CALKVG010000482.1 GCA_937998045.1 uncultured Myxococcales bacterium
TCGTCCCCACGTTCACGTGCGGCTTGGTCCGTACGAATTTCTCTTTCGCCATGACGGGCTCCTTGGGCCTTTCAGTCTCTTGGATCCTGGCCTAAAGCTTCAGGCTTCAGGATGGGTAGATTCAGGTTCCTTTGACCTTCGCGACGATCTCCTCCTGAACGGAGGGAGGAACCGGCGCGTAGTTTGCGAACTGCATCGTCGAAGTCCCACGTCCCTGGGTCATCGAACGAAGGTCGGTAACGTAACCGAACATCGTCGCGAGCGGGATCTCGGCGTCGATCACCTGCGCGTTGCCGCGCTGGCTCATTCCGAGGATGCGGCCTCGACGGGAGTTCAGGTCACCGATGACGTCGCCCATGTACTGCTCGGGGACGACGACTTCGATCTTCATGATGGGCTCGAGCAGCGTCAGCCCCGCGCGCTTGGCGCCGTCCTGGAAGCAGAGCGACGCCGCGACCTCGAACGCCTGCGCGCTCGAGTCGACCTCGTGGTAGCTGCCGTCGGTCAGCCGGCACAGCATGTCGACCACCGGATAGCCCGCGAGGACACCGCGCCCCATCGCTTCCCGAACGCCCTTCTCGATCGCCGGGATGAACTCCTTCGGGATGACGCCGCCGACGATGTCGTTCTCGAAGGTGAAGCCCTTGCCGCGCTCCTGAGGCTCGAGGTCCATGAGGACGTGGCCGTACTGGCCGCGCCCGCCGGACTGCTTGGCGTACTTGTGCTCGCAGCTGACCTTCTTCGTGATGCTCTCGCGATAGGCGACCTCGGGCTTGCCGACGTTCGACTCGACCTTGAACTCGCGCTTCAGGCGGTCGCAGATGATCTCGAGATGGAGCTCGCCCATTCCGCTGATGATCGTCTGCCCCGACTCCTCGTCGGTGTGCATGCGGAACGACGGGTCCTCCGCCGCGAGCTTCTGCAGGCCGACGCCGAGCTTCTCGACGTCCACCTTGGTCTTCGGCTCGATCGCGATCGAGATGACCGGCGTCGGGAAGATCATCTGCTCGAGCAAGATCGGCTGCTTCTCGTCGCACAGCGTGTCGCCCGTGCGCGTGTCGCGGAAGCCGACCGCCGCGTAGATGTTCCCCGAGTCGGCCTCTTGCACCTCTTCGCGCTTGTTGGCGTGCATGCGCAAGATACGACCGATTCGCTCGCGCTTGTCGCGCGTCGAGTTGAGGACCATCGTCCCGCTCGAGACCTTGCCCGAGTAGACGCGGAAGAACGTCAGGTTGCCGTGCGGGTCGTTGATGATCTTGAAGGCGAGGGCGCTGAACGGCTCGTCGTCGGACGCCTTGCGCTCGATCTCGGGCTTGTCCTTCTTGCCGACGTCGATCCCCTTGACCGGCGGGATGTCGACCGGTGACGGCAGGTAGTTGACGACCGCGTCGAGCAGCATCTGCACGCCCTTGTTCTTGAAGGCGGAGCCGCAGATGACCGGCACGAGCTTGAAGTTGATCGTGCCGTGGCGCAGCGCCCGATGGATCATGACGTCGGTCACCTTCTCCGGATGACCGTCGAGGTACAGCGTCATGATCTCGTCGTCGACGTCGGCGCACGACTCCACGAGCTTGTCGTGCCACTCCCGCGCCACCTTCTGGAATTCGGCCGGGATGTCGATCCAGTCGAACTTTTGCCCCTTCGACTCCTCGTCGAAGACGGCGGCCTTCATCTTGATGAGGTCGATGAGGCCCTTGTGGCGCTCTTCCTCGCCGAGCGGCCACTGGATGGGCACCGGGTTCGTGCCGAGGCGCTCCCTCATGCTGTTGACGCACATGAGGAAGTCGGCGCCGACCTTGTCCATCTTGTTCATGAAGGCGACGCGCGGCACGCGGTACTTGTCGGCCTGTCGCCACACCGTCTCGCTCTGCGGCTCGACGCCGTTGCCGCCGTCGAACACCGCGACCGCGCCGTCGAGCACGCGGAGGCTGCGCTCGACCTCGATCGTGAAGTCGACGTGGCCCGGCGTGTCGATGATGTTGATGCGATGGCTGACCCCGCCCCACGGCCCCTCGCTCGGGCGCCAGAAGCAGTTCGTCGCCGCGGAGGTGATCGTGATACCGCGCTCCTGCTCCTGGACCATGTAGTCCATGGTCGCGGCGCCCTCGTGGACTTCCCCGATCTTGTAGTTGACGCCGGTGTAATAGAGAACGCGCTCGGTAGTGGTCGTCTTACCGGCATCGATGTGGGCCATGATGCCGATATTGCGGGTTCTCTCTAGGGGGTACTCACGAGCCACGGAACGTCTCCAATCCGGGGTTTGGCGCCTGGCTCATCCCAGGCCGCGTCTCTGTCTCATCCCGTCCGCCCCCGCGCCGCTGCGCGGCCCGGGCGTGCGGACTCTTTCGTCCTTCGAGTGCAAGAAACCCCCCCTGGCCATGCTCTCCCGCATTTTGGAAGAGCGCCGCGCGAGCGGCTTGCCCAGAGAGGGTGTCGGGGTACTGCCAGCCTGTGGAGTAACCCGATCCTTATGTCGCCTGCGTCATTCCTTCTCTTCGACCTCGTCCGTCTGCCGCAAAACGGCGCAGCGCGCCAGTGTAGCGGCCTTTCGGCAGCTTCGCCCGGAAATCACCAACGGTAATGCGCGAAGGCCTTGTTGGCCTCGGCCATCTTGTGCGTGTCGTCCTTCTTTTTGACGGCGTTGCCGCGACCGTTCGCGGCGTCGACGAACTCGGCCGCGAGCCGTTCGCGCATCGTCTTCTCGCCGCGATCGCGCGCGTAAAGGACCAGCCATCGCATCGCGAGCGTGACCCTGCGCTCGGGCCGAACCTCGACCGGGACCTGGTAGGTGGCGCCGCCGACGCGCCGGCTCTTCACTTCGAGCTTCGGCTTCGTGTTGTCGAGGGCCTTGCGGAAGACGTCGAGCGGCTCTTCCTTGTAGCGATCGCGGATGACGTCGAGCGCGCCGTAGAGAATCCCCTCCGCCGTCGACTTCTTGCCGCCGAGCATGAGGGTATTCGTGAACTTGGTCACGAGCTTGTCCTTGAACTTCGGGTCCGGAATGATGCGGCGCTTGGGGACTTCGCGACGGCGGGGCATGGGACTTGTTGCTCCTCAGGAGTGCTAGGCGGCGCTCACGCGCTCACGCTTTGGGGCGCTTGACTCCGTACTTCGAGCGCTTGCGGTTGCGGTTCACCTTGTTCGTCGACGAGGGACCGATGGCCCCCGACGCATCGAGCGTCCCGCGGACGACGTGATAACGAACGCCGGGGAGGTCCTTCACGCGGCCCCCGCGGATGAGGACGACGGAGTGCTCTTGAAGGTTGTGGCCCTCACCGGGGATGTAGCTCGTAACCTCCATGCCGTTCGTCAGACGGACGCGGCACACCTTGCGAAGGGCCGAGTTGGGCTTCTTCGGCGTCGTGGTGTAGACGCGCACGCAAACTCCGCGTTTTTGCGGACAGGCTTTGAGCGCCGGGGACGCGGTCTTCACGCGTGCGGCGAGGCGGCCGTGGCGGATGAGCTGATTGATCGTCGGCATGGGATGGGATTCGTCTCTGCGCTGGGCCGCGGAAGGCACACCTTTAGCGGAAATCGGGCAAGCCCGGGCCGCGAGGGAGGCGCACTTTACTTGGGAGCGCCTTTCTGTCAAGGGCCACGCATGGCCCTCGTTCCTCCGATTGACCTGCCGCCCGAGGCCGTCCGCGCGGCGCTCCTTCCGCTCCGGAACGACTTTTCGGTCGCCCTCGCCTCGCCGGGGAACGCCTTCGCTGTAGGCGCGGTCATCCGAGTCGCGCACAGCTTTCTGGCGCGGGAGGTCTTCGTGGTGGGCGGCGGCGACTGGTACCGCAAGGCCGCGATGGGAATGCACAAATACGAGACGGTGGTGCAGCTCGAAAGCGCCGCCGAGCTCCTCGAGCGAACGCGCGGCCGACCGCTCTGGGCCGTGGAGAAGGATTGCGCGCGGAAGAGCATCTGCGCGGTGGAGCGGTTCCCGGCGGGCGTCGTCCTGCTCTTCGGGAGCGAGCGATTCGGGGTGCCGCCGGACCTTCTGGAGAGGGCGGACGAGGTGGTGGGGATCCCGATGTACGGCGTGAATCATTCGCTGCCGGTCGCGGTCGCGGCGGGGATCGCGATGCACGAGTGGGCACGGCGGCGGTACAGGGAAGGGGCTGTGGTGTAGGGAGACCGCGGAGCGTCCGCGCTGCATCGCGCTCCGAATGCCCTCCGCCGCGATCCTCACCCTTCAGGGTCGACGTGCAAGTCGGGCATCCGCGCCCACGCCTCGTAGACCTCGATGGGCGGGGCCGGGAAGCCGGCCTCGGCGAACGCGCCCGTGGGGACCGCTCGCGGGATTCTAGCCGAGGAGCCGGACGAGGAGCGCGCCGTTCGCGACGACCACGAGCAGCGCGCACAGCCATCCCAGTCCGGTCATCCACCGGGGCGTCGCGCACGCGAGCATCCGGCGGCGATCGGCGGTGAGCAGCAGCAGCGGGACGATCGCGAAGGGGAGCTGAAGACTGAGGACGACCTGCGAGGCGACGAGGAGCTGTCCCCCGCAGCGATCGCCCATCGCGACGATGACGGCGAGGGCGGGCACGATGGCGAGCGCGCGCGTGACCAGGCGCCGCTGCCACGAACGCATCCGGACGCGAACGAAGCCGCACATGACGACCTGTCCGGCCATCGTCCCGGTGATCGTCGCACTCTGCCCGGCGGCGAGGAGCGCGAGCGCGAAGGCGACGCCGGCCAGCGTCGTGCCGAGGAGCGGCGACAGGAGCCGGTGGGCGTCCTGCACTTCCGTGACCTCGCGGAGTCCGGTCGCGTGAAAGACGGACGCCGCCAGGACGAGGAGCGCCGAGTTGAGGAGCATGGCTCCGGTGAGCGACAGGACGGCGTCGAGCGTCGCGTGGCGCACCGCCTCGCGTCGGCCGGCGTCGCTGCGGTCGACGGCGCGGCCGAGGACGAGGTGCGAGTGCAAGTACAGGTTGTGCGGCATGACCGTCGCGCCGAGGACGCCGACGCCCATGTAGAGCATCTCGCCGTCGCGAAGCAGATCTAGCGACGGGGCATACCCGTGGAGGACGTCGGCGATCCGCGGGTGTGACAGCGTGAGCTCGAAGCCGAAGGCCGCCGCGACGACCAGCACGAGGCCGCCGACGACGCGCTCCAGCCATCGCAGACCCTGCCGCTCGGCGCCGAGCAGCAAGAGCACGTCGGCCGCGGTGGCCACGACGCCGACGCGCAGCGGGATGCCGAAGAGGAGCTGGAGCGCGATCGCCGATCCGAGGACCTCCGCCAGATCGGTGGCGACGATCGCCACCTCCGCCGCACCCCACATCGGCCAGGCGAGCCGCGGGTACGCTTCCCGGCACGCGGCCGCGAGGTCGAGCCCGGTGGCGATCCCCAGGCGCGCCGACATCGTCTGGAGCAGCATCGCCATGAGGCTCGACGCGAGGACGACGAAGAGGAGCGCGTACCCGAAGCGCGATCCGCCGCCGAGGTCCGTCGCCCAGTTGCCGGGATCGATGTACCCGACGGCGACCAGCGCTCCGGCGCCGGCGAACCCGAAGAACCGGCGCCACGCAGCGGCACACATCGGCCCTGAAGGCGCTCAGCTCTTCGGCGCCTTGCCGGCAGCGCCGGTGCCGTCGGTCTTCGACGCCATCCGCGAGGCCATCTGCTGCAGGACCGAGACGTCGGTCTTCGGCAACTGCACGCTGGCGCTGCCGTCACCGCCGTCGACCGCCGCCATCTTGTTGAAGTCGGTAACGGCGACGAAGTCGGGCGGCGAGTTCCACGGGCCCTTCGCGTCGCCCGGCCCCTGCGACATATCGAAGTAGCGGTTCGTGTACTCGGTCTTTCCGGGGAGCTTGCCGGGCGGGAAGTTCGGCTGGATCGAGTAGAGCGCCTTCTCGAACGACTTCTGGTGGGCAATCTCGCGCGTCATGAGAAAGCCCAGCGCTTCGCGGACGCCGGCGTCGCTCGTCACGTTGATGAGGCGCTCGTAGACGATCTTGGCGCGGGCCTCGGCGGCGATGTTCGACCGCAGGTCGCAGGTGGGGTCGCCGATCGAGTCGATGTACGCCGCGGTCCACGGGACGCCGGCGGAGTTCACCAGCGCGGGGCCGCCGCCGTAGAGGACCTCGGTCACGTGGCTGTCGTTTCCGGACTTCGTGATCGTGCTGTAAAGGTCGGCCTGCGCTTCGGCGGCTTCGGCGAGCTTGCCCTTCACGCCCTTGTTCAGCATCGCGACGATGTTGCCGATCACCTCGAGGTGGCTGAGCTCCTCGGTGGCGATGTCGAGGAGCATGTCTTTCCGTCCCGCGTCGTCTTCGGCGAGCGCCTGCGTGAAGTAGCGCATCGCCGCCGCCAGCTCGCCCTGCGGTCCGCCGAATTGCTCGAGCATCAGATTGGCGAGCCCGGGGTTCGGCTCCGATACGCGCACGGTGTACTGCAGACGCTTGTTGTGCATGAACATGATGGCGACTCCTGTGCGGTCATCGAGAGCGTGCAGCGCGCGTACCGCACGGTCGAGCCATCGTTTTTGTCCTTCGGTCTGCTCGCCGCGTCGTGGCCGATCGCCACGCTGACACGGCGGCCCGAGGAGTCGAACCGACGGAGACCGGCGCTTCGGTGCGCTACTCGCCGTACGGATCGGTGAGGTCGATCCCGTAGGGCGGAGGGTCGCTGGACGGTCGCGCCGAGGGCGTTGCCGCCGTCGGCTGCGGCGAGGTCACGCCCAGCGGCACGGGCGGAGCGATCGGGGCGGCTCCAGAAGCGCCGGCTGGCGCGTCCGGACGTCGAGGCGCCCTGGGCGGCTCCGCGAGCGCGGGCACGGAACGCGCGCCGCCCGTGGGAAGGGAGGCCGTGCGGGGGCCCACGTCTCGGCGCTCGAGTCCGATGACGAGCGTCAGATCGGCCTTCGCGTCGAACGTGTCCTGTCGGGGGGCGTACCCGTCCGCTTCGACCCGGACGGTGTGACTGCCGCCATCCCTGGGGAAGGTCATCACGCAGGGGTTATCCATGACCAGGTCGCGATCGACGACGATTCGAGCGTCGGCGGGAGACGCCCGGACGACGACGTGGATCCTCTCCGGCGCCGGGTCGGTGGGGCGCTCGACCGCGGCCGGGGCCGCCGGGGCGGTCGACGCCGCTGTCCCCTGCGGCGGGTCGCTGCGCGGCGGCCACGAACGGAGCGCGAGCGCGGCGGTCGCTGCTGCGGCTCCGACGGTCGCAGCGGCGAGAGCGGCCCACGCGCGCAGTCGTCGGGTCGACCGCGGTTGCCGCAGAGCGGAGGGCGGCGGAGCGATCGCCGAGGCGTAGGTCTCGTTGGGGCCCGCCGGCGCTAGGACGGGGACGTGCATGGGGCGGACGT
>CALKVG010000483.1 GCA_937998045.1 uncultured Myxococcales bacterium
GCGGGGGATCGTCCGGCGACGCCGGCGTAACCGCTGGCTCCCCCGACGCCGGCGCGTCCCCCGCGCGAGACGCGGGCGGCCGCGCGGACGGCAACGCGACGAACGGCGGCGTCGACGGAGCCGCCGGCGCCGCAGCTGAGGGCGGGAGATCCGCCGGCCCGGCACCCGACGCGGGGGACCTCGCCGACGGCGGCAGCGCAGACAGCGGCCGATCGCCTCCGCCTGGCGTTCCGGTGCCGACGCCCGTCGGCGCGTGCCCGACCTTCCAGAACGGCACGGTCACCTTCAATCCCGCCGCCGGTCCGCGCACCGTCCAGCTCTTTCTGGATCCCACCACCCTCTCCAAGCACGGCCCGCTCGTCCTCTACTGGTACGCGACGTACGGATCGCCGGTGCAAGCTCTCCAGGCGCTCGGCAGCTCGCTCCAGACGATCGAGTCGCTCGGCGGCGTCGTCGCCGCGCCCGTCGACAACGGCACCGGGATGTTCCCGTGGCTGGACAACATCCCGGGCCACACGCTGCTGGCCGACGAGATCGTCGGCTGCGCGGTGGCGGCGGGGATCGACACGAAGCGCGTTCATTCGCTCGGCTTCAGCGCGGGCGCCCTCATGACGACGAGCCTCGCGTTCGCCCGCTCGAGTTACCTCGCCAGCGTCGCCACCTACTCCGGCGGACTGACGAACGGCAGCTCGCCGACATACGAGGACCCGAGCAACAAGTTCGCCGCGCTCATCCTCACGGGCGGCGTCAGCGACAACGTGTTCAACACCGACTTCCAGCAAGCGAGCCTCGCGTTCCAGTCGAAGCTCAAGGCCGACGGCCACTCCGCGCTTTACTGCGACCACGGCGGGGGACACACGATTCCTGCGGCGTACACCGCAGCCGTCGGGCAGTTCCTCCTCGACCATCCGTTCGGGACGAACCCGTCGCCCTACATCGGCGCGCTTCCTCCGGCGCTCGCGAAATGCACGTTCTGAGCGCGGCGCGCCACCCGGCAGCGTCCGCGCTTCTCGCGCGGTGAAAGGTCACCCTCGACGGGCGGCGATTTCGGCGCGCGCGCGACGGCGCTCGTCGAAGCCGGCGCGCACGCGGGCCACCAGCGCGGGCTCGGCGACGTCGGGGTGGCCGCTACGGAAGGGGGGTTCGGGGTCGTATTCGAGGCCGAGCTGCAGAGCCCTGGCGAAGTCCTCGCCCGCGAGCTCGGCGGCGATGCGCAGGCCGAAGTCGATGCCGGCGGTGACGCCCCCGCCGGTGACGCGGTTGCGATCGACGACGACGCGGCGGCGCACCGGCTTCGCTCCGAAGAGGGGCAATAGGTCCATGAACGCCCAGTGCGTGGCGGCCTCGTAGCCGGCGAGCAGCCCGGCGGCGCCGAGCAGGAGCGAACCGGTGCAGACGGAGGTCACCCAGCGCGCGCCGCTGCCGTGATCGCGCAGGAAGCCCAGGACGGTCGGATCTTCCATGAGCTCCGTCTGCCCGGTCCCGCCGGGGACGAAGACGACGTCGAGCTTCGGGCAGTCCGCAAGCGTCGTGGACGGCACGAGCGTCAGCCCCGAGTCGGCGACGACGGGGTCGAGCGTCTTCCAGGCGAGGTGCATCTTCGCGTCCGGCACGCGATGCAGAAGCTCGAAGGGGCCGGTGAGATCGAGCTGCGTGAGCCCGGGATAGAGCAGCATGCCGACGTGAATGGTCATGGCGTCGCCTCCGATAGCCAGAGACGTACGCCAGCGGGCCCTGGCAAAAATGCCAATCTTGTCCATTTTCTGCCAATGGACCGCGTGCTGCTCGTCGCCTTCGATGGAGCCCAGGGGCTGGATGTCCTCGGACCGGCCGAGGTCTTCGCGGGCGTGGCGCGGCACCACGCGCCGGCGGGCTACGACGTGGTCCTGGCCGTCGGCGGCGGCCGCATCCGCGCGACCTCCGGCGTTCGTATGGTCGTCCGAGACCTGCTGCGCGTCCGGCCCGCGAGGACCGACACGGTGCTCGTCGTCGGAGGAGAGGAGGGCGCGATCCGCGCGGCGGTCGGTTCGAGGCCGCTGGTGCGTTGGGTGGCCCGCGCGGCGCGCGTCGTGCGCCGCATCGGATCCGTGTGCTCGGGCGCGTTCGTGCTCGCGCAGGCGGGAGTGCTGGACGGACGGCGCGCCGCCACGCACTGGTCGGCGTGCGCCAGGCTCGCTGCCTTCCGCCCGCAAGCGATTATCGACGCGAACGCGATCTTCGTCCAGGACGGGCGAGTGTGGACCTCCGCCGGCGTGACCACGGGCATCGACATGGCGCTGGCCATGGTCGAGGAGGACCACGGGCGCCGCGTGGCCGACGCCATCGCCGCGCGTCTCGTCCTCTACGCGCGCCGACCGGGCTTCCAGTCGCAATTCAGCGAGGCCCTCGTCGCGCAGACGACGACGAGCGACCCCCTGGGTCCGGCCATCGCCTGGGCGCGCGGCAACTTGCGCGGAAACGTCGACGCCGGCCGTCTGGCGCGGCGCGCCGGCATGTCGCTCCGGACCTTCCACCGCCGCTGCGCCGAGCGGCTCGGCACCACGCCGGCCAAGCTCATCGAAGGACTGCGCGTCGAGCAGGCACGGACGCTGCTGGCGACGACGGACCTGGGGAGCAAGACCGTCGCCGCGCGCTGCGGATTCGGGTCGCCCCGGCGCATGGCCCGCGCGTTCGAGCGCACGCTGGGCGTGGCGCCGCGCGAATACGCGGTCCTGCACGGGCGCTAGTGTCCCGAGTCGCGGTTCCTTCCGATTCGGCCCGATGCCCGGGACACTACCTCCACGCGTCTCAACTTTCCTTCGATGCCTCGCAACCGGTGCTGTTCACGGCCGCTTCGCCCACTTGGACGACCGGTCGCAGCTGCCATTCGTTGCCGCCGTTCCCGAGGGGGTGCACGATGACGGACTTCCTGCCCGCGAACGCGAGCGTCACGTGCCCCGTCGCGCAACCCTGAACGTCGAAGTCGCCGACGACCTCGGTCGCCCCGGACGGTACGACGAGGTTGTGCCGCTGCCCGTCGCTCGTGACCACGTAGTTCGATCCCGACGGCCGGACGAAGAGGCGCAGTCTGTCCACGCCACCGGCGGGAAGCTGGGCGCTGCCCAGGCTGGTGAACCCGCCGAGCGGGATGGCGAGCAAGTCGAACGTGGTCGTCGACATGGAAAGAGTCGTCCAGCGGTCGTCGTCGCCTGTTTTCCCGGTATCGATCTTCGCGTCGATGCGGCTGATGGTGAGCACGAGCTGCGTAACCGTGACGGCAGGCGGCGACTCGTCAGCGTCGAAGTCGTTCGCCAGCCGGACGTCGATAGGGCCGCTGAGCGAGCTGCTTCCCGACGACGTTGCCTCCGACGAACCGCAAGCGACGAGAAGCGCAAGGGGGACGATCCAACGCATGCAGCTTGTCCGCATGACGACTCCTTTTTTTTCGACAAGGCGTAACGGTCAGCACCGAGCGCAGCAGGCGCAAGGGTCCGACAAGGAAGCCATGCACGGATACCTCGGACGGCGCGCGCTACCGACACACGGCGCCTCCGGATGGTTCGCGATCGAGCAAACCGCGCACTCGTTCGAGCAAGAGCCTCGACGAGCACGGTTTCCGCAGGATCACGCTGAACCCGGCTACGCGAAGAGGCGCGAGCGCCGTCATGCGGCCCACCAATCCGATGAGGGGAACGTCCCGGATGAATTCCTGAGCCCTCAAGGCGCGCGAGAGTGAGAGGCCGTCGAGGTCGGGCAGATACAGATCGGTAATGACGATGTGTGGTTTGAACGTCCTCGCCTTGTGCAGAGCTTCCAGACCGCTGGTGGCTTCGATCACCGCGAGCCCGTCGCCCGAGAGGGACTCCGCGAGGGGGAGACGCACCGCGGGAGACGCCTCGACGAGCAACACCACGCGCGCCTTGGCTCGACGGCCGCTCGATGTCCGTTGCCCGATGACCATCTGCAACCGACCGACGACAGCGCAGCAGTCGTGCCAATGCGCTCGGGCTCACCTGTCGTCGATGCCGGGCTCTGCCAAGCAACCCTGCGCGGTTCGTGCGACGCGTCCCGGTTTTCGCCAGCCCGTATTCCGTGATGCGCGATCATTTCAAGATCACGGGCTCGAGTCGAACCGGTGCGTGGGGCCGATTTGCGTCACACGTGAGTCATCCATGCACGGGGATCGCTTCGTTCACGGGACGGGAGGAACGCCCCCGCCAGGGCACCCGAAGATCACCTCGGCGTCCGTGATCTGGCCGGACCTGAGCTCGTCGCAGGTCGCGCCGTAGAACGTCACGGTGTTCGTCCCCGGGTCGTAATCCCACCCGTTCGTGTGCGTCGTATCGCGGGCGACGGGCGGCGGCGTCTTGTCGAGATAAGCGAAGATGAGGTTTGCGTCCCCGTTGGGCGGCGTCGCGGAGAGTTGCAGGGTGCACGAGAGCGCGGCTTGCGCGATCGCGGTCAAGGCCGCGTCGAGCGATGGCTGATCCGCGGCGTCGTAGAAGGCGTCGGGACCGGCGAGGTTGGGAACTCCGCCTGCGGTCGCGAACGCATTCAGGGACTTCGCGCTCACCGAGGCGCCGAACCCGACGACGAAGGTGTGCACCCCCTTCGCGCTCATGGCGGTGATGGTGTCGACGGTCGACGTGTTCCCCCTGTCCGCGCTGCAGCCGGACTGCTCGCCGTCGGTGATGAGCAGCGCGTAATCGCCGCGCGTCGTGTCGCTCAGACCGGCCGCAGCCGCACGTACGCGACGTCGGGTCGCAGAGACCGCCGGCGTCCGCGCAGTCGGAGTCCGTCTGGCAGGAGGCGCCCGAGCCGGGGTGGCCGCCTCCGGAGGCGTCGCCCGTGAAGAATCCTCCGGAGTCGTCCGATCCCGAAAGGCCCCCGTCCTCGGTGCCGCGGGGCACGCCGCCGTCCGGTGGCGCGGAGAGCCCGGGGCCTCGCTGGGCGCCGCAGCTGGCCAGGACGATCGTCGCGGGGATTGCCGAGAGATGTCGGGAAACCTTGCGCGTTCTGCTCCGTTGCATGCGCTCCCATCATGGCCCGTTTGCCCGCGCTCGTCGTCCCTCGACCCTAGGACCCAGGTCCGGTCGGTCTGCGGCGGGGTTTGCTTCATTCCTTGAGAGTCTCGCGGCCGACAGCCCGCGGAGAGACTAAGCTCCGCTGGATGAGCAACGAGGTGGACACCCACGTCCAACGGGTCGAGCGCGAGGGGTACACGATCGTCGAGGACGCGATCGAGCCGGAGCTCGTCGAGTCCCTCGTCGGCGAGCTCTCGCGCCTCGAGCGCGAGCTCGAGGTCGTGCCCGCGACGAACGCCTTCGAGGGCACGAAGACGCTCCGGATCTACAACCTCCTCGCGCGCTCGAAGGTCTTCGAGGCGGTGCCGGTGCACGCGAAGGTGCTGCCGATCATCGAGCGCGTCCTCGGCCGCGGCTGCCTGGTCTCGTCGATGTCGTCGGTCGGGATCCTCCCCGGCGAGAAGGCGCAGCCGATCCACACCGACGATCAGCTCATCCCGCTCCCCAGGCCGCACGTGCCGATCGTCTGCAACTCGATGTGGGCGCTCACCGACTTCACGAGCGAGAACGGGGCGACGCGACTCGTCGTCGGCACCCATCGATCGGAAAAATCGCCCCAGCTCGGCGCAGCCTACGACTCGATCCCTGCGGTCATGAAGAAGGGCAGCGTCCTCGTCTGGAACGGGAGCATGTGGCACGGCGGCGGCGAGAACCGAACCGACGAGCGACGCGTCGGGATCTCGATGAACTACTGCGCGGGTTGGGTTCGCCAGCAGGAGAACCAGCAGCTCGGCATCCCGCGGGAGGTCGCCAAGGGGTTCTCCGACGAGCTCCGCGCCCTCGTCGGGTACGGGATCTACCGCGGCCTCCTCGGCCACATCGACAAGTGCTCCCCCGTCGATCTGCTCGACGGGAGCGGCCCGCGCCGCGTCCTCGGAGAGACGAGCTGGTCGCGCAAGGACGCGATGGCGCGCAAGTGGGGGCCGGGCGCCGGCATGTGACGTCCGAGCGGGGCTTCGAGCAAGGCGTTACTTCAAGTGCGCCGCACCTTCGTGATGTGGTCGGCCAGAGATCGGACGCTCGCGAAGATCGAGCGGGCCTCTTCGCCCTCGGGGATGCGAACGCCCATCTTCTCTTCGAGGGACATGGCGAGCTGCAATGCGTCGAGAGAATCGAGCCCCAGGCCGCCCCCGAAGAGGGGTGCGTCGTCGTCGATCGTCTGCGGGTCGCGGCCCTTGAGATTGAGCTCGCCGACGATGAGGTACTTGAGCTCGGAACGCAGCTGGGCGGAATCCATCGGCCTGCAGGGTCCGTTTACCATACTCGCGCCAGGTCGGTCTGGTACCGCTTCGCTGTTCCGGACCGGCGCGTCGCTCTCGCGCGGACGCGCTCGCGAACGTCCCGGCACCGTCGTGACCTGCTCGTAACCCGTTGAATCCTCGTCACGCGCGCCCTGGCGTGAGCGTGAAGCGGCGGTTCGCCTGCCGATTGGCTCATCGCAACGTTCAATGAAGGAAGACGTTGTCGAGGTAGATCGTAAACCCGCCCGGGGGAATGGCATTGTAGATCGTGATCTGGATCACGATCTGTTTCGTCGCGGGTGCCAGCGCGACGGGCGACTCCATTAACGTGTCCTGTGGACCAAATTCCGCGTTTGCACCGGCAGATTGCAGGGTCGTTCCATCCGAAAAATAGGGGGCGACCTCGTCATTGCCGCTTATGGAGGCGGGACCATCCACCGTAAAGGTCAGCGCCCTGCTGGTGACGGTCGAAGTGTCGATTCCGCCGTTCGAAGGGCAGATGTCCTTGATCACGGTGAATCCGGCGCCGGTGACTGTGGGGTCCGCATCCGGCAGGACAAAGACGGCGAGACGCTGACCGCTTTCGCTGATGCTCAGGGTCCCGAAGCTGACTCCGGATCCGGTCGGCATACGCCAACCCTCCACGCTCGAGTCGAAACCCCAGCCGCCGCACACGACCGAGTGGTCCGAAGCGCACGAGAGCTGGTAGATCGTGCCGTTTATCGTGTCGCACTGGCAACTGGAAGAGAGGGTGCCGACGCAATGTTGATCGACCTGGCATGTCGTGGGCCCCATGCCGGTGCAGATTACCGACTGCCTATCCGAGGAACACTGCAGCGTTCCGCCGCCGCAGGCGCACGGCCCGTTCGGCGCGGGGCCGCACACATTGCCGTTGCAGCAACCGTTCGGGCACGATTGCGCGTTGCACACGCAATTGCCGCCCACGCACGCCTGTCCGGACGCGGACGAGCACGTCTTGCCGCACCCACCACAGTTGTTCGGGTCGGTGGTCTCGTTGACGCAGCTCGACGCGCACGCGGTGAGGCCGGAGTTGCACTGGCAGATGCCGCTGCCGTTGCACGAGGCGCCGCTACCGCAGGTACCCAGGCCGCACGTGAGGGTGTGCCCGCAGCCATCGGAGACCGTCCCGCAGTTTCTCGATCCACACGAGCCCGTGGGGACGCACCCGCACACGCCCGGCATGGTCGCTCCGCACGTCTGCGGTGCGACGCAGGGACCGCACGCGTTGCCGCCCGTGCCGCAGCTTTGGCTATTCTGGTTCGAGTAGAGGTCGCAACTGCTTCCGCTGCTGCAGCAGCCCTTGGTGCCGCAGCTCGCCGTCGTGCATACGCACTGGCTCGAAGAACACGTCGTCCCGGCAGGGCACTTGTTGTTGCAGGCGCCGCAGTTGTTCGAATCGGTCGTCGTGTCGACGCACGCGCTATCGCACAACGTCGGCGTCGAGCCGGAGCAGCCGCTCACGCATGCGTACGTGCCGCCGGATCCGGAACATTGGGGCATCCCGCTCGGACAAAGGTTGCCGCACGCGCCGCAGTTTGCCGCGACGGAGACGTTCGTGTCGCATCCAGGGTCGGGATCCAGCGGGCAATGAGCCCACCCGGGGGCGCACGATGAGGCCGGGATAGAGCATTTGCCCGACACGCAGTTCGCAGGGCCGCTCACATTTTTCAGCGCCGTGCAGTCATTCCCGCACGCGCCGCAGTTGTGCGCGTCGTTCGGAACGCACACGCCGCCGCAGAGAAGGTCTCCACCGGGGCACTGGCACTGGCTCCCAACGCACTGCTGCCCGCCGGTGCACGCTTTGCCGCAGGCGCCGCAGTTGGCATCGTCTGTGGTCTCGTCGACGCACGCGCTGCCGCAACTCGAGTAGCCGGCGTTGCACTGAAAAGCGCACGTGCTGGTCGCGCACGTCGGCTGTCCGTGCGCCACCGGGGGGCACACGTGACCGCACGATCCGCAGTTGTTCGGATCCGTCGAGGTCGTGGCGCACGTTCCGTTGCACGGCGACGCCGAGCCGGGACAGGAGCTCACGCACGAGAAACCGCTTGCGGATTGCGCGCACTGGGGTGTTGCGCCCGAGCAGACCGTATTGCAGGCGCCGCAGTTCGCGGGCTTCGTGATGTCCGTGTCGCAGCCCTCATCGGGGTCTCCGGCACAGTGCAGCCAACCGGGCGCGCACGACGAGAGGGGGACCGAGCACTTGCCCGCACTGCATGTCACGGCGCCGCCGACATGGGGCAGCGCCGTGCAGTCGTTCCCGCACCCTCCGCAATTGTGCACGTCGTCCGGCACGCAGACGCCGTTGCACAACCAGCCGGAGCATCCGTGCCCCCCGTCGCCGTCTCCGAAGAATGCGGCGTCCGTCGCGGTATCGCCGCCGCTCTCAGGCTCACCGGCCGTCGCGTCTGCCGCGTCGTCGCCGTCGGTCTGTTTGCCACTCCCGTCGGCGTCGGAGCCGATGGACGCGTCGTCTCCGGACGGAGGAGGGAAATCGCCGAGCCCCGCAATCTGCGCGCATGCGACGCTCGTGGCAGCCGCCATTGCGAGCGCAACCCGAGAACGCCACGGAGGTCTCGTCCCCATCAAAAGTTCCCTTGCATCCATGCACCGCCCCCCCCGGGAAGGACCGCCGGAGCGACTTGCACCCTTGTGCTCGACGGGGTGAAGCCCTCCGTTGTGGGCTTGGGCGCCGTTTCGAAGAGCACGACGCCCGCTGCGACCAGTGCCGCGCCCGCGATGAACGCAGCGGTCGCGATCGTCCCGTCGGTCACCGCGTTCGTGTGATCCGCTTTCGACTGCACGGGGTCGGGGCAACTCTGGCCGTTGCATTCGTTGTTGAACGTCTTTGCGAGAGACAGCGTCTGGAGGCCGTAGATGGTGCCGACCACGATGCCTGCGAGGCCCGCGCCGCCCAGGACGACGGCGAGCGTATTCCGCCCGGTCCACGTCGAGCCACGATGACCCAACGCATCGGGCTCGGAGCCGCCGGCGAGTGACGCCTCCGTGGCCGCCCTCGTCGTCGCAATGGGTACCGGCTTGGATGCACCCATCGTTACGCTGACGTGCTGCGCCTTCTCCCCCTCGGCGACAACGAGCGATTGCTCGACTTTGGTGCCGGCGAGCGACTCGAACGCAAACGTGTGCCACCCCGGGTCGACGTCTATCGACTGTCCGTCGAGTTGCGTCGCGATGACCGTACCGTCCATCGAAACGGTCACGTCTCTCACATCCGAGCCGCTCGCGTCCTTTCCCATCGGCACGATGCTGGGTATTCGCGCTTCGACGTCGACGAGCCACGCGGTGCAGTCTTTTGCGATGAAGTGCGGACACGTCGCGCGCGCGCAGATGCGAAGCTGCTCGCGGGTGGCGATCAGTTTGTGATCGCCGCGGAGGCCTTGCGCCTTTCCGTAGGCCTCGGCGCAGGCGGCTTTTTCGCCGGACGCGCCTTTCTCCGCCTTGTCCGCGGCGGACGCCCCGACGGAGAAGGTGAACGCGAGGACGGCGATGACGAGCGGATCAGCGATTCGAGGCATCCACGACCACCGGGTTGCGCGGGGCGAGTGTACGGCAGAAGGTTCCGAGGCGCGCAGTATGACCCCTGGGCCGCCATTTGGCTATCGCGTCGGAATTGCGCAGCGCAGACATCGTGAAGCGGATGATTGCCAACCGGATCTTTCTCAGACCCCCACGCGCGCTCGGGGCCATCAGGCCATCGACGACCTGAAGGCCGCCGAGGCCGCCGCTCTGTCACGCCTGAGGGGGCCGTCGCGCGTTTGCGGAGATCGGAGGGCTGGTGGCAGCCTGGCCCTCTGAGCCTCCTTCGCACTGGAGTGTGCCAGGCAGATGTCGCGCGGACCTTTTCCCCAAGTCAAAGGACGCTGACAGATGTCAAATTCCCTTTTTCAGAGAACGGCGGACCTTCTTGCATTGGGAGCGGCGTGGAGGCTGCGGAACGTCGCGGCCTGTCACATACCGAGGGGGCCGAGGGGCTCGGTATGGCCGCTCGCGCGGAGCGGCGTTGGATTCCCCGTCGAGCCGCCGCGCCGTTCCCTACGCCGGAGGCGTGCCTATGCGAGGCAGTAGCAATAGGCTGCTCGCAGCATGCCTCGGCGCCCGTGGCTCACTCTCGGCCGGCTGTTCGCGCTCGCGATCGCTGCGGTCGCCCTGTCCGCAGGGGCGACGTTCTACGCGTTCTTCGAGTCGTCGCAGCGTTCGATCGTCGCGCGCTCCGAGGAACTGCGACAGCGAGCTGCGCGGCAGATCGACGAGGAGCTGGCGTCGGATCTCGGCGTCGCGGCCGCCTCTCTGGCCAACGTGGAGCGCGCGATGCAGGACGGCGTGCTCGACGCAGGCGCCCCAGCCGCCGTCGAGGCGCGCCTCTTCTCGGAGCTGCGGGACGCGCCGACGCTGTCGGACCTCGCCCTGACGCATGCGATCCTGCTGGGCTACGCGCCCGACGGAACGGCGCTGCTCGCGCCGGACGAGAAGTGGCAGGTGGCCGCGTTTCGCGCGTCGGCCGACCCGAACGCGCCCGTCGTCACCCGGCGCATCACCCAGCAAGCGGGCGTCTTCGTATCCGACGCGCGGCGACGCGGCCCGGGAGAAGCTCTGGGATCGGGCACGCAGGAGCGCCAGTCGCCCGTCCGCGACCCGACCGACGAGGACACCTTCACGGTGACCGCCTCCCGGAAGAACTACGGGCGGGCGATCTGGAGCGACCTCTCATGGTCCGACCTCGACACGGCGCGAGCGCGTGGCGAGCGTCGCGTCGTGGTCACCGTCCAGAAGGCCGTCGACGACGCGGACCGCCGGTTCGCGGGCGTCCTGCGAGTCGGCCTGCTCACGCGCACGATCGACTCGCTGCCGCGCCGGCGCTCTACCGACGTCGAGCACGCATTCCTCTGCGACTCCGAAGGCCAGTTCGTCGCGCGCCTCGACCCCGGCGATCCCATCGAGCCCGTGGGAAACGACCTTCGCGTCCTTCCGGCGCACGTCCCGCCCGAGATCGCCGCGGCCGTCGCTCGTCCGGGGCAATCGGGACGCCTTCGCGCGGGCGGGGTCGACTACCTCGTGACTTTCCGACCGCTCCGGAACTCGCAGGGCTGGATGGTCGGCGTCGTCGCGCCCGAGGCCGCGTACACGCGTGACCTGCGCGCGCTGCGCGACCGGTTCGTCGCTGCGTTCCTCGGCGTCATCGCCGCGGTTCTCGGCGGTGGATGGCTGCTCCTGCGGCAGATACGAGGCTCGCTCGGTCGCGTGCTCGACGTGACCAAGCGCATGCGCGGCTTCGATTTCGCGCCCACCCCCATCGGATCACCGATGCGCGAGGTCGCCGACGTCATGGATGGCGTGGAGCGAGCGAAGACATCGGTGCGCGCCTTGAGCAAGTACGTCTCGGTCGACCTCGTGCGCGATCTGTTCGCTGCCAACCGGGAGCCGCAGCTCGGGGGCGAGCTGGTCGAGCTCTCCCTGATGTTCACCGACATCGAGGGTTTCACGTCTCTCTCGGAGCGTCTCGCCCCCGACGTGCTCGCGCGCGCGCTCGGGCTGTACCTGGAGGCTATGACACGGGGCGTGCAATCGACCGAGGGCACGCTCGACAAATACATCGGCGACGCGGTCATGGCGTTCTGGAACGCGCCGACGCGGTGCGAAGATCACGCGAGCCGCGCATGCCATGCAGTCCTGACCTGCATGCGACGCACGCGCGAGCTTTACGCTTCCGAGCGCTGGAAGGGATTTCCCCCGCTCATCACGCGCCACGGCGTGCACACGGCCCGGGTGATGGTCGGTCACTTCGGCGCGCCGGACCGTCTCGCGTACACGGCGCTGGGCGACGGCGTGAACCTCGCGGCGAGGCTCGAGCCGCTGTGCAAGCAATACGGCGTCGAGGTGCTCGTCAGCGAGGCGACGGTGCAGGCGACGGCCGGCGCTTTCGCGTTCCGTCTGGTCGACAAGGTCGCCGTCAAGGGCAAGCACGAATCCGTGCGTGTCTACGAGCTGCTCGGAGTCCCCGACGAGTGCGAGGCAAAGCTGCCCGCCTCACGCGCTTACGAGAGCGCGCTCGAGGCCTACTTCGGCAGGGACTTTCGAGGCGCCCTCGAGCGGCTCGCCGAGATCGCCGACGACGGCCCGGCAATTGTGCTCGCCGCGCGTTGCAAGGCGATGATCGAGCGGCCTCCCCCCGAGGACTGGAATGGAGTCTGGTTCGCCACGAGCAAGTGAGTCGGGCGTGGCGCCGAGGGAGCTGCCTCCCGGGCCGAGGCGCGAGGCCTCGAGGAGCGCATGGCACTCCTTCCCCACGTCCTGGCGGCGGCCGACGCGCTGGCGTACGCGCACGACCTCCAGGTCGTGCATCGCGATCTCAAGCCCAACAACGTCCTGGTGGGCGCGTTCGGAGAGACGATCGTCGTGGACTGGGGTCTGGCGAAGCGCCTCGGGATCGACGATGGAGCGATCGAAGCGAGCGATTCGCCGCCCCCCGGGGAGTCGCACGATACGCAGGCGGGCGACGTGCTGGGTACGCCTGGATACATGGCACCCGAGCAGGCCACGGGACGCGCCGTCGACGCCAGAGCAGACGTGTACGCGCTGGGCGCGCTGCTGCAGCACGTCCTGACGGGGCAGACTCCGTCGCCGTTCCGCGCGCTGCGGGCGCTCGCGGCCGTCGCCGAGGCGACCCCCGACCTCGCGGCGATCGTCGCGAAGGCGAGGGCCCCTCGACCGGGAGATCGCTACACGTCGGCGCGCGAGCTGGCCGACGAGCTGCGCCGGTTCCAGTCCGGGCAGCGCGTGGGCGCGTACCACTACTCTCTGCCGGCCTTGCTGGGCCGCTGGCTCCGCAAGCATCGTCGCGCACCGATGCTCACGCGCGACCCCACCGCGGCGCTCGCGTGGCTCAAGAAGCATCCGCACTCGGCCCGTGACTGGCCGGAGGAGCGGCGCATCGCGTACGACGGACGGCGCTGGAAATGCTGCGCCAGCCCGGGGGAGTCGGTTCTCGGCCTTTGACGCTTGGCCGCTCGGACATTGACCCACCGGCCTCCACGTAGCCGAATTGTGCAAATCTACGCGCCGTTTGCGCGAGCACTTGCGCTTGGCAACGATGCCTCAATGAAGCCGCATCGCGTCGACGCGATTCGGGCGCAGGTTGGCTCGTGGAAGTCATCGAGATCGGCGCGGCGTGCGTTCGCGAGCTCGAGACGGGGATTTTGGATGATGTCCGCATCCGGAGTGCTTCGCGGGTCGCACCAGATTGGCACCGTTTTTGGAGTACGACCCGGACATGCGAAGGGGCGGCACGATGCGCTACAAGGAGTGGGCTGGGATCGTCTTGCTCGCGAGTGTCGTTGCTTGCGCGCAGCCAGCCACGAACGGCTGGTCGGGGTCTGTCTCTTATACACA
>CALKVG010000484.1 GCA_937998045.1 uncultured Myxococcales bacterium
ATCGCGGTGTACCTCGCGGCGACGCACGGCAAAGAGAGCACCGACGACGCGCAGATCCAGGCAGACGTCGTGCAGCTCGCGCCGCGCGTCGCGGGGCCGGTCGTCCGCGTCCTCGTGCAGGACAACGCCCACGTCCGCGCCGGCGACCCGATCGTCGAGATCGACGACGCCGACTACGTGGTTCGGGTCCGACAAGCGGAGGCGGACCTGACCGCCGCCGAGGCGGCCGTGGCGCACGCAGAGCCTCAGGCTCGGCAGAGCGATCTCGATCTGGCGCGGGCACGCCGGCTGGGAGCCCAGGGGGCGATCCCGCAGCAGGACCTCGAAAGGGCCGAAGTATCGGCTCGCACCAGTCGCTCGTCGTTGCGTCAGTCACAAGCGAACCTGGCCGCGTCCAGGGCGTCGCTCGCACTCGCCAAGCTGCAGCTGGGCTATACGAAGGTCGTCGCGCCCGACGACGGGACGGTGTCCGACTTGACGGCCCGCGTCGGTCGGATCCTCGCCGCGGAGCAGCCCTTCGCGCAGTTCGTCCCCGATCACGCGTACGTCGTCGCAAACTTCAAGGAGACCCAGACCGGCCGGATGCGCCCGGGACAGCGCGCCTCGATTTCGATCGACGCGTACTCGCGTCGATCGTTCGACGGACGGGTCGAGAGCCTGGCAGCCGGCACCGGCGCCCAGTTCTCGCTTCTGCCGCCGAACAACGCGACAGGCAACTTCGTCAAGGTCGTTCAGCGCGTACCCGTCCGCATCGCCTTCGACGAGTTGCCGCGCGGCGTCGCCCTCCGCGCCGGGCTGTCCGCGAATGTCACCGTGGACGTCCGCTGAGCCGGGACGGCGCCCTACACTCCGCCCTTCATCAGCTTCTCGGCGACTTCGCCGAGCGAGCGCAGGTCGTGCACGTCGGTCGGAAGCTCCGGCACGCGAACGATCGGGACGCCGCCGGTGCCCGCCTTCGTCAGCTCCGAGACGTGTACCGAGTCTAGAGCCGCGAGGCGCACGGCATCCCCGAACGCTTGCAGCACACGCGCCGGACCGTCGTCCTCGAGCGCGACACCCCGCGACGCGAGGGCGTCCGCCGCATCGCGCTCCGTGAGCGCCGCATCGGCGCCGGGGGGCTGCAGCCGGAACCGATTCACCACAAACGCTCCCCGCGGCATCCGCGACGACGCGAGCCTGTCGCTGAAGAAGAGCACCTCCTCGATGTTCATGGGCGCGGGGCTCGTGACGAGGACGAAAGACACCTCGGGCGATCGCAGCGCGGCCTCGACCATCGCTGCGCGTTGCTTGAACCCGCCGAAGAGCGCGTTGAGCTCGGTGATGAACTCGGCCATCGACGCCAGAAAGCCCCCGCCCGTGATGCGGCCGAGCGCGCGCAGGACGACGGCCGCGGACCGCGCGAGGAGATTGAGCGAGACCTTCCCGGTGGACTCGAACGCCTGCACGAACCATCTCATCGTGGCCGAGTCGATGGCCTCTGCCAGACGCTCGGGCGCGTCCAGAAAGTCGAGCGCGTTCGCCGTGGGCGGAGTGTCCAGCACGACGAGATCGAACCGCGGATCGCTCTGGACGCTCACGAGCTTCTCCATGGCCATGTACTCTTGCGTCCCTGCCAGCGACGTCGACACGTACCGGTATAGCTTGTTGTCCAGCAGGCGGCGGGCGTGCTCCGGCGACGGGGAGTGCCTCTCGACGAGCTCGTCGAACGTCTTCTTCGTGTCGAGCATCATCGCCGTCAGCGAACCCTTCATCGGCAGCCCGGCGCGCGCGAAGAGCTCGGGAGCGATGGCCTGCTCCTCGGTCGACATGGTCTGCAGGCCCAGCGCCTGGGCGAGCCGCTTCGCGGGGTCGATCGTCAGGCACAGGACGCGACGCCCTCGCTGCGCGGCGGCAACAGCGAGCGCCGCGGCGGTGGTGGTCTTTCCGACGCCGCCCGCACCCACGGCCACGAGCACTCGACGCGTCATCACGAGCTGGTCGAGCGTCTCGGCGGGCATATCAAGCGAGCGTCGCGACTCTCCAATCACGGGCTTAGCACGACCTACTGGTCGTACTCCTCGTATTCGCCGTCGGCGAGGTTGTCGAACCGGGTGTACTGCGCGTCGAACCGCACCTTGACGGTGTCCGTCGGCCCGTTGCGTTGCTTGGCGACGATGAGCTCCGCCACGTTCCGCTCGGTGGCTTCCTTGTTGTAGTACTCGTCGCGATAGATGAAGCAGATGTTGTCGGCGTCCTGCTCGATGGCGCCCGACTCGCGCAAGTCCGAAAGCTGGGGGCGCTTGCTCTTTTCGCTGCGCGTCTCGACGGCGCGATTCAGCTGACTGAGGGCGATCACCGGAATGCTCAGCTCCTTGGCGAGCTGCTTCATCCCGCGCGAGATCTCGCTGATCTCTTGCTCGCGGGAGGCCGCGTTCTCGCGCCCCCTCATCAGCTGCAGGTAGTCGACGATGACCAGCCCGATACGCTGCTTCTTCTCGCCATCGCGGCTCGTCTCGTCGACGCGGTCGAAGTCGGCCTGCAGGCGCCGCACCTTCGAACGCAGCTCGAGGATCGACAGGGCCGGAGTGTCGTCGACCCACACGTTCAGGCTCCCGAGGTGCGACGCCGCCTGCGTCAGCTTGCTCCAGTCACTCGGCGTGAGCATGCCGGTGCGCACCTTGCTCACGTCCACCTTGGCCTCAGCGCACAGCATGCGGTTGACGATCTGCTCGCGGGGCATCTCGAGCGAGAAGACGACGACCCCGAAGCCGGACTGCTCCCAGCGCTCGTTCGGATCGCGCGCGCTCTCCAGCTGCTGCGGGCTGGCGACGTTCACCGCCATGTTGAGGACGAGGCTCGTCTTTCCCATGCCCGGACGCGCCGCCACGATCGTCAGCTCGCCGTCGTGCAGCCCGCTCGTGATGCGATCGTAGCGGTCGAAGCCGGTGGGAATGCCGGTGATGCGCGCGCCGCGCGCGTTCGCGCGCTCGATGCGCTTGAACGTCTCCCGCATCACATCGCGCAGCGCATGAACGCTGCTCGACTCGCGCGTCCGCGCAATGTCGTACACGGCCTGCTCGGCCGAGTCGATGAACTGCTGCGCGTCTCCATACCCGCAGTAGCCCTGCGCCGTGACGCGCTGGCACGCGAGAATCAGCTGCCGGATCCGCCACTTCTCGTGGATTGTCTTCCCGTAGGCGGCCACGTTCGCTATGGCCGGCGCGGCGTTCAGGATCTCCGTCAGGTACGCCATCCCCCCGACCTGGGCGAGCCGGTCGCGATCGCGAAGCCATGTCGCGACCTGCACGACGTCGACCGGCTTCCCCGCGACCGAGAGCTCCGTGCAGGCTTCGTACACGCGGCGGTGCGCCTCGGAGTAGAAGTGCTCCGGACGCAGGAACTCGTTGACCTTGTCGAAGGCGAGCCTGTCGACCAGCACGGCGGAGAGAACCGCCGCCTCGGCGTCCAGATCGTGCGGCGGAACGCGCGCCTCAACGGTCATCGGCGCCTCGTCCCGAGGTTGTCCGAAGACGACTCGCAGCTTGTCCACAACCGCTACCTCCAAATGACGCGCGCCCCGGCTCGAACAAGCCAGGGCGCGCGGAGAGCTCAGCCTGGGCACGACGCCCAGGCCGCTTTCTTATCGCACTACTTCGCGACGACTTCCACCTTGAGCGTCGCCGTTACGTCGGCGACGAGCTTCACCGGGATCTCGTAGGTGCCCACGCTCTTTATCGGCTCGGCGAGCTGAATGTGCTTTCTGAGATGGTTGCCGATACTCTCCACCCCGCCCTCGGCTGCGGGTGGCCCACCCGCTGCGCCCGCTCCCCCGAGCAGCGAGGAGAGCGCCTTCAGCGCGGCGTTCGCGATGTCCTTCGATGTGACCGACCCGAAGAGACGGCCGTCTTCGCCGGCCTTCTGGGTGATCGTGAGCGCCAGCGCGCTCAGCTTCGCCGCCAGCTCGCGCGATTCCTTCTTGAACTTCTCGGCGCGCGCGAGCGCGACGGACTTCTCGTGCTCGATCCGGCGAACGGCCGCTGAGGTGGCCGGCACGGCCAGCTGGCGCGGAAGCAAGTAGTTGCGCGCGAAGCCGGGGCGAACCCGCACGAGCTCTCCGCTCTTGCCGACCTTGTCGACGTCTTGCTGCAGGATGACCTGGATGTTGGCAGGCATGGCGGGCTCTCAGATCGTGTTCGTGATCGTGAAGGGCAGGAGCGCGATGTTGCGGGCGCGCTTGACCGCGAGCTGGACCTTGCGCTGATGACGGGCGCAATTGCCGCTGATTCTGCGCGGGACGATCTTCCCGCGCTCGGTGATGAAGTACTTCAGAGCCTGCGGGTCCTTGTAGTCGATGACCAGCGCCTTGTCCGTGCAGTACTTGCAGACGCGCTTCTTTCCGCCGCGGCGGCGGCCAATCTCGGCGTTGAGATCCGGACCTCGGTTGATGTCCTTGTCGTCGTCCATCATTGCCATGGATCAGCCCTCCTCTCCTTCGCCGGACTCTTTTTCCGAGGCGCCGGCCTCGCCCTTGACCGCCTCGACCTCGGGCTCGGGGCCCTCGGACTCGAAGTCCTCGCCGTCCTCGGGGTGCCGCGCGCGCGGGGCCTCGGGTCCCGTGTCGACGAGGCCGAGCTGCTTCTCGCGGGAGTCTTCCTTCTCCTCCTCGGGGGGGAGCTCCAGCTTGCCGAGCTTGAGCTCCTCGGGGTCGATCTGCAGGGAGGCGAAATCGACTTCGTCGCTGGATTGGACGGTCATGAACTTCATGACCGAGTCCTGCAGCTTCAGGTTGCGCTCGACCTCTGCGACGAGGCCGCCGCCGCCAACGTACTTCAGGTACACGTAGACGCCGCGGCGCTGTTTGCGCACGGGATACGCGAGCTTGCGGCGGCCCCAGGCCTCGACCTTCACGAGCTTGCCGCGCTCGCGCTCGACGGCCTCGGCGACGCGACTCTGCACGCGCTCGGCGGCCTCGACGTCGACGTCGGACCTCAGGATGTAGATGGTCTCGTATTCCTTCGGGTGCGCTTGCGCCTGCGCGGGCGGCCGCGCAGAGGCGGACGGGGTCGTGACGTTCACTTGTCTTCTCCTGGGCTGGTCCTGCCTGCGAGGGCGGGAACGCGGGCCCGTGGGACGAGATGCCCACGAGCGAGGGGCAGCCTTGTTAGCACACTGAGCGACGGCGAGCTAGCGCTTCTCCCGGGAGTTCGCGACGTTCATCGCCGCGGAGAGGCCGCCCTTCACCACGCGCGCAATCGCGTCCGTCGCCCGGTCCACGACGCCCGGCAGCTCGGCGCGCTGCGGCGCATCGAAGCCGGACAACACCCACGTCCTCGTTGCCGCACCGTCGTGCGGACTTCTCGTTGCCGCACCGTCGTGCGGACTTCTCGTTGCCGCACCGTCGTCCCCGCGAAAGCCGACGGGAGGCCGACCGATGCCGACGCGAAGACGAACGAACTCGGGCGTCCCGAGGCGTTCGATGATGTGGCGCACGCCGTTGTGGCCGGCGTGACCGCCGCCGAGCTTCAACCGCTGCTCGCCGAAGGGCAGATCGATCTCGTCGTGCACGACGAGCACCTCGGCCGGCGGCACCTTGAAGAAGGCCGCCGCCGGCTGAACGCTTTCCCCTGACAGGTTCATATACGTCTGCGGCTTGAGGAGCACGACCTCGTGTCCGCCCAACGAGGCGCGCGCAAAGTGCGCGTTCCATTTCGACTTGAACTCCGCGCCGCCGAGCTGCCGGGCGAGCGCGTCGATGACGACGAAGCCGACGTTGTGCCGGTCGTGCTCGTGCTCCCGGCCAGGGTTGCCCAGCCCCACCACGAGAAACATCGCCGCGGCCCGGAGCGCCCCGCGTCACTTCTTCTTCTTGTCGTCCTTGCCCGCCGCCGCAGCTTCCGCCGCGGGCGCGGCCGCAGGCGCTGCTCCCGCCGCAGGCGCTGCTCCCGCCGCAGGCGCCGCACCCGGCGCACCCGCAGCAGCCGGCGCGGCCTCCTCGACTTCTTCCTTCTCCGGCGCGACCACCGCGACGAGCGTCTGCTCGGGAGGGAGCCGCACGCTCACGCCCTCGGGCAGCTGGAGGTCCTGAGTTGAGGTGTGGTGGCCGAGCTCGAGCTTCGACACGTCCGTCTCGATCTTCACGGGAATGCGGTCCGGCAGGCAGCGCACCGGCACCGTGCGGTGAACGACGCGAAGAACGCCGCCCGCCACGACGCCCGGTGCCTTCCCGATCGGGATGAGCGGGACGTAGACGTCGACCGGCCGGTCGAGCTTCACCTCGATGAAGTCGATGTGCTCGAGCTCACGCTTCACGGGATGCACAGTGAAGTCGCGGATCATTGCGAGCAGGCTCTTTCCGTCCATCTCGAGGCGAATCACGGTGTTCTTCCCGAGCTCGCTCCTGAGGATCGTCGCGACCTCCTTCGGGGCGACGCCGATGGGCGTCGACGGGAGCCCCTTTCCGTAGGCGATCGCAGGCACGAGTCCCTGGCGGCGGACGCGGCGCGCCTCGGCTTTGCCGGAGGCAACGCGGTTCTGGGCCTTGAGAGTGGGCATCTGAGCGGTCATGGCGATCCTCTCCATCCCCTGTCCGCCCGCGGCGTCAGCGCCCGGGCATGCGGGGTTCGATGTGGGGACGCGCTCTCTAGCAGAAGCCAGCGCGCAGTTCCACGCCGAGGAAGACCTAAGCGAACAACGAGCTCACGCTGTCGGAGCTGTGGATGCGCTTGATGGCCTCGCCGAGGAGACGGGCGATCGAGAGCTGCTTGATCTTGCCGGAGTTCTTGGCGGCTTCGGAGAGCGGGATGGAGTCGGTCACGACGACTTCGTCGAGCGGCGACTCGGAGATGCGCTTCACGGCCGGACCGGAGAGGACGCCGTGCGTCGCGCATGCGACAACGCGCTTGGCTCCCTTGTCGGCCAGCGCGCGCGCGGCACCGCAGAGCGTCCCCGCGGTATCGATGATGTCGTCGATGATGATGCAGTCCTTGCCCTTCACCTCGCCGATGAGGTGAACCACCTCGCTCACGTTCGCGCGTTCCCGGCGCTTGTCGATGATGGCCAGCGACGCCGCGAGGCGCTTGGAGTAGGCGCGCGTGCGCTCGACGCCGCCTGCGTCGGGCGAGACGAAGACCGCCGACGAATCGAAGTGCTTCCGAAGGTAGTCCTCGAGGAAGACGGGCATCGCGTACAGGTGATCGAAGGGGATGTTGAAGAAGCCCTGGATCTGGCCGGCGTGGAGATCGACCGATACGACGCGGTTCACACCGGACGTCTGAACGAGATCCGCCACGAGCTTGCTCGTGATCGGCGTACGGGGGGCGACCTTGCGGTCCTGTCGCCCGTAACCGTAGTAGGGGATCACCGCGGTGATCGACCCGGCGGACGCGCGGCGCAGCGCGTCGGCCATGATGAGCAGCTCCATGACGTTGTCGTTCGTCGGAGAGCTCGTGGGCTGGATCACGAAGGCATCGACGCCGCGGACGTTCTCGCCGATTTCGACGAAGCTCTCGCCGTCGCTGAACCGCGTCACCTTGCACTTGCCGATCGGGGTCTCCAAGTACTGCCCGATAGCCGCAGCAAGGGCCGGGTTGGCGTTGCCGGAAAAGAGGCACACCTTTTTAAACACGCGCGCGTCTCGTAGCTGGCTCGTCACCTCGTGTCAACGCACTAAGAACGGATTTGCAGCGCGCGCGACGTCGAAGGGACTGAAAACTACCGGAGCATGGCGGCGCACTCGGCGCGGGGCCCACGATTCCCTTCCTGAACGCAGGACTTGTAACAACGCCGGGCGTCCTTCGCGTTTCCCTTCTGCTGGTAGGCGGCCCCGAGGATGAGCCAGGCCTCGCCGTCGGTCGGGTCGAGGGCCACCGAACGTTCGCCGGCCTCGATGGCCTCCGAGAGCCTGCCGCGTTCGAGCGCGACGCGGCACAGCGTCTTCTCCTGCTTGGCTTGCTCGGGGTCCGGCTCCGCCTGGGCGGGCGTCCCCTCGGCGGGCGGCTCCGCGGACGCCGAGGGCACACTGGAGGCCGACGCAGCGGGGGGATCGGGATCGGGCGCAGCGGGCGGCGCCTCGGCGCTCGCTGCGATGGGCTCTGCGGAGGCCGTGGCCACCGCGGCGTCGGCGACGGCGGGGGCGACGGGGCTCGCGGCCTGCGCGGGCGGTTCCGCGGGCACCGCCGGTGCCGGCGGAAC
>CALKVG010000485.1 GCA_937998045.1 uncultured Myxococcales bacterium
GCGTGTACTTCCTCGCGGACTCTCCGCATCCGTTCCGCACCCGGCTTGCGGTCGTTCAACACGTCGCTGCGACCTTCGCAAACCGACTCGTTGTCGGTCCCCCTCCCGTCGACGACGCACCCACCCGGAAGGCGAGCGCGCGCACGCCGTTCGAGTACGCGAACATGGTCGGCGACAGCGCAACGATGCGGCAGATCTACGAGGAGATCGGCCAGGTTGCTCCCACGACGGCGACCGCGCTCGTCCTGGGAGAGTCCGGGACGGGGAAGGAGCTCGTCGCGCACGCGATCCACGCCAACTCGGATCGCGCCGGCGGGCCGTTCATCAAGATGAACAGCGCCGCGTTCCCCGAGACTCTGTTCGAGGCCGAGCTGTTCGGCTACGAGCGCGGAGCGTTCACCGGCGCCGTCGGGCGAAAGAAGGGGCGGCTGGATCTCGCACAGGGGGGAACGCTATTTCTCGACGAGATCGGCGACCTCCCTCTCCCGACCCAGGTCAAGCTCCTCCGGGTCCTTCAGTCTCGCGAATACGAACGACTTGGCGGCACCGAGACGCTGCGGGCGGACATCCGGCTGATCGCGGCCACGAACAAGGACCTGGTCGCCGCAGTCGCGAACGGGACGTTTCGGGAGGATCTCTACTACCGCCTGAACGTCTTCACGATCACGGTGCCGCCGCTGCGGAACCGTCGCGCGGACATCCCGGCTCTCGCCCAGTACTTCCTCGAAAAGTATGCGCGCGAGCATCGGCGCGACGTTCGACGCCTGACCACCGGCGCACTCGGGGCTTTGGGCGCCTACTCGTGGCCCGGAAACGTGCGCGAGTTCGAGAACGCAATCGAGCGCGCGGTCGTGTCGTGCGCGGGCATGGTCGTGGACGAGTCCCATTTGCCCAAGACCATCCGAGGCGCAAATCAGCCCAACCAGGGGCAGCCGGCGACGCTCGCCCAGGCCGTCGAGCAGCTGGAGCGCCAGATGATCGCGGACGCGCTGCAGGAGTCGCAGGGCAATCTTGCCCGTGCCTCACGCCGGCTGGGCACGACCGAGCGAATTCTCAGCTACAAAGTGCGCAAGTACGGCCTACGCTCGCTCTGCACCCGCGTCCGCGGTTGACCGCTGCCGTCGTCGCAACGGACGGGCCGAGCGCAACGGACGGGCCGAGCGCAATCGCCGGGCCGAGCGCAACGGCCGGGCCGAGCGCCGTCGGCGAACTTCAGGGCGGTGTCGCGGGTTGCGTGCGAGTCCACTGGGATTCGCTCGCGGCGAGGGCCATGGCCCGGAAGGCCGTCTGGATCGAATCGAGGCACGCGAGCGCCACAGCGAGCTGCTGATCGAGCGGCTTGGACGTATCCATCGACTGGTACGTCAGGCGCAGGACGTTCACCGCGTCGGCGACCGCCGGCGCGCGCGCGTAGATCTGCTGCGCAGCGAGAGACAGAAAGGATTGTGTCCGGTCGAACAGGTCCCGCGCGATCGTGGTCTGCCGCGGAGTGAGGGCGGGGGTTGATTGGAAGTTCGCGGAGAGGGTCTTGAGGTTCGCGGCGACTTGCGCCGGGACCAGGTCGCCGCTCAGAGGGAGCACCTCCACCGCATCGGCCAGCGAGTCGAATGCTTGATGCAGAGCGTCCGACTTGAGATCGACCGGGAGGACCGCGAACTGGTCGACCCAGGTCGAGTAGCCAAGCAGCGCTTTTCCGAAGCCCGAGAGCTCCGGGCCAGCGCCCTGGGCCGCCGTGACTCCCGGCGCATGCGCGAGCGGGGGGACCGGAGGCGCTGCGAGCCGCTGGGGTGGAGCGACGGCCGTGGTCGATGCGGCCGGGACGGGCGCGCGAGGAGCTCGAGCCGCCGTGGAAGCGCCGGGAACGGCGACTATCGCTGGCCGCGCGCTCGAGCAACCGGCGACGACGGCGGCGACGGCGCAGCATGCGACCCAGCCCTGCGACGCGAAGAATCCCATCTAGACGCCTACGGGCAAGTCGCGTGCGAGAGCCGTGTCGAGCACCCGCGGCGACGAGTACTGCTTCGCTGGCCCGGGTCGCTCTGCTACCAGCCCGAGCCCGACTGAGATCTTTCGCGGGACAGCCGCGTATCCAGGGTGGCGCGCCGCTCGAGTACGCGTTCCTTCATGCGGTCGGACCTCCGTCCCGCCGCGGAACCTCCGGCTCGCTGCGGTGTCCCTCTCACCGAAAGGACGTTCCATGCGCTCGGTCCTCTCTCGAGCACGCTCCGGCGGCGCCGGAGTCGTGCGCCCGTCGCACCTTGCCCTCTCGACGGCCATCGTCGTCTCGTGTCTCACTCCGTCGTGCAGCCGTTCCGTGACGAGCACCCCTGCGGCCGCGCGCGTCTCCGAGTGGACACCCGCTCCGGAATCCGTGCCCCACGCACCGACGCCTCGAGTGTCCGCGCTCGTGCCGACGCCCCCTCTCGAGCTGACGGCCAGCGACGGCACCGGACTGCGCCTCACGAGGTTGCAAGCGCGCGCCGTCTTGCAGGGGCCGCTCGCTTTCACCGAGCTTCACCTCGCGTTCGAGAATCCGCTCGACCGCACGCTCGAGGGCACCTTTCGCATCGCGCTCCCCGTGCGGGCTTCGCTCACTCGCTTCGCGATGAAGATCGGCGAATCGTGGCAGGAGGGGGAAATCGTCGAGAAGCAGGCCGCGCGCCGGGCCTACGAGGATTTCCTTCATCGCAAGCAGGACCCTGCCCTCCTCGAGAACTCGGCCGGCAACGAGTTCAGCGCCCGCGTCTTCCCGATCGCCGCGCGGGCGACCAAGGAGATCGTCGTCTCGTACGCGCACGAAATCGTGGGCGATACCCCGTACGTCCTGCCGCTGCGCGGCCTGCCGAAGGTGGACGCGATTGACGTCACGGTGAGCGTGCCGGGCACGGCGGCACCCGTCGCTGCGCGGTCCGAAGAGAGCTGGACGCCGACCGAGGACTTCGTCGTTCCCCACACCGGGGCCGAGGCCCGCGACGGCCTACGCAGCGGCGATCTGGCGCTCGTGCGAGTCCGGCCCGTCGTGGACAGTCACCCCGATCCGATCGGCTCGGCGGTCGTCCTCCTGGATACGAGCGCATCGCGCGCGCTCGGCCTGGACGACGAGATTCGCGAGGTGCGCTCGATGGCGGAACGGCTCGGCGAAGCGCGCCTGATCGTGGCCTGCTTCGATCAGAGCATCGACGAGGTCCACGCCGGCCGTGCGCGCGACTTCGGCGATGCGGCGGTCGCGCGCATCCGCTCCCGCGGAGCGCTCGGTGCGTCGGACCTGGCGAAGGCTTTGGCCTGGGCGGGGACGCGCGCAAGGAGCGCCGGTCCGACGCGCGTGATTGTCGTCAGCGACGGCGTCGCCACGATGGGTCGCACGGACCGCGCGGACATCGTCTCGGCGGCGAAGGCGCTGGGGGACTGGGGCATCGAT
>CALKVG010000486.1 GCA_937998045.1 uncultured Myxococcales bacterium
CGCGTGCACGCTGCGCCGGAGCGACCGCCACTTCGTACGGGGGAGGCGGCGGCGCGAGGGGGACGTCCGCGCCCGTCGGCGGCGGCGCGAGAGCCATGCCTTGCTCCGGCGATGGCTGCGCTACGGGAGCCCACGGCAACGCGGCCAGCGTCGTCCCGCCCGCCGGGGCCGGCGCAAGCTCGATGGCAACGCCTGCGTCCTCCCCGGCCGAAACGACGCGACGAACCTCGCCGGGGACGAAGCCCTCGGCGCTCGCCGAGAACACGTGGCCCCCCGGAGAGAGGTGCACCCGCAGGTCCGCGGCGTCCTCGCCTCGAGGCCCGCCCCCGCTCGCGGACCGGACCGATCCGTCGATCCGGACGGATGCTCCCGCGGGGAGGACATGCACGCGCACCGTCGCGACGCGCGCGCCGAGCACGCGGAGCTTCGCTTCCGACGCGCTGCGCACGTCGGGCTTCATGGCGCTCCCCGCGTCGGCGACGAAGCGCTCGAGCGCGTCGAGCGCCTCCGGATATCTCTCGAGCTTCTCGAGCGTGAGCGCGATGTTGCGCTCGATCGCAGCGGCCGCCTTGGCCCTGTAGGCGGCCTCGAACTCGGAGAGGGCGCGCTCGTACTCCTTCGCGTCGTAGAGGCGGACGCCCGCCGCGAAGTGCTCGCGCATGCCGCGTTCGGGCTCCGCCGTCTCGGCGGCGAAGGCGAGGCGGCCGGTGAACAAGAGCGCGCCGATGGTCGCGAGGAGACCCCGCTTCACGGCAGCTCCCGCTGGATGTCGAGCCCCGATGCGCTCGGTACCGTCGGCGCGCCGACAGACGGAGCGGAGGCCCGCGGGGGCGACGCTACGGCCGGCGGCGAATTGCCTCCCGGCTTGAACGCATGGTTGGCGTCCGGCTTGAACGCATGGTTGGGGTCTGGGGGAGGCGCCGGCGCGCCGGCTCGTGGCGGAGCCGACGGAGAGGACGCGGATGACGAAACTTCGAGGGGGGAGCGCCCCGACGGGGGCGCACCTTGCGGCGGGGAAACGGATCGCGCGGCCGATGCCGTGGGGGCCTGGCGCTCGCTTCGTCCTCGCGCGGACGGACTCGCGGTCGCGCCAGCCGCCGACGTTCCGGTGCCCGGGCCGGATCCCGCGTCGGAGGCGCCTCGTCGCAGGGCCAGCACGCCCATCACGGCGGCGACACCTGCGACCGTCGCCATGACCGCGGTCGCTGCCGCACGGGCTCGGACGCGGCGCATTCGATTCGGTGGCGGCTCGAACGACGTCCACGCCGCTTCCGTCGCCGGCCCCGAGTCGATGCGCATCGTGCGCACGTCGGAGTCGGACGGCGTCGGTCGACCGAGCTCGCTGCCGAGCGGCCGCGCGGCGGGATCGCCCGGCGCGAGGCTCCGCAGCGCGGCGAGCATCTCGACGGCGCACGAGAATCGCGCCGCTCGATCGCGCGCCAGCGCGCGCGCGAGGAACGCGGCCACCTCGGGCGGAACGTCCGCTGCATAGGCGCGCACGTCGGGGGCGTCCTCCATGCAGACCGAGAGGAGGATTTGCTCGTAGGTCTCGCCCACGTGCGGCGGGCGTCCGGCGAGGCACTCGAAGAGCATCGCGCCGACCGAGAACAGATCGGCTCGCCCGTCCACGTCGGGGAGGCTCCTCGCTTGTTCCGGCGCCATGTAGAGCGGCGTCCCGAGGACGACGCCCCGCTGCGTGATCGCGAGCGGCGCCGTGCTGCCGCGCGGCTTCTCGACCTTCGAAATTCCGAAGTCGACGACCTTCACGAAGCTCGGATCGCCGGCGTGATCGATCAGGAGGACGTTGTCCGGCTTCAGGTCGCGATGGACGATGCCCGCCGCGTGCGCAGCGGCCAGCCCGCGCAGCACCTGCGCGGCGATGTGGAGAGCCTCGCGCAAGGGAACGCGCGCGTCGCGCCGCAGGAGCGTCCCCAGGTCTTCGCCCCGCAGCAGCTCCATCGCGATGTACGGGCAGCCGTCAACCACGCCGGCGTCGACGACGCTGACGATGTGCTCGCTCTCGACGGCGCTGGCGGCGCGAGCCTCGCGCGCGAAGCGCCGGACGACGCCCGGGTCCTTGGCGCACTCGCGGTCGAGCAGCTTCACAGCGAACCGCTTGCCGATCGACACGTTCTCGGCCTCGAAGACGGTGCCCATCCCGCCGCGGCCGATGACGCGCAAGAGGTGGTACTTGCCCCCCAGCGTGCGGCCGATCATCGCGTCGAGCTCGGGAGCCGAGGCGCTCATGGGTCGATTTGCCCGCGGGCAATCGATCTAGGCTAGCAGCTTCTGTTCCCGCGCTCTTTGCGAGCACAATCAGGGATCTAGAGCTCGACCGTCAATCGCCGTTCACGCATGAGCCGTGTGCCGGAGGGCAACGCCGCGCCCCGCGATTGGCCTGCCCGGGAGCGTCAGGCGCTCTTTTGCTGCTGCAGCTTGTGCAGCTGCGCAGACAGGCGCGACACCTTGCGGGACGCCGCCTTCTTCGAGAGCACTCCCTTGCCCGCCGCCTTGTCGAGGGCGACCGTGGCCTGGTCGAGCGCATCCTTGGCCGCCTTCGTGTCCTTCGCGGCAATGGCGGCGCGCGCGTCCTTCACTTGCGTACGAACGGCGCCCTTCACGGCGCGATTGCGTGCTGTGCGCTTGATTCGCTGGCGGTTGCGCTTCTCAGCGGACGGATGATTGGCCACAGGTTCCTCGATTCGGCGAGCGCGGGAATGTACGGGCAGGGCCCGGAATGTCAAGCGCAGCGGCTCAGGACGGCACGGTCAAGCGAAAGGCTGCCCCGCCGAGATCTCCGGTCGAGACGGCGACACTGCCGTGGTGCGCCTCGGCGATTCCGCGGGCGATGGCGAGGCCAAGGCCCGCTCCACCGGCCGCGCGGCCACGAGCCCCCTGGCGATAGCGGTCGAAGATGGTCGACTCCTCCTCGGGCGCGATGCCCGGACCGGTGTCGGCGATCTCGAAGGCCACGTCTGCCCCCGCCCGCCAGACGCGCAGCCGGACGCGCCCGCCGCGGGGGGTGAACTTCAGGGCGTTCGCGACGAGGTTGTCGAGGGCCTGCCGCAGCTTCTGCGCGTCGGCACGCACTTCGAGATCGAGCGAGCCGTCGAAGTCCAGCGCCACGCGCCGGCGCGCGGCGACCGGCGTGAACACGGCGAGGATGGGCTCGATGACCGCTCCGACGCGGATCGGACGCACCTCGACGGAAAAAACGCCTGCCTCGAGACGGCTCGCCACGAGGACGTCGTCGACCAGGCGCGCCATCTCCGCGCACATACTGCGGATCTGGCCGACGACGTGGCGCCGTTCGGCCGGCGTGAGGTCCTCGGCGTCGAGGACTTCGGCGATGAGGCCCAGCGACGAAAGCGGGTGACGCAGATCGTGTACGAGCATCGCGATGTGGTCGCGACGCTGCGCCTCGAGCATGCGTTTCAGGCGAAACGTCTCGAGGGCGGCGCGCACGCGGGCGAGCAGCTCGCGCGAGTCGATCGGCTTCGTGAGGTACGCGTCCGCCCCCTCCTTGAGGCCGGCCTCGATGGCGTGCGGCTCGCGCCGCGCGGCGGTGAGCATGATGACGGACGGCCCGCCGTCCCGGCGGCTGCGCAGCCGGCGAAGCACTTCGACGCCGCCGAGACCGGGCATCGAGACGTCGAGCAATACGAGCTCCGGCTCGCGCTCGTCGACGTGGCGGAGCGCCTCGACGCCGTTCTGGGCGGTGCGAACGCGATGGCCGTCCTCGGTGAGCACCGCTTCATAGAGCGCGAGCGCGTCGGGAAAGTCGTCGACGATGAGGACATCGCCGCCCCCATCGCCGATTCCGGAGGCCGAGGAACGTTCGCTCACGACAGGGCCCCCACATCGCCATGCGGCGGAGGCACGCTCGCCGACGACGGATCGGCGCCGGCCGGTTCCGCGGCCGTCGTCGCGCGCGGCAGGAGGAGCGTGAAGGTCGACCCCTCCCCTTCGCGCGAACGAACCTCGATGTCCCCGCCGAGGGCGCGCGCCAGGCGGCGCGAGAGCGCGAGCCCCACGCCGGTGCCGTCGTAGCGCCTGCCGTCTCCCGCCTCGAGCTGGTGAAAGTCCTGGAACAGCTCCTTCATCGCCGTCGGAGAGATCCCGATCCCGGAGTCTCGCACCGCGAGCTGAATCTCGTTGGTCGTCTGCCGGGCGGTGACGACCACCTCGCCGACGTCGGTGAACTTGATGGCGTTCGAGAGGAGATTGAGCAGGATCTGGCGTACGCGCTGGGCGTCGCTCGTCGTCTCGATCGGCGTGTCGCCGAGCTCGGCGACGAGCTTCAGGTCCTTGCTTGCGCGCAGGCTGTCGACCTCGGCCACGCAGGAGCGGACGAGCTGCACCAGGTTCACCGGCGCGAGGCGAACCTCGATGCGGCCGGCTTCGGCCTTCGCGAGATCGAGCACGTCGTTGATGAGGCCGAGCAGGTGCTCGCCGTTGCGCTTGATCCGCTCGAGCGACTCCCGAGCTCGCGGAGAGAGCTGCTCCTTCGGCGACGTCAAGAGGAGATCGGCGAAGCCGAGGATCGCCGAGAGCGGGGTGCGCAGCTCGTGGCTCATCGACGCGAGGAACGACGTCTTGACCTGGTTGGCGTGCGCGAGCCGCTGGCCTTGTTCGGCGAGGGCGACGCTCTTCTCGCGCAGGCGATCGTGCGCCCACGCGTTGTGCAGCGCGACCGCGAGCTGGCGCGCGCCGTCGCGGATCGATTCCCGTGAGACCTGGTCGGTTTCGTGGATCCCTCCGAGCACCATCGCTCCTGCCGCCTCGTTTCCCACGGCGATCGGGTAGCCGAGCACCCAGCGCAGACGCGCCGCGCCGATCCCCAGATCGAGAGACGGCAGCGGCTCGGCGAGCGATTCGGCGCTCAGGTAGAACGGCTCGCGCCTCTCCATCACGGCGCGCGGCAGCCCCTCGGCGCCGAAGACGATGTGGTCGATCGCCCGACCATCGGAGGCCGCCGCCTGGACGGGGACGAGGCGCTCGGCGTCGTCGAGCAGGTACACAACGCCGACCTGCGCGTCGGCGAGGCGCACCAGCGACTGCAAGCCACCCGCCGCGAGGGCCCGGACGTCGAGGGTCTTCAGCTCGCGGACGAACTCCGCGTACGCGCGGGCGCGAGCGTCGCGGCGCGCGAGATCTTCGTTGGCCCGGGTCAGGTCCGCGACGGCGCGTTCGCGCTCGGCGAGGATGGCGCGAAGGCTCGAGTCCTTCTCGAGAAGGAGCGCGTTCATCTTGGCGAGGCTGAGCGCGACGGCTCCGAGCTCGTCGCGACGCGCGGGCATCGGCAAGAGGGGCTCCAGCCGGCCGGTCGCCGCGAGGGCCTCCTCGAGCTGGGCGGTCGTCCCCGCGATGTCGCGCGCGATCCACGCGCCGCTGACGAGCGCGATGATGATGGCCAGGAGGAGGACGGTGCGCGTCGCCCGCTGCGAGGCCGCCGCCGAGTCGAACGCCTGCTGCTTGCGGTCTTCGGCCTCGTCGATGGCGTGATTGCGCAAATCGAGGAGGATCTTGCGCATCTGGTCGGTCAGCTGTTTGCCCTCGTCCGATACGCGCGGGTCGGAGTCGTTGCCGCTCTTGCGCGCCGCGATCTGGGGCTCGCTGATCTTGTTGATCCACTCGTGGACGAGCCGGTCAAACGCCGCCACCCGCTCGTCTTCCATTCCGTTCTCGGCCACGGCCTGGGCCTCGGCGAGGACCCCCTCGAGGTCCCGGCGCGCGTCGTCGTAAGGCGTGAGGAAGCTCTGCTGGTCGGTCAGCAGGAACCCGCGCTTGCCCGTCTCGAGGTCGCCCATCAAGCGCAAGAGCTGGAGCGCGTAGTCGGCCAGCTTGAGATCGTGCTGGACGAGGCGCTCGAACTGCTTCTCGAGCTCCTCGTGCGCCGCGTTCGCGCGATAGAGGCCCACCCCGAGCACCGCCACGACGAGGAGCGAGCTGAGAAGAATCCGCCAGAAAAGAGCGCTCTTAAGGATGCGCACGCGAGCTTCGGCTCGATTGTGGCATGCGAAGGCATGCGGGGGTAGCGAGCTGCTTTCGGGCTCGGCACGCCAGTGGAAGCCCCAGTCCCGGTCGTGATATGCGCTAGCGGTTGGCGGACCCCGCCGCACCTCGATGTTCCTGCTTAGACCGAAGGTCGGTCGCCTGGTCGACGCCGCAAGCCGCCGACCGGCCAGCGTGCTTCTCCTGGCCCTGAGCCTCCTCGCCTCGACGTGGCTGTATGCGCGCAAGCTCGAGCTCCGGAGCGACTTTCTCGAGCTCTTGCCGCGAGACAGTCCCGGCTTCAAAGCGTTCGAGCACCAGCTCGGCCGCGTGGGAGGGGGCGCGACCTTCCTCGTCGTCGTCGATTCGCCCGACTCGCACGCAAACCAGCGCTTCGCGGACGACCTCGGAGGCGCGCTCGCTGCGGAGGCCGCGGCGCGCCGCGCCTGCACGGCGAAGTGCACGGACGATCCGTGCCGGGCGGTCTGCGGACCGGACTACGTCTCGTACGTCGAGACCGGAACCAAGGAGCTCTCGGCGTTCTTCGACCGGCGAAAATGGCTTTACGCCGATCTGCACGATCTCCAGGAAGCGGACGCAACCCTCGACCAGCAGATCGCGATCCGCAGTGGTCTGGTCGCCGACCTCGAGGACGACGCGCCCCCTCGGGCTGCGAGCGGCGGCCCGCGGGCCCCGCCCGCATCGGCCGCAGCGGACGCCCCGGACCAACCGCACCAGGGCAAGGGCGAACCCGCGCTCGGGATGAACGGTTACTACGAGCGCTGGAAGCACACGGCGGCCAAGTACGACGACTTCCCGAGCGGCTACTTCCAGAACGACGCCGGCACGCTGCTCGTCGTGCGCATCGTCTCGAACGCGTCGGGCACGGGCGGATACTCGGGGGACGCCTTCTTCGCCGCGATGCGCAGGCGCTGTCTCTTATACACATCTCCGAGCCCACGAGACAGGCAGAAAT
>CALKVG010000487.1 GCA_937998045.1 uncultured Myxococcales bacterium
GCGCTCCCCCGGCGACAGCGAGAAGACGCGCATCGCCGAGAGCGAAGAGCACAAGGGCGAGAAAAACCGCGCGCCCGGCGAGAGGGGCACCGACTTCGACGTCATTCACGAGCCGAAGATCCCGAAGCCGCAGGCGATGGCGGCGGTGAACCCGTCGCAGCTTCGCCCGGTACCCGCCGAGCAGCGCGAGCAGAACCCCTCGCGGCCGCAGTCGCAGCAGCCGGGAGCTCCGCCGCAGCCCTCGCCGGGCGGCGCGACCCCGGCGTCGCCCGACGTCGAGAGCGCCCCGGGGGGCGCGTGGAGCTTCAATCCGGCGCGGCCGGGCGGAGCGCCCGGCGTCACGTCGGAGCCGGTCGCCGGAGCGCAAGGTCCCCAGCCCCCGGGCGGCAAGATGTGGTCTCTCCCCGGCCTGGGCCAGAAACCAGCACCCGGCGCGGTGAACACGAACCTCGATCCCGCGCAGATCGCCTCGATCGTCGGCGCGGACAACCTTCGCAAGCTCCGCGAAGCCGACGGCGAGCGCCGCAAGAGCGAGCACCGCGGGTCGTGGATCGCGTCGAGCTTCGAGCGCTGGCGCAGCGCGATCGAGAACTACGTGTCGAGCGTGAAGCCGGGCAACCAGACGGCGCTCAACACCGCGCAGGTGCCCTTCGCGTCCTACCTCAACGGGATGCACAACCGCATCCACCCCATTTTCGCCGACTCCTTCCTCGAGTCGCTCGACGGCCTGCCCTCCAACCACCCGCTCAACGACCAGCACCTGGTGACGCGCCTCGAGATCGTACTGACCAAGGAGGGGCACCTGAAGAAGATGGGCATCGTCAAGACGAGCGGGATCACGGCGTTCGACATCGCCGCGCTCGACGCCGTCGACCGCGCCCAGCCGTTCGGGCCCGCTCCGAACGCGATCGTCTCCCCCGACGGGAACGTCTACCTGCAATGGGAGTTTCACCGCGACGAGGTCTACGCGTGCTCCACGATGGGCGCGCGGCCGTTCATCTTGAACACGGGCGGCCCGAAGAACGAGGAGACGACGCCCCCGTCGCAGCCGGGGCCGACGAGCCCCACCCGCGAGCGCGGAGCGCCGCCGTCGAGCCCGAACGATACGCGCGAGGGAAGCTTGCTCCCGAACGGGGCGACGCGCGGCCGGCGCGCGCCGCTCGCGCTGGCGCGCCTGCGAGAGCCAGCGAAAACTTTGTAAGCACGCTAGGCTGCGCGCACGCGGCATGACCTCTGCGGAAGCGACCGGCGATAGCGAACGAGCTCGGCTCGACGAAGAAGAAGACCGCCCCAGCGTTCCCAGCCGGCCGCGCGTGCCGCCGTCGTCGCCGCTGCTCTCGGCGTCGTGGCTGCTGCGAACGGCCGCATTCGTCGCGGTCGCAGCCGGTGTGATGGGCGTCATCGTCGCCCCCGGAGCGCGCGGGAACACGAGCGAGCAGGTGGTCGTCCGCGCGGACTGGGCGTCGGCGTGCCTCGCGTATTTTCTCGTCGGGCTCCTGGTCGCGCTCGTCCTCTGGGGCGGCATCGAGCTCGTGCGGTCGCGCGACGTCGGGTGGCTCTCGCGCGCGGCGCTCCTCGGGGGCGGCTCGGCCGTGGTCATCCTCTGCTCCCCGGGCCTGCGCGAACGGCTCCCGCCGTGGTGCGCGGTGTCCGTCTCGTCGGCGGCCGCCGTGGCGGCGCTCGCCGGCGCCTACACGGCCGCACGCGCGCCGCACACGCGCGCGGCGGCGGGCATCCTCTTCGCCTTCGCGTTCGCCGCCATCGCGCGCATCGCCGCGTGGGAGCTCGCGACGGCCGCCGGCGACACGGCCAGCATGCCCCTCTTTCGCTGGGCGCGCGTCCTCGCGACCGCGGGCGTCCTCCTCGAGGCGTCCGGCCAGCTCGTGGCCGTCATCTGGATCTGGACGCGCAGCCGCTTCGCCGGACAGCTGGGTTGCGCCGTCGCGCTCGTGGCGACCGTCGCGGTCATGCTGGGGGTGCGCAGCGGAATGCACTCGGGGGCGGCGCTCTGGCAGTCGGTCCTGCACACGGCGCTCGCCGACTCGGCCGGGGTGCCCAGCCCCTACGGGTTCGACGCCCTGGCCGTGTTCCTCGTCCCGGCTTCCCTTCTGTTCGCGCTCGTCGCCGCCGCCCAACCGAAACAGGTCGCCGCCGTCGTCGCCACGGTTGCGCTCGCGCTCGTGTCGCGGGGCTCGTTCGACGCGCCCCTGCGCGCGCTCTGCGTGGTCGTCGCCTCCCAGTGGGCGGCGCTCGCGTGGAGCGACGAGCGCGCGATGTGGAAAACGCTGCTTCACGAACGCGAGCGCAAGCTCGAAGACGCCTGATCCCCCAGGCATTGACGGACCCGCTCGCCTCCGCTTGCCAAGGCCGCGTCGGCGCTCTACATCAGGGCAGCCGAGGACCCTGCGAGCGTGGCAAATTCCGAGCTTTACGCACTGGCGCGGCCGCGCGCGCGTGCCCTCCCCCTCGTCCGCGACCTCGTCGCGCTGACGAAGCCGCGCATCACCGCGCTCGTCCTTCTCACCGAGGCCGCGGGGACCTGGCTCGCGCCCGGGCACGTCGCCCGAGCCAGGCTGTGGCTCTCGCTTTTGGGCACGGCGCTCATCGTCGGCGCGGCGAACGCGCTGAACATGTGGTGGGAGCGCGACGTCGACGCGCACATGGCGCGCACGCGCAATCGCCCCCTCCCCGCCGGCCGCCTCTCGCCGGACGTGGCCCTCGCCTTCGGTCTCGCGCTCGCCGGCATTTCGGCGCCCATGCTCTTCGTCGTCAACCCGGCGACGGGCCTGCTCGGGCTCATCGCGCTCGTGAGCTACGTGGCGGTGTACACGCCGCTCAAGCGCCACACGCACCTGGCGCTCCTCGTCGGCGCCGTCCCGGGCGCCATCCCGCCGCTCCTCGGCTGGTCCACGGTCACCGGCGCGGTCGGTACGGGCGGCCTGCTCCTCTTCGCGGTCCTCTTCCTCTGGCAGATCCCCCACTTCGCGGCGATCGCCATCTTCCGCGCCGAGGACTACGCGCGGGCCGGCCTCCAGGTCGTCAGCGTGCAGCACGGCGAGCGCGCCGCGCGCCACACGATCCTCCTTTTCACGGTGCTCCTCGTCGCGACGACGCTCCTCTTCGTGCCCCTCGGTCTCGCCGGGCGGAGCTACCTCACGGTCGCGACGGTGCTCGGCGCCGCGTTCCTCGCGCTAGCGCTGCGGGGAGCCCGCGGCGGCGCGCAGCTGGACGTCGAGCGCTGGGCGAAGCGCGTCTTCGCCTTCTCGATCCCGTACCTGTCGCTGCTGCTCTTCGCGCTCCTTCTCGACCGCGGGTGACCGGTGGCCGGGGTACGCCTCGCTGTTTCGCTCGGCGGGCTCGCGCTGGCGGGCTCGCTGGCGCTCGTCGCGCGGGCCATCCGCCCGCGCGCCCCGCTGCCGGTCTACGGGACCGTGCCGCCTTTTCACCTGGTCGACGAACACGGCGCCCCCTACACCACCGAGTCGATGCTCGGGCACGTGGCGGTCGTGGACTTCGTCTTCACTCGATGCTCGGCGTCGTGCCCGCGGCTGACGGCGCGCATGAGCGAGCTGCAGGCGCGGCTCGCTCGCGACCGTAGCGACGTGCGCCTCGTGTCGTTCTCGGTGGACCCGGAGAACGACACGCCGGCCGTGCTGGCGGCGTACGCGGCGAGGGCGCACGCCGACCCCGCCCGCTGGAGCTTCGTGACGGGCGGCGCGGACGACGTCACGCGCGCGGTCGTGCTCGGGTTCAAGGTCTCCGCGGCGAAGGTGGATCACGGCGCGAACGACTACGAGGTCACGCACGGCAACTGGTTCGTCGTGGTGGACCGCGCGGGAGCGCTGCGCGGGTACTACTCGACGGAGGAGAGCTCCGACTTCGAGACCCTCGTGGCGGACGTCGAGCGGCTGGAGCGCGAAAAGCGATGACGCACGCAGAGATCGGGGACGCGCTGGCCGCGCTGAACGCGACGCTGAACGGCACCGCGGCGGTGCTCCTGGTGAGCGGGCGGGTGGCGATCGCGCGGAGGCGCGCGCGGACGCACCGCGCGCTGATGGTGGCGGCGTTCGTCGTGTCGGCCGTCTTTCTATGCTCGTACCTGACGCGGGTGGCGCTGACCGGAACGCACGTGGACCCGCACCACGGGTGGCTGCACTGGGCCTACCTCGCGATCCTCTCGACGCATATGACGCTGGCGATGGCGGTGGTGCCGCTGGTGATCACCGCGCTCGCATACGCGTACAGGCGGCGGTTCTCGCGGCACCGTGCGGTCGCGCGGTGGACGTTCCCGGTGTGGCTCTACGTTTCGGTGACCGGGGTCGTCGTGTACGTCGTGCTGTATCACGTGCCGGCGTGAGCCGCCGCCGCGCGCGACTGCGGGCACGCCCCGGCTCGCGCGCGTCCGAGGCGGGCCGCGTCACTCCTTGGTGCGCGCGTCGAGGTAGGTCACCAGGCCATCGAGGCCGCCGTCCGCGAGCGGGACGCTCGCGTCTCCGACGGCGTGCTGCGCCATCGCGTGCACGTCGACGCGCGCGACCCACCGAAGGCCGCTGTCGACGACGAACGCGACGGGGCCGCCGCTCGTCAGCGCCGTGGTCACGGCGAGACCGTGGGGATCCCCCACGTTGTGAAACGCGCTGCCGTCCGGGAGGGGCGGCAGCGGAGCGTAGGCCCATGCCGTGCCGCCTGCGTTGAGCTGCACGAGGTCACCGACGGCGACGGAGCCGCCGAACTCGTCCTCCCAGACCGCCAGGTGCGAACTCGGTTCGATGGCGACGGCGTCGAGGTCGGAGATCTCGCCGGTCCCGAGGATGGTCTGCGGCGCGGTGACCGTTTTGCTGGCCTTGTCGAAGGTCGCCTTCGAGAAGTCGATGATGCTCTGGAAGCCGTTGCCCTCGGACGGAACGACGACCACGCCGGTGGTCGGATCGGCGGACGCCGAGTCGGGTTCGCTCCCCACGGGGTCGTTCGGGTCCAGCGGGAAGCCGTCGATTCCGCCGTCCGGCGGAGTCGGGTTCTCGTACGTGTAGACCGTGTCGTCGGTGAGATCGATGACGCTCAGACCGTCCGTCATCACCGTGACCCCGTCGGGACCTTTCGGCCGGTCGCAGCTGGAGGGGGTGAGCAGGCTTCCGTCCGCGCCCGTCGCGGTGCTGGTCGTGCATCCGTAGAACGGCGCCAGGATGCGCTGGTGCACCGAGTCGAAGCCGAAGTTCTCGGCCGGCGGCGCTTCGATCACGCTCGCGATCTTCTGCGTCCCCAGATCGACGATCGCGAAGCCGTTCCACACGCTGAGGATCGCGCGGTGATGAGCCGAATCGACCGCCACCCCGGTCACGTAACCACCGCCGCCGGAGAACGAGGACCTCCCGTAGGTCGCGTCCAGCGTGAGCGTCCCAGTCACGCGATCGGCAGTGGGGTCGATGAACCAGACGATCGGAAAGTCCGTCGACACCGCGACGACAGTCGACGAGTCGCCCCCCGTCGCGGTCGCGTAGGCGACACCCCCGAGTCCGCCGTCGGGCACGGGCAGTTCGATGTTGGTGATCAGCGCCGGAACGCCGCTCGGCGCGTTGCCCGCGGCCGCCACGTCGACGACCGCGATCGCGCTCGAGACGGCGCCCGAGTCGGCGTCGAACTGTGGCTGCTGCGGCAAATACATCTTCTGTTTGCCGTTGACGGTCACGATCCCGAAAGCCCCCGTTCCCCCCGCGGCGGGGGGCGGAGCCGCATCTTGCTGCGGAATGGGGGGGGCGGATGGCTTGCCCTCGTCCTTCGAGAAGCAGGCGGCGGCACCGGCGAGCGGCAGCAGACACACCAGGGGCAAACTTCGCGCAACCATTCGCATAGGCACGTTCCTCCCGAGCGACGAATCGCGTCGCTCCGGGTTGGACGACCCTGCCCAGGTCGCGATTCGTCACCCGTTCGCATGACAACCGCCGGTCGGCGCCTCCACCGCTTGACACGCTACTTCGACAGAATTAGAAGTAACGTGTGTCGGCGCGGCCGGAGCATCACGCGGAGCAGCTGGGCGCGCTCGGGCACCCCGTGCGCCTCGCGATCCTTCGCTTGGTCGTGCAGGCGGGACCAGAAGGCGAGCGTCGGCGGGCTCCCGTGGCGCGAGGTGCCCGGCTACGTGCTCGCGCAGGTGGTGGGCGCGTTCGCCGGCGTCGCCATCGCGCACGTCATGTTCGAGCAGCCCGCGCTCTTCTTCGCGTCGCAGCACGAGCGATCCGGGCCGCCGCCTGGTTCAACGTCCCCGGCCTGCGGCGCGACGACTGGCCGCTCGAGGACCCCAAGGGCAAGCCGGTCGAACGCGTCCGCGAGATTCGCGACGAAGTGCGCGCGCGCGTCGTCGCGCTCCTTCGTCGCGAGGGCTGGGCTCGCGGATGATCCGAAGAGCGCGACCGGCGGATCGGGAAGGGGTGGAAGCGTTGCTTCGCGCCGCGGGTCTTCCGGTCGACGGCGTCGCGGATCATTTCGCGTCGTTCTTCGTCGCCGCACACGACCGGGGGCTCGTCGCAGCGGTCGGGCTCGAGGTGTACGGCGAACACGCGCTCCTGCGCTCGCTCGTGGTCGCCGCCGAAGCGAGAGGCAGCGGCCTGGGCTCGACGCTCACGAAGCGCGCGATCGACGAGGCGCGGTCGCGCGGGGTGCGGACCGCCTTTCTGCTCACGACGACCGCCGAGGACTTCTTCCCGCGCTTCGGCTTCCAGCGAACCGCTCGCGCCGACGTACCCATGGACGTGCAGAACTCGCGCGAGTTTCAGGGCGCGTGCCCGGCATCGGCGATTGCGATGCGCCGGGAGCTCGCGGACGGGTGACGTGGGCGGTCGCGCCGGGGCCCATTTGCGCCACCGGCCTTAGCCGTCGAGCCGCGCGTCGCTACACTCCCCATCGTGCGGCGCCGTTCTCTCTGCAGATGGATGTCGCTGGCGGCTGCCCTCTCTCTCTCCGCATCGGCGCCGGCTTGCGCGAAAGCGCGGTCCACCGCGACCGCTGCCGGCGATAGCTCGTCTCCGAGCGCGGCGCCGGGGGAGCCATCGGCCGCCTGCCAGCGCGCGGACGTTTGCGGGTGGCACGTGCGCCGGTGCGCGGTTCCCGGCCTGTATGGCGTATCCGACATCGCGCGCGACGCCGACGGCCGCTTCTGGCTGCTGCCGGAGCGCCAGCCCGGCGACTCGGCCTCGGCCGACCGTGAGATCGTGCCCGTCGACATCCCGGCCGGTGGTGGCCCGCCCCGCCTCGACGAGGCCGGCGCCGTTCGCTTCCGCCTTCCCGATGGTCCTCTCGATACGGAATCGCTCGTTCCCGTTCCCGGCGCGTTCCTCGTCGGCACGGAGAGCAACACGACCGGCCTCGGGTACGAGACCATCTACCGAGTGGCGTTGGATCGCGCGGCGGCGTCCGTCCAGCCGTGGGCGAAGATTGACCTTAGCGCCTGGTCCCTGCGCAGCAAGGAGAACAAGGGGATCGAGGCGATGTGCCGCGCGGGCGGTCGCGTCGTCGCCGTCCTTGAACAGTGGGCCTCGCACGGCGACGAGACGGCTTCGCCGATGGCCGTCTTCGACGAGCGCAAGCCGGAGCAAGGCCCGATCTTCACCGGACGGTTGCTCCACGCCAGGAGAGACACTCGCATCTCCGCCATGACGTGTGCGCCTTCGGATGGCGGCATCACCCTCTCGGTGCTGGAGGTCGAGGGAGGCCGCGGCCGACCGTCGATCCACCTTTTGCGAACGCTCGCCATGAGCAGCGCCGGGGCGACACGCGATGAATCGACGATCGACGTCGACGCGATCGTTCGCCGCGCATGGCAAGAGGAGGTGCCCAATTTCGAAGGGGTCGCCTACGCGAGCGGCGGCTTTGTCGTCGTCTCCGACAACGACAACGACGGGAAGCGTCGGGGCCCCACCTGGCTCGTCGAGCTGACGACGGACGCGCAGAGCGCGCGTGGATCGGCCGCAGACAGCGGCTGCGAGTAGTCCCGACCAAAGCGCGCCCCGGCGACGACGCCCGCCGGCCGGTCCTCGCGCCGTGAGCTCGGAGGCAATACCGGGTTCGCGCCTCGTCATTCGGCGTCGCCGGCAGGCGCCGCGAGCCTCACTTCGATCCATCCCATGACGTGCGGTGGACGCGGTTCGACGATGCGCACGAGCGTGGCCACGCGATCGCTCCAGGGGAAGGAGTCGCCGACGCGCAACGTGGCGTGAACGACGGCCGGCTCGGATCGATGGGCCACCGCAATGGTCGCGGAGGGCGCGCCCCCCTCGCTGGCGCCGCCCACGACCTGCGCCGTGGCCACCCACCCGGTGTCGAGCGCCGCTTCGCCTTTCAGGGGAATGAAGACGTCGTCCGGGGAGATCGCCAGCTCTTTCGGCAGGTCGTGGTCGCCGTGAAAGATGATTGCGTAGTGGAGGATCGGAAGCTCTTCGCCAGAACGACCGTGTGGATCGACGTGGTCGCAGCTCAAAAGCTCGAATAGACCGTACCGCGACGGGAAGACATCTCCCTTCTGCGCGAGGACCTTGGCCTGGAACCCGTATACCGTCCGCTGCCAGAAGGGCCAGGCGACCGTCATCACGCAGGGCGACCCGAAGGCACGAACGCGGACCAAACCGCCCCTTATGCCCTCTTCTACACCGTCGGCGACGGTGTCGCATTCGTTGGGCCCACACCACGGCTCTGCGTCGGACCTGCCAGCACCATCGCCGCGCCACTTGCTGCATGCGCCTTGAACTCCCGCGATGAGCGCGAGTAGCGCGATCGTCCGCGGTCTCATGACCTCACCGGACCGAGCGAGCCGACGTCAACGCGCCGGAACCACTTGTTCAATTCGTCGCAAGGGATCGGATCCGGCTGATCCTTGTTCCATGGATTGTAGAGCTTCACGTAGAGGCGGCCGTCGCGCACTTCGGTGGCGGCGACGCTGTACGCATGCTGGTCCACTAGCCGCGGCGGCGTACGGGGGTCGAGGCCGGGTCTTGTCTCGAGCACCACGAGCTTGCCGGCCGCCAGATCCCTCTCCATGCGCTCGGTCGAGTAACTGGTGAACCAGCTCGGCACGACGCGCTCCGCCTCCCTCCCCGTGAGGGCCTCCATGACATCTGCCGGACAACCGCCGCGGGCTATGGCGTTGTAACCGCCGCAAAGCTGCGCGTAGGCCTTCTCGATGACCATGGCCCAGATCTCCTGGCCGGAGGCGAACGGCTCGGCCGGAGCCGCGCGGCCCTTCGCGAAGTGAGTGTCCACGGTGATTGTCACCTCCGTGAACGTCTTCGGGCCGAACCAGTGCGACTCCGCCTTGTGCAGCGTCACGGCGTAAACGCTCTCGCCGCGGTCGTTCGTCCCCTCGTGAATCGCGTTCCGGATGAACGCGTAGCCTTCGGGCGTGCCCGCGAGCGCCGCGAGCGGCGCCAGGACGTGGCAATCGCCCATCACCCCCTGCGTGACGTCGGTGCGATCGACGGGAGCCGGTGTCGTCCTCTGCTGGCGGATGAGCACGGGATCCACCGGGGACTGGGTGCCGCAGCGGTCGTAGTCAAAGTGCAGATAGTCCCTCTCGTCGTTGCAACTCAGGCCGGGGCCGGGGATCGGTGGACCATTCATGGGGTCGTCGATGAATGCCTGGAGCCGCTCGGCGGCGGCCTGCCGCGCGGCCCGAGGGTCGTCATCGGCACGCGCCGGCGTTGCCGGCGGATCTCCGGCGCCGTAGTCGGGGCGGCGGAATGTGGAGTCGATCGCGACGGGGCTGGGCATGGTGTCCTCCGGTTCGTCGGCGCCGCAATCCGGCGTGTTCGACCCCCCTATCGGCGGCCCGCAGCGACGGTTGCGTGGCGCACGCGGTCGCGGGCGAGGGTGCGCACGACGCGCTTCAGCCACGGCAGCGCGCGGTGCGGAGTCCGCGGGAAGAGCAGCGCTCCTTCCATCAGCTCGACGCAGAGTGGCGGATCCGTTCGGCTTAGGCGCTCCGACAAGGAGTCGCATCGCCCGTCCCCGAGCGACCGAAGCTCGACCTGCGGCAAGAGACGCTCGGTCGCGCGGGAACGTCGCCTGTCCGGCAACGCGCGCCGCTCGGCGCGATGGCGAGGCGAGCCGA
>CALKVG010000488.1 GCA_937998045.1 uncultured Myxococcales bacterium
GATCGCGCCACTCACGCCGAGGCAGCGTCGACGACGAGCGCGGTCGAAGCTGCGCCGCTCGCGACTGCTTTGCCGCAGGTGGAGGAAGCGCCGCCCGCGATCGCCGCTGCGTCCGCCGAGATGGCCGCCCCGGATGCCGGACCTGCCCCCATGACGTCGAGCGCTCTGCCGTCGCGAGCCCCGACGCTCGGCGCGCCCCCCGCGGCCGCTCCGAAGCGCACTCCCCCCAAGAGCAACCCGTTCAAGCGCGACGTCTTTTGAGCCCAGATACCGAGCCTCCCCATGCTTTCCCTTCGCCCATCCCGCTTCGTCGGCCCAAGCTTCCTCGCTCTCGCCTGTGCCACGGCGTCCACCGCGAGGGCCGACGGCGATTCCGCGCCGGGCGCGGCGCGTTCGACGCCAGAGAACAAGGCGGGCGCAGCGGCCCTCTTCGTCGAAGCCGGCAGGCTGGTGGAGGCCGGGCAACCGGCGGCTGCGTGCCCCAAGTACGAGGAGAGCCTTCGTCTCTACGACGGGATCAACACTCGCTACTTCCTCGCGGACTGCTACGCCCGCGTCGGCCGCATGGCGTCGGCCTGGGCCCTCTTCGGCGATGTGGCCGTGCGCGCCGCTGCGGCCGGCGACGCCGCGAAGGAGAAATGGGCTCGCGAGCGCGCCGCCGACGTCAAACGCAGGGTCTCGACCGTCACCATCGCGATCACATCTCCACGCGCCGACGGGCTCGTCGTCTCACGCGACGGTGAAGGGATCGGGCCGGCGCAGTGGGGGACCCCCATGCCCGTCGACCCGGGAGAGCATGTGATCGAAGCCTCCGCGCCGGGAAAGCGTCACTGGAGCACGCAGGTCCAGGTGGGGCCCGATGGCGCCTCGGCGCAGGTCGACGTGCCCGCGCTGGAGGACGACGCTCCGCCGGTGCAGCGCGTTCCGACCGGCGAGGCCTCGGAGGGGAGCGACGCGCGCAGCCGCCGTCGCGTGCTCGCTGTCGTCGTCGCAGGAGCTGGGGTGGTGGGGCTCGGCGTGTCGACCGCGCTCGCGTTCGCAGCAAAGGGGACGTTCGACGACTCGAGCGCCGACTGCAACGGGAACCGTTGCGACCAACACGGGCTCGATCTCCGGTCCAGCGCCGTGTCGCAGGCCAACGTGGCGACGGTCATCTTCGGCGTCGGTCTCGCCGGCGTCGCGACCGGCGCCGTCCTCTGGCTCACGGCGCCGTCCGGATCCAGCGGCGCGGCCGTCGGCGTCACTCCGACCTTCGGGGGAGCGGCGGTGAGGGGGACCTTCTGATGCGCCTCCGCCAGCTCGCCGTCGCGCTCACGGTCTCCGCGCAGCTCGTCGGCTGCGCCCTCGTCTTCGGGATCTCGGGCGGCGACTACGACCCCGACCCCTTTGGCTCCGCAGAGGCAGGAGAGAGCGGCTCAGGGGCGATCGACTCCGCCGCCCCCGAGGCTGCCATCGACTCCGGGATCGCCAACGACGCGCCTACCCGCGACACCGCGAGCGGCGAAGGCTCCGCGATCGACGCCGCGCGAATCGACGGCGCGGGGATCGATGCCGGCCCTCCGCCGTGCGGTCTCCTGCTCGACGACCTCGAGTCCGGCGACGGCAACATCATCCGCTGCGCCGGTCGGAACGGCAGCTGGTACACCGCGAACGATGGCCTGCCGGGAACCCAGGTCCCCGCGCCGACCGACAAGTTTCTCCCGGTAGAGCCGGGCTACAATAGCAAGTACTGCGCGCACACCTCCGGGAACGGCTTCACCAGCGGCGGGGCGCAGATGGGATTCAGCTTCGCGATCGGTTCGACCGGCGCGCGGGTGCAGTACGACCTCTCTGCGTACACCGGCGTCACCTTCTGGGCGAAGTCGGCCACCGCATTCACGATGTACGTGAACTTCCCGGACCGAAACACGGACCCGGCGGGGGGTGTCTGCAAGCCCGGCGGGATCATCTGCAACGACACGTACGGGAAGGGCATGGCGGTCGGCACGTCGTGGTCGCAGATCACGGTGCCGTTCTCGATCCTCGGCACCGACGGACCGGGCGCGCCGGGAGGATTCGACAAGGCGCACGTCTACGCGATCGAGTTCCACGCCGGTCCGAAGGAGATGCCGTTCGAGTTCAGGGTGGACGACGTCGCGCTGTACAAGTGATGGGGGGGGCCGCCTTGGCGGTCGTTCGTCCGGGGGGGCTCATCGGCGCGTCTTGCGGGCCGCTCCGGCCCCGGCGCGCAGCCCGGCGTCGGGAACCGGTTCATCCGCGGAGGTTGGCCACGTAGAGCAGCAGGTACGTGAACGCCATCGTGCCGAGGATCCGCATCACGAAGGCGACGTTGTGGCTGGTGTGGTCCAGCTTCACGTCGGCGTTCTCCTTCGATCGGTCGCTGTAGTTGGTCCACGCGCTCACGGCTCCGATGTCGACGAAGCTCGGCAGCACGATGTCGAGCGCGCAGAGAAAGACCTGGAACGGGTTGAGCGTCTTCGTCGCGCGCTTGCAGCATGCGTACGCGACGGCCACGAACGCGAACAGGAGGGCGAGGACGATCGCGGCGTCGGCGCGCGGCAGCTTCGCGGCGATGAGGGCGGTGAGGTGCTCGCCCTCGAACGCCACGGCGTTGGCGTCGTCGTTCCTTCCGGCGTTGCGCAGCGCCGTCTCCAGGCTGTGGAACGCGCCCTCGGTGTTCGCGCCCGACGTCAGGCGGCCCGTCAGCCCGGGGATATCGCCGCTGACCGCGTCGACGTGCAGCCCGTCGACGACGATGGGCCCGGTGTCGATCTTCAGCGACGGCCCGATGTCGAGGATCCCGAGGTGAGCGTAGCCGAGCTCCATGCTCCCCAGCTCCGTCTTCTCGACGACGAGCGCGCCGGCCGACAGCCACGACGCGTCCAGGCGGCGCGCGACGACCGCCTCCCGCAGCGACAGGACGCGGTCGACCGTCGCGGTCTCCAGGTTCACGTCTCCCAGGTGCGCCCAGTTCAGGCTCACCTGCGACGTTCGCGTCCCGAACAGGTCGAGCGCCCGGTCCGTCTGCAGGCGCGCCCCCTCGAGGCGAAGCACGTCGCCGAAGCGCAGCGAGACCGTGGTGGCCTTGCTCCACGTGAGATCCAGCGTGTCGTCGACGCGCGCGTGCCCGAGGTCGACCGTGCCGGTCACGTCGGCCGCGACCAGGGCGAACATCCGCGCGTGGCACCCGCGCGCGTCCACCGCCTGCATCGCGACGCGAGCCGGCTCCTGCCGCTCGCCCCCCTGGTACGCGTCCGGCACCGCCGCGGTCGACGGAGCGATGCGCACGCGGTCCACCGTCGCGTCGAACAGCTCGATGCGGTCGACCTTCGACCCGAGTACCACCACCTCGCGGAGCTGCGCGCTCTGCAGATCGACCGTCCCGCTCACCGCCTCGAGCCGCAAGCTCAGATCGGGGTGGGCCTGCGCCTTGATCGGACCGAGCGTCGTCGCATCGAGGCGGCAGCTCGAGACGGTAAGCGTGTCTCGCTGGCAAGCGGTCAGCTTGCGGCTGATCTCCTCGTGCGGGAGCGCGGCGCCGTTGCACGCGATTGCGCATTCGTCCATGTTCGTTCGCGAGCTCCCCTCGTCCGCAGGTCCGTCGGCGGGCCGCGAGGGTCGCGCACGCGGGGGCGAGGGTCAACCTTCAGGAGGTGGGGCACCGGCGGCGGTCACGATGCCGCGAAAGCTAATGGCACTCGAAGACCACGCCGCTTTCGCCCATCCCAAAGACCCCGCAGCTCGTGCAGCCCGACTGACAGAATTCGCAAAACAGGCCGCCCGCCCCGGGGCAACTGTAGCAGCTCTTGGTGCAGCTCCCGCAGTCCGAGAAGCTCGTCAGGTCCGTCTCGCAGCCGTTGCTGACCACTCCGTCGCAATCGCCGAAAGCCGCGTATTTGACCCCGTTGAGGTACGTCTGGGTCGCGCAGCTATTGATTACGCACGCACTGTTCACGCAACTCACCGATCCGACCTCTGGGAGGTTCGAGCAACTGTTCCCGCACGCGCCGCAATTGGCCGGATCCGACGTGATATCGACCCCGCCCGAGCAGGGCGACCAGCTCGACAGCACTCCGTTATTGCAGGTTCTCGTCGACGTTCCGGTGCAGTTGCATGTCTGCGTCAGCGCAGCGCTGCCGCAGTTTTGCCCCATGCACCCCATGTACTGGCAGTTCGGTCCGCAGGTGTTCGTGCCTCCGGAACCGCAGCCGATCGCCGAATTCGGTGCGCACGCCCCTTGGTTCGCGCAGGGCGTCCAGCTGGACCACATCCCCGTGTTGGGGTCGCACGTGCGCGTCTGCGTCCCGCAGTTGCCGCAGCCCTGCGAGGCCGGTCCGGTGCACGTCTGATTGCCGCAGGAGCCCCACTGGCAGTTACCGCCGCACGACTGCATTCCGGACTGGCCGCAGGTCTGGCTCGCGCTCGGAGCGCAAACGCCCTCCCCGCTGCACGCCGACCACGCGGACCAGGTGCCGGTGGTGTTGTCGCAGGTGCGCGTCTGCGTCCCGCAGTTGCCGCAGCTTTGCGACGCCGGGCCAGTGCACGTCTGGTTGCCACACGCGCTCCACGTGCAGTTGCCCCCGCACGACTGCGTTCCGCCCGTGCCGCACGTCTGCGTCGCGTTCGGTGCGCACGCGCCCTCGCCCGTGCAAGCCGCCCAGGCGGACCAGGTGCCCGTGGTGTTGTCGCACGTGCGCGTCTGCGAACCGCAATTGCCGCACGGTTGCGAGGCCGCCCCGGTGCAGGCCTGGTTGCCGCAGGCGGTCCACTTGCAATTGCCACCGCACGACTGCATGCCGCCGCTTCCGCAAGCTTGCGTCGTGTTCGGCGCGCACTCTCCTTCCGCCGTGCACATCGACCAGGTAGACCACGTGCCCGTGCTGGTATCGCACGTGCGCGTCTGCGTGCCGCAATTGCCGCAAGCCTGGGAGGTGGGACCGGACGGACAGCTGATGGGGTTCCCCGGAGCGTGCACGTCGGGCGACGAATCGTGCCCGTCGGCTCCGGCTGCGCCGTCGTCATTAGAGGAGGCATCCGCGTCGTCCGGAAGCGGAACTTCCTTGAGCCCGATCAACGCGTTACATCCCACAGCGAAGGCGAGCGCAAAACACACTGCGATGATCACGCGCTCCGACGAATTCTTCATGCAAGCCCCAGTCCCCGGCACGCGACGGGGACGTCGCGTTGCACCCAGAAGCGGCGTCGCCAGAAGCGACGTCGGGACATGGGTATACGGTGAAGGCGAACCGTGTGCAAGGCACCGAGTGGCGCAAGTCGCCGACGAGCGGTCGCGGGGTGACGCCCGAAAACTGCGCACCGGAAGGGCACAATGGTTGCGCACTCCCGCCCGCGGGCCGAACCGTCAAAGCGGTCTCGGGCTCGTGGCGTTCCTCGGGATCGGCGAGTCGCTGAGCCAGGAGCCGTGAACTGACTCGGCGTTGCTCGCCGCGCCCCTTCGACGACCCTTCTCGTGGCCCCATGACCATCTCCGCTTCGCTGGTGGGAATGGGTTGTTTGTCGTTCGTTCTGGTACTTCGATGGAGTTCTCGAGCGGACGGCGCGTTCGGCAGTCGTCGCAGCTCGTCGAGGACTTCGATGGAGACTTTTCCTTTCGCCAATCGAACGGGCCGCGAAAACGTTCTCGTGGATCGAGGTCCCGGACCGGCCGATCAGCCGATTCCTCCGTAGAACCTGCCGAAGGCGCGAGCGAGCATGAGCGCCATGAGGAGCGCGCCCAGCCCGAGCACGACGACGTGCTGGGTCCGTCGAAGCTCGAATGTCCCCACCCGGCAGACGAGCACGTATCCGACGGCGAGGTTGAACAACCCCCAAAGCACGTTCACGGTGGAAGAGGAGAGGCCCTCCCCCGGAGGCGACGCGAAGGGGCTCTGGAAGGGGTGGCCGCACACGCCGCTCACGAAGTGGGGGACGGCGTTCGCGAGGAACGCTCCGCCGAAGAAGTACGCCACGTAGTGGTACCAGCGCATGGCAGCCTCCCATTGTCAGAACGTGACGACGCTGCGGATCGGGGCCGCCCGGAGCGCGAGCGCGAAGAGCGAGCGGCTGCCTTGGGAGGATACGCGTCGTCGCGCGACGGCGCGCGGTTTCCTGCGCAGTAGCCGTCGTGAGCCCCTCGGCGGCGTCGCTGGCGTCGCCAGCGCTCGCGTGTTCCGCTGCGTCGCGCGCGTCGCTCCGCCGAGGAGCGGCGAGGGCACCGTGCACGTTGGAATTGAACCTTTCCCCCGAATCGCGAGCCCCACTTGCGTCTCTTTCGTTCTTAGAGCGTGTTGAAAAACTTGGCCCAGAGCTCGCGAGTGCGGTTCCTGGGG
>CALKVG010000489.1 GCA_937998045.1 uncultured Myxococcales bacterium
GCGCTGGAACGCCTCGGGTACGATCGCGCGCTGGCGTCGGCAGCTGGCCGACGCCTACCACGGTCTCGGCGATCTGGTGGCCCGGCGCCTCCACGCCGAGCGGGCCCTGGCCGTGGCGGGCCATGAGGTGGACCTCTCGCGCGGCGCCAAAGCGCTCGCCGTCGCGCGGCTGCTCTCTCGGCGGCTGTGGGGTCGCCGCGGCCCGCCGCCGGAGCCGGACGGGACGCCCGCGCCGTCGGGCGAGTCCTCGGTGCTCGACGTGGCGAAGGCCTACCGGCACATGGTGGAGCTCGCGTACTTCGACCACGACGGGCTGGGCATGGTCTGGGGAGCGCTCCGGGCGATAGACGCCGCAGAGCGTACGACGCCCTCGGCCGACTTGTCCTTCGCGTACGCACAGCTCGGCGGCACCATGGGGCTCGCGCGGATTCACCCCCTGGTGCGGCACTTCGTCCGGCGTGCCGTCCGGTCTGCCCAAGCGGCCGGCGCGGCCCACGCGGAGGGCTATGCGCACATGATCGACGCGCTCTACCAGGTCGGCCTCGGAAAATGGGAGCCAGCGCTCCGCAGCGCCGCGCGATGTCAGGAGCTTGGCCGTCGCACGCGTGATCACGTGACGTGGGGTTATGCGGAGGTCGTGAGGTTCTGGACGCACTACTATCGCGACGACAAGGTCGAAGCCCGCCAGTCCGTCGAGGTTCTGCGCGCCGAGGCGAGACGGACGGAACATCAGCAGCATGCGGCGTGGGCCTTGCGGTGCGAGGCGCTCCTCGATGCGCGGTGCGGCTCGCTCGCCGCCGCGGCGGCCCGGCTCCAAGACGCGCGGTCGCTCCTGTCCGACACCAAGGACGCCGCCGAGCTGATCATGGTGCACGGAGCGCTCGGGCTCGCCCGCTTCGAGCTGAAGGACCGCGACGCCGCCGTGGAGTCGGCCATGCTGGCGTTGCATCTCGGGCACCGCGCGGGGCGTCCGACGAACCACGCAACGTTCACGGGCATCGTCGCAGCACTGCAGGTCCTGTTCGAACTGTGCATGCGCGAGCCGGACAAACCGGTCTGGCGTGAGGCGACCACGAAGGGCATCGACATCTTGCGCCGGTATCGCAGCGTGTTTCCCATCGTCGAGCCGTCGTACCGTTACTGGCGCGGGCGCATGCTCCTCCTGAACGGTGCGCGCCGCATCGCGGCCGGGAACTGGCGGCGTGGACTGGCGAGCGCTCGAGCTTTGGGTATGCCCGTGGAGGAGAGGCAGCTGCACGAGGTGCTCAAGAATCGGTGAACCGGGCGAGCAGCTGCCTGGATCTAACGCCGAACGAGCCGCCGGCGACAGCTGGGCAGGGCCCTGCTCCAGCTGCTTGGTGAGGTGGCCAGGGATGCTCCGCGTAGCCGCATGTACCGCTCGCTCATCGCGCAAAGGCGCAGTCCCAACCAGCAAGCGAATACGCAGTCGCCGGCAACGCCTACCTGACGTCATACGCGCGCGCATCGCCATGACGTTGGCGTCGGATGTGCCGCGTGGTCGCGCCAAAGTCCTACGGGAGTAGGTCGTTGGGCGCGCAAGATTGAACGGGCTTGGAGATCTAGATGTGGAGGCTACGAACACAATGAGCACGACCGCGCCGGCGGACGCGGACTGCTCCGTCGTGCCGGTGCTGGGCGCTGGGCAGCTCGTCGCCGATATAGCCAGCCCGCTGAACGAAGTGTCCCGATGAACCACGCGATCGCGGTCTTCGGCGGCGGAATTTCTGGGCTAATGGTTTCCGGTGCGCCGCGGAGGCCGCTTGCCCGTTTCCGATGTCGGAATTTATGTTCGAATATCGTATCGGTCTCATTCGGACGCGCACGTGCGTGACTGCGTCGTGCGAGCTGTCACGAGGACGTGGGAGGGCATGATGCGATATCTGTTCGTTTCTTCGGTTGGGGCCGTTGCGTGCGCAGCGGCTGCGGGAGCAGCGACACGACCTCCCCGGCGGGAGACGCGGCGGGAGATGGCGGTGGCGACGCGGCGGCCGATATTCGAAGTGGCCGGGGAGACGCGGCGCTCGACGGGAGCAAATGATCACGCTCTGCACGAAGTGGGCTTCACCAGATCGGCGGCATGAGGCGGGCGCGGGTCACCAGGCCGTCGCACCGTAGAAGACGAAATTCGCGGGCGCCTGGCCCGTGTCCCAGAAGGTTACCGACTGGAGCACCTGGCCAGGATCCGGATTCAAGTCGAGCGCGTAGATGCGACACGAGTACGTCGTATTGAGCGTGACGCCGTTCTGGACCCGGTACACGCTCGCCAGGACGTACTGGCCGCCCCCGGGGGTACCGGTACACCAGTCGGGGAGCGACATCGAGGACGACACCGGCGTCGAACCGACGTAGTTGAGCGAGTAGTTCAGGGTGCTCCCTCCTCCGGCGCCGGTCGCGTAGAGCTGCACCTTCGCGTACTTCTGCTGGGGCACGGCGATCGTGAACTGCTGGGCCGACGTCGACGACAGGACGATGCTGTTCAGAACGTTCTTCGTGTTGCTCCACGCGAGCAGCACGTCCGGGATCGCCACGCCGTCGCTGCGAAAGAACGCGTTGTCGGGGAGACCTTGACCGGTCTGGCTCGAGCCCAACGCGAGCAACTCGCTCGCGGTCGGAAAGTCGTTGTTCGCGGCGGCCCCGTTGCCGTCCATCGGCGTGAGCGTCGCGCCGCCCGTGGCCGTCGTAACCACGGAGTTGGCGTTGAAGAGAGAGGCGGCGTCCACCTGCACGGGGTTCGAGAAGCTCGTCGGCGGAGGCGCGTCGGTCGCGCCGTCCTCAGGCCCAACGGCGTCGGATGCGTCTGCGGCGTCCGAGGCGTCTGCATCCGATGCGTCCGATGCGTCCGATGCGTCCGATGCGTCGGCGGCGAACCGGCCGCTGTCGGGGGCCGACGCCTCCGCCTCCGCCTCCGCGTCGACGGTGCCGGTCCCCACGTCGAGATCGGCGCCGGCGTCCTGCTGAGCGTTGGCTGCGTCATCCCCCGCGTCCGGCGTAACGAGGGGGCGGTCGCTGTCGATCCCGAGGATCGACTGGCAGCCTAGCGGCGCCAGCGCCAATGCCACGAGGAGGCACGGACGCCTGCGTCGAAAAGCGAGCATCGCGGGCGCTAGCTTACTCGATCTCGACGTCGAAAATATGCATCGTGCCGCCCGAGGTCGTCGCCGGGAAGGACACCGTCTGCACGGCGGATACCGCGCCGGTAGAGTCGCTGAGGGCCGCCGTGAACGAATAGACGTAGGCCTTCGTGTTGTCCTTTTGGGTGCCGTGGTCGCGGTAGGCGGTCGTGAGCGCGATGGTGTCGCCCGCGACGGGCGTCGCTTGCGAGCCACCGTCCTCTGTCCAGTCCGAAAAGACGAGGTTGACTTGCTGCGTCCCGCCGTCGGCGTACGTTACGAGGACGTTGGCAGTCGCGCCGGTGCTCCCGGCGTCGGTCGCGCAACCAAGGAAGCTTATGGCCGTCTTCGCCGTGGCTTCGTTGAACGTGATCACTTGCCCGCCGATGACGAAGTTGTCGAGCGGGGCGGCGATCGCCGGGGCCCACGTATACTTCACGCTGCCGACCGTGATCGTGCCGCCTGGGGTCGCGCCGGCCGCAGCGAGCGCCTGCGCGGAGTAGCTGTAGCCACCGCCGTCGAAGTTCGCGAGCCCCGTGGTGTCGTCCGAGATGCCCGCGTTGTTGAAGTACGGCCAGATGGTCCCCGGCGACGCCACGATGAGCGCGATCGACGGCCCCGGCGCCGCGACCCCGAGGGACGATTCGAGCTGCAAGGGAAGCATGTACCGCCCTTGCGCACTCGGAGCCGTAATGGTTATCGGCTGAGTCTTCCGGTCTCCCGCTGCCATCGAGAAAGACCCGGTGGACGGGCTCAGGCCGACGAGCGGCGACCCACCGGAGTCGGCGCCCGCTTCGGCGCCCGCGTCCGCGCCCCCAC
>CALKVG010000490.1 GCA_937998045.1 uncultured Myxococcales bacterium
CCACTTCCGCCGGAACTGCCGCTGCTCGTGGAACCACTTCCGCTGGAGCCGCCGCTGCTCGTCGAACCGCCGCCGCTCGAAGAGCTGCCGCTTGCGGAGCCACCACTCGCCGGTCCGCTGCCGCTGCGCGTACCGCCGCTTCCGACCCCGTCGACGACGCTGGTGCACGCCGCCAGACCGAGGGCCAAAGAGAGCCCCAGGGTGACGCGGACATCGATACGCGCTGGACGCACTGCGGATGCTGTCGTCTGGCTTGCCATGACTCGGTTCTCCTCCGGAGAGATCGCGGCTGCGCGGACCCGCCACGAACGTCGTGTAGGCCAACGGTTTCGCTCCGGACGGCCTTTGCAATTCCCCAACCGGCAAGGCGATCCGCATGTTTTCGTCCGCCCTCCTGCGGCAATCTCGCGACGTGGCTCGCATCCAGGGGTACGTCGTCGGACGCTCGGGTGGATCGTCGGACGCGGACGGAATCGGTCGCGACCGCGACGTACCCACCCGGGTCGCCGCGCTTTCCGCGCTACCCGTCCTCTCTCTTCCCGACGCCGGCGCTCGAGGCCGGGCACGCTCCCTGCTGCTCGCCGCCGTCATGCGCTCGCGCCCTCTCGCCGTGGCATCGACGATGTGCGCAGCTCTCCTCGGCTGCGCGAGCTTCTCGCCCCTGGACGTGGGGGGCCCCGCGGACCAGGACGGGGGAGCCGGCGCCTCGATGGGGGATGGGTCGGCTTCCGATGCCCTCCCGGCGCCGGACTCGGCGGCGCCGGACTCCGCGACGCTGGACGGTGCACCCCCACCCGCACCGGAAGGGGGTCCCGCGGCGGGCGGCATCTACGCCGCACCCGACGGCGCTGGCTCCGTTTGCACGCTCGCCGCGCCATGCAGCCTCGCCGGGGCGCAGGCCTACCTCCGTGCGCTCGGGCCGGCGACCGGTGATCGAACCGTCACCCTGCGCGGCGGCACGTACCGACTGAACGCGACCTTCCAGCTGGGCGGGCTCGACTCCGGCGCGAACGGGCACCCGGTCGTGTACGTGGCGTACGCCGGCGAGACGCCCGTGATCAGCGGCGCGATGGCCGTCACCGGCTTTCAGCTCTTCGACAGCGCGAAGCGCATCTGGCGCGCGACGGTACCCGTCGGGACCCAGGGGCGGCAGCTCTTCGTCAATGGCGTCCGCGCCGAGCGGCCGCACACCGCGCGCGGGACCATCGCCTTCACGCCGGTCGCGAGCGGCCTGGCCACCCTGAACCCGGACACGACCCTGGCCGGCTTCGCCCCGCGCCCCGGCCTCGAGGTCGCGCAAGACAACGCGTGGAAGCACATGCGCTGCGCGATCACGAGCATCCAGGCGACGACCGATACGACGCCTCTCTCTTCGAGCTACCCCACCGCCTCGAGCTCGGGCACCACGCTCGTCATCGACCCCGCCTGCTGGGCGAACAACGAGACCGCCGTCATCCACCCGGGCTACCCGTTCAACGGTGGCGGCGTCCCCCCCAGCCTCGACAACGTCTCGACGATCGAGAACGTCTTCGAGCTCCTCGGCGCCGGCGGCCAGACCGGCCAGTTTTACCTCGATGGCACGGGCGGCTACCTCTATTACGTCCCGCGGGCGAACGAGGACCTGACGACCGCGGACGTCGAGCTCCCCGTCCTCGAGTCGCTCGTCAACCTGTCGGGCACCCCGGGCCACATCCAGCCCACGAACGACGACGACGCGAAGATCACCTACCCCTCCGACTGGCAGCCATCCACGGCCCGCGCGGTCGGCGACTGGCTCGACGACGTGCACACGACGCAGGGTACGAGCGCGGCGACGTTTGCTTTCCACGGGACCGGCGTCGACGTCCTCGGCGAGGTCAACGCCGGTCTCGGCGCCTTCAACGTCACCGTCACGGACGGGAGCGGGAAGGTGGTCGCGAACGGGTCGGGGACCGAGGCAGGGACGACGCTCCTCGCGCAGCAGGTGGTCTATTCGATCGGCAACCTGCCCGCCTCGGACTACGTCCTCTCGATCCAGAAGACCGCGAGCGACGGGACCTCGCTCGTCGTGGATGGCTTCGCGGTCACGAGCGACGCCCTCGCGCCGATCCACGACGTCGAGTTCCGCGGAATCACGTTCCAGTACGCGAGCTGGCTCGCCCCCTCGACCGGCGGCTATCTCGACAACCAGGCCGGCGTCCTCTGGGACCCCGTCTCGCATCTACCGACGCAGATCCCCGGCGCAGTCGCGGTGCACCGCGGGCAGCGGATCCGGTTCGAGGGCGATTCGTTCGCCCACCTGGGCGGCGCCGGGCTCGAGCTCGGCGACGGGACGCGGGACTCGGACGTGACCGGCAACGCCTTCGACGACGTCTCGGGCGGCGCGATCTCGGCCGGCGAGGTGGACGACTACTACCTCACCGACGCGCTGATGACCGGCCCCGATCGGATGACGTCCGGCATCACGATCCAGGACAACGCCGTCACCCGCACGGGCATCGACTATCACGACACGGTGGCGATCTGGGTCGGCAACTCGCGCACGACGACGATCGCGCACAACCTCGTCGCCCACACGGCCTACACGGGCATCTCGCTCGGTTGGGGCTGGGGCTGGACGGCCGCGTGCGACGTGCAGGCCGCGGCGCGCCCGGGCGAGCCGTGCCGGCGGGGGACGAACTACAACGGCGGCAATCGGATCCTCTCGAACCGCGTGTACGACGTGATGCGGACGCTCGTCGACGGCGGCCCGATCTACACGCTCGGGACGCAGGCCGTGGTCGGGGGCGTCACGCCGACGGTCATGGGAAACGTCGTCAGCGATGCGACGAGCTGCTTTCACATGATCTACCACGACGAGGGCAGCTCCTATTGGCAGACGTACGGCAACGCCGTCTACAATACGGGGTGCCACTGGCTCGGGATCTGGGAGCCGACGGCGCACGACATCAACGCGGGCGGCGCCGGCGCGAACTACACCGACAACCCACAGGCCGCCTCCGACGACGGGACCAACGACACGATCGCGGCGCCGACGCTCCTCGCGCTGGGGACGTGGCCGGCCGATGCTTCCGGCATCCTCGCCTCGTCGGGGCTCGAGCCGGCCTACGCCGCGCTCACGCCGATGACGGCGACCCTGAACGACAGCGACGCCGCCTTTCGCTATTCGTCGGACGGCGCCAACCCGCAATGGGGCGCGCTCGACTTCCGCGGCTTCGGCGACTTCGGCGACGACGTGCACTACACGGCGACGAACGGCGCCGTCGCGTGGCTACAGTTCTCGGGCACGGGCGTCGAGATCCTGGGGGAGAAGGACGCGAGCCAGGGGACGCTCGCGATCAGCCTGGACGGGGCGGCGCCCCAGCAGGTCGACACCTCGCAGCCGAGCGGCGCGCCGCGCCTCGCGCAGCAAGTCGTCTTCGCGGCCCACGGCCTCGCCGCCAGCACCCACACGGTCACGGTCACGAAGGTGAGCGGGACGTACGCGACGCTCGACGCGGTCCGGCTCGACCAGCCCGTGAGCGAGACCGCGGCGTCGAACTGAAGCGCCGTCGCCGCGCGCAGCCGCGCGCCCCGCCACCCTTCCCTTTGTTGTACGCTCGCGGCAGCCTTGCGAAAAATGGCGGACCAGCGGCCGCAGGCGAGCGACGAGCGTTTGCGCGCGTGTGACCGCGATATGTTTGGACGATGGCGTTCGCTCTCTTCGTCCTGAGCGGGCTCGCGCTCGGCGCGGCGCTGGGGAGCGCGTTCACCCGGCTGCCGGGCTCGCGACCCTACGAGGACGACGCCGCGGCCATCCTCGATACGCTCTGCGCGATGGGGGTCTCGGCGCTCGCCGTCTGGGTCGCCACGAGCTGGGTGCTCGCCTTCGCCGGCGCGCTGCGGGCCGTCCCCCTCACCGTGGCGTCGGCGATCGAGCTCGGGATCGGGCTCGCCTGGCTGTACCGGTCGCGAGGAGCCGCGCCGCGCACGTACCGGATGATGTCCCGGTGGACGCTCGTCGCGGCGACCGTCGCCTTCTTGCCCGCCGTCCTCTGGATCCCGTTCGTGCTGTGGCGCGGGACGGTCCTGCCGCCCTACAGCCACGACGCGCTCTCCTATCATCTTCCGAAGGCCGTCCTGCTGATGGAGGCCGGCGGCTACCGCTTCTTCGACATCCCCGAGCCGCGCATCGCGACGTGGCCGTGGAACTACGAGCTCTTGCTCGCCGACTCGATGGTCCTCACCGGGAGCGATCACCTGACGGCGGCCCTCTCGACCTTCTCGTACGCGCTGGTCGTCCTGTTCGCGGCGCGCACGGCCGCCGCCTGGTGGGGCGGCGGCAGCCACGTCGCCCTGGTCGGCGCGATCGTCGCGACCGCTCCCGTCGTCGTCCTCCACAGCGGGCTGCACAAGAACGACCTTCTCTTCTGCGCGCTCGCCATGGGCGCGCTGGCGTGGTCGGCGCGTTGGCTCGCGGCGGGGTGCGCGGCCTCGGGACTGCTCGCCATCCTCGCGCTGGCGCTCGCGCTCGGAACGAAGCTGAGCGCGCCCCTCGTCATCGCGCCCGCGGGGGTCCTCCTCTTCCTCGGCGCGCGCCGGTACCGCGACGCCGTGGGCTGGCGGACCGTCGGCGTCGTGTGCCTCGCCGCCGCCGTGGCCTCGCCCCTGCTCGGATCGGGCATCTACCTGGTCAACCTCGTCCACGTGCACAAGCCGTTCCTTTCGCCGCCGCAGCCGCGCGGCTACGGGGTCTGGTCGAACATCTGGGAGTTCACGTCCATGCTGGTCCTCTCGCCGTTCGCGAACGACCACCACCAGGCCGTGTGGAACGTCTTCCATCGCGCGTACTGGTGGTGGCCGGAGAACGACGTCTGGGCTTCGGACTGGGGACCGATCGCGTCGGCGCTCGCGTTCCTCCTCATCCCGTGCGTCTGGCGTTACCGCGGCCCGCCGTCGCGGACGGAGCGCGTCGCCACCTGCGTGGCGGCGCTCTTCACGTACGTCTTCCTGCTGCCAATCAACGTCGTCCCGCCCGGCTTCTACAACAGCTTCGTGCGCTACACCGTCTTCGCCATGCCGCTCGTCGCGTGCTGGACGCTCTCTCCTGTCCTCCTCGAGATCGAGCGCCGCGCCGGGCGCCTGGCGGTCGCCGCGGGCATGCTTCTCGCCGTCGGCGTGGCCGCGGTCGGCGCTCGAAGTCTGTACGCGTTCGGCCTGCACGACGCGTACGCGCCGATCGGATACGTCGCCTACATGCTCGACCACCCCGACAGCCGCATCCCCTTCGTACGCACGAATCGCGCGGCGACGGCGCTGGATCTCTTGGCCCCGCCCGACGACGTATCGGCCTTCGATGTCGGCTTCGACACGTGGGTGTATCCCGCGTACGGGGCGCGCTGGACGAGGCGCGTGGAGTTCCTCCGGCCCGGCGACGGCGAAGTCGCCATTCCCGACGACGCGAACTGGGTCGCCATCGATCGGAGCTGGCATATCTTCTTCGGCAACCCTCGCTTCGTCGACATGGGCAAGTGGCACCTCATCGGGAGGGGCCAGCCGACGGAGGACGACGTGAAGGTGTACCGGCAGCTCGCGAAAGACCCGCGGTTCGAGCTCGTCTACGACGATCGCCAGCAGAACCAGGCGCTGTTCCATCGAAAGCGCGCGCAAGCGACGGCGGTCCGGGCGCCGCGATGACGTACGGGGCGAGGTCGAGGTCGTGGTCGAGGTCGTGAACCGGCTGACGCAGCGCCACGCCACCATCGAGGTTGCTGCCCCCTGGGTGGCCGGCCTGGTGCTCGCCGCGCCGGCGCTCGTCGCCTTCTATCCGCCGATGACGGACCTGGCCTTCCACGAGGCGGCCATCGGGATCCTGCGGCATTTCGGCGACACCGCGATGTTCCCCCCGGGCCTGTACCGGTACAACCTGGGCGAGCCGAACCAGCTCTTCCACATGGCCGGCTGGGCGCTCTCGTACGTCGTGTCGACGCGCTGGGCCGTGAAGCTCATCGTCGCCGCCGCGGTCGCGCTCGTGCCCGTGAGCGCAGCGCGGTTCGCGCGCCACGTGGGCGCCAGCCCGCTCGCCGGGCTGGTGGTCGCGCCGATGGCCCTCGGGTGGCTCTTCTCGTGGGGGCTCGTGGCGAACGTCATCGGCCTCGCCGCGTTGCTCGCGACGCTTCCGCTGCTCGACCGCCTCGCGCAGGACCCCACGCCGCGGCGCGCGCTGGCGGCGATGGGGGGCGCCCTTTTTCTCTACTTCGCGCACGAAGCGATGCTCTTCGTGTACGGGGGCGCCGCGCTGGGCCTGGCGCTGCTGCACCGCGGATCGCCGCGGCAGACGGCGCTGCGCATCTCGCCCATGGTCGGCGGCGCAGCGATCGCCGTCGCGCAGATGCGGTGGCAGAAGCGCTTCATGACGCCCGCGGTGCGGGGGATGCCCGTTTTCTGGCATACGCCCTGGCACAAGCTCAAACGAATCCCCTACCTGGTCATGCCCGCCGGGGACCCCTTCGCGCACGCGGCGATGTTCTCGCTGTGCTTGCTCGCGCTCGGCACGTTCCTCTGGCTTCGAACGCGCGAGCGGCGCGCGTCGTCTCCGGTGCCGCCCGCCGGCGCGACTCTGCGCGAACGACCCCGCGCGTGGATCCTCGCGCGCCGATGGGAGGCGTTCGCGCTGGCGTGCTTCGTCGCGTACATGGCGTTCCCCCTGACCCTTGGCGGGGCGACGCTCGTTTACCAGCGGTGGTTCCCGCCGGCGTTTGCCGTGCTCGCCGTCGTCCTCGCGCCGGCGGACCTGTGGGTGCGCTCGGCGCGAGTGACGCGCCTCGCGGTCGGCGTTCTGCCGCTGGCCACGTTGCTCGTCGCGTGGCCGTCGTTCGCCGACTCGAGCCGGCAATACCGCGCGCTCGAGGCGATCATCGCGCATGTCCAGCCGGGCAGCGCCGTCGCCTCCGTCGACCTCGGACCGGGCGATCCCTCGCGCAATTATTCGCTCGGACCGGCGGCAGGCCGCGTTCTCGCCGAGCGAGGCGGACGCCTCGTCTACGCGTTCACCGACTCGCCTGTGTCTCCGGTCGTCGTGGCCAGGCGCTACCAGTGGAACGAGTCGCTGGTCCGCGTCGGGTTCGACTCGTGGGCGTTCCGACCCGCGCACGACCTGAAGCGCTTCCGGTACTTGCTCCTCCGAACCACGGATCCCGTCCGCGTCTGGATCGCCACGTACGCCCTGGCCGACGAAGCGGAGTACGTCACCGAGGAAGGCGAGTGGGTCCTCTATCGATCGCGCCTCCCCGTGGCCCCGCTCACGTCGCCCGACTGGCCGCTCGAGAAGCCGCCTCCGCCATCGATGCGCGAGAAGCTCTCCGACGTCGCGCGCAAGCTCAAGGAGAGCATGCAGAGCGCCCCCGACGTGGAGGTGCCTCCGGAACCGACCGAGGATCGGGCTCCACCGATGTGACGACGCCGGGTACGTCGTGAGGATGGGCGCCGGCCCACCGGCTACGGGCACAAAAGGGGCTTCAGGAGAAGCCTGGGTCCTTGGCCCGTAGCCCGGTGGACCGGCGTGCGTGAGCCGTCAGAACAGCCACGCCCCGCCGAAGCCGGCCCCGTAGCCTCGGCTGAACCCGTACGCGCCGCCCGTGCTGTAGCCGAACCCGCGTGCGTAGCCTCGCGCGCCCCCTGCCCACCACGCCTCGGACTGGCTGCCGGTCGTCTCCGGTCCGATCGAGTCCTGAGCCGTCGCCTTGCCTGTCGGCCCCTCCGGCGTCCCGGCCTTCTCGAGCCGGTCGCGAATGGCCTTGGCCGCCGCCACGCGTTGCTCGGGCGTGAGGACGTCGGTCACCTTGCGCGCCTGCTCCGCGATGCGGTGCATCATGCTGTCGGCGCGGTCCTTCACCGAGCCCTCGGGCTCGACCTGATCGATGTTGAACGAGTCGGACGCGAACGCGTCGAGCACCTTGTCCAGCCGCCCGTGCATCTCGTCGTTCGCGCCCTTGTCGTCCTCGAGAATCGAAGCGATCTTCTGCTTCTGGTCGTCGGTGAGGCTCAGCGTCTTCGCCAGCTCGTCGATCTGCGCCTTGGGCTCCAGCTTCGACTCTCGCTTGTTCAAAGCATCGCGGAAGTTGGCGACGAATTCTTTGCGTTGATCGGCGTCGAGCAGATCGTGCAGCTTCTGGAAGGCCGCGCGAAGATCCGGGGACGCGGCCTGGGCGGCTTTTTCGACCTTCTCCTCGTCCGCCTTGAGCGGCGTCTCGTCGACGTGGCCCGCCTCGATTTCCTTGGCAAGGTCCATGAGAAAGTCCCGCTTGGCCTTGTCGACGTCGCTCACGTGCTCGTTGACGTCGGTGCCCAGCTTCTGAAGCTCGTCCTTCTGCTGAGGGCTAAGGTCGATGCCCGACAGCGCCTCGTCCACGAGCTCGACGATGCCGCCCTTGTCGGTCGTTTCGTTCTGTGTGGCGGCCGGCGCCTTCGGAGAGGGTTGCGTCGCCTGCCCCGGGGCGTACGGCGAAGCCGGCGAGCTCGGGGTCGGTGCCGCTGCGGAGCCCCCCGGAGTCGGCACGGCGGAGCCGGGGCCGAATGGCGAGCCGGGTGCCTGCTGTCCGTAAGGCGCCGGCGGAGAGTCGGCTCGAGCCATCGCGAATGGTGTCGCCGCAGCGGCGACGGATCCCGCAATCACGAGAGAGCGTAGGAAAGTTCGCATACCAGACCTCCTCGCCGCGCGAGTTGCAGCCGCCAGGCCGGAGGGACTCGTGCAGGAAACATCGCGGATCGCGATTCGTTGCGCGCCGCGGCGTCCGCGCGAGAGGCCGGGATCGTTCGCAACGCGAGAACACTCCTGCGACAGCACCGGAGCGTGGTCGAAATCAGGGGACAGCGCTCAGGCCGACGCGAGCGCCAGCTTTCGTCGCGCCTGGGGTGTGCGCGGACGCGTGTCGACGACGAACGCGTGCAGGTGGGCGATTCGCACGCGAAGCCGCGGGAACGAGCCGTCGAACCCGGGGTGACGAAGGAGCGCCGGCAAGAGCTCGTCGACCCATCCGTCGCCGCCGAAGTACGGCCACCGGTCGGGCCCGTAGACGAAGCGTTCGGCGAGCTTCGCGCCGGGCTCCTCCGCGGTGAAGCGGACGTCGCCTCGCGCCTGGCGGACCAGCTGGCGCGATCGATCGAGCAGCGACTGCCCCGGCGCGACCTGGAGATCGGGCCACCACGGTGCATCGAAGTAGACGTGATCGCGTACCCGGCCGAGCGACCAGAGCTCGGGCGCGAGCACCTCGGTGCGCCACGTCTCCGGCGGCTCGAGGTCGCGCCGCCCGCGCAACCGGCCCGCGAGGCGGATCGCGGCGACTCCCCAGTTGTCCGGGTTGCATACGGTGACCACGAGGAGCTTACGCGCGAGCTTCGCGATGCTGCGCAGGTATCCGCGCCAGTCGTCCACCAGCGGCAGCGCGTGATACATGACGACCAGGTCGGCCGGCGCGAGCTCCTCCGCGGCACGCCGCGGATCGGCGACGACGCGCACCTCGGCACCGTTTGCGCCCGCGCGGTCGTACACGCCGCACGCGATGGCGGCCTTTTCCGCGGTCGGCAGCGCGCTCGTGACAGCGACGCCGCGGCGCGCGAGGCCCACGAGGTGCACGCCGCTCACCCCGGCCATGCCGTCGACCGGCCCCTCGAGCGCGCTCGCGACCGCGTACTCCTCGGCCCAGCGATCGACGCGCTGGTAGAAACACCAGCGCTCGTAGGCCGTGCCCAGCCCGCGGTCGCGGTCAATCCGTTGCGTCGCGAGCGCGTCCATCGTTCAGACGCCGGCCATGTGCGCCGTGACGCGCGCGAGCGACGGCGCGTCGAGCAGCAGGTTCGTGTAGCTCGCGTTCGCGAGCGGGCAGGCACACTCGTGCGCGCGCACACTCGCGCGGAAGGAGTCCGCCTGGGGGCCGAACCACACGGAGCGGAAGTCGTAATCGGCGTCGCGCACGTTGCCGAGGCTCTCCGCGCGCACGCAGCAGCCCCAAACATGGCCGTCGGGCGCTAGGTGGGCGCTCGCCCAGCCCGCGTAGCACTCGATGATCTGGCGCTTCTCCTCGAGGATGCGCGCGGCGAGCTCGTAGTATTCGAGGCGCAGCGACTCGACGAGGCGGGCGACGGGGTGATTCGAACGACTCTCCCGGATGACGTTCCGCAGATGACCGACCGCGCGCCGGAAGTCCGCCGGATCCGGCGTGATGTCCTTGTGCATCGTCTGGAGCTCGACGCGGTTCTCGGCGACCTCCGCGATGTAGGAGTCCGGCCGGAAGATGGCGCGCGCCTCTCGCTCGATCGCCGGGATGCGGTGGACGTTGAGCTTCGAGATGACCGTATGAACGCCGAGCACCACGTGGGGGTAGGTCTTCTTGAGGTCGTGAATCAGGTCGGCGACGAGCTGGAGCTTTTCGAAGTTTCGCTCGGCCCCGCGGATGCGATCGTGCTCCTCGCCGATCTCGTCGACCGACAAGTTCAGGACGAGCTGCGCGCCGACCGAGTACTGCGCGATCTTCGGCAAGAGGCGAAAGATGCGCTCGGTGATGACGCCGTTCATCGGGATGTTGATGATGCTCGGCTCGATCTGCGAGCGGATGAGGCGGACGATCTCGTCGAGGTCACCGCGGACGAACTGATCGCCGCCCGAGACGGTCACCCAGACCGGGACGCGCTCGAGCGTCGGGAAGAGCCGCCCGTACTCGTCGACGCTGAGGTCACGGGCCTTCTTTTGCCAGATGTCGCAGGTGGCGCAGCGCGACGGGCACGAATACGTGACCGAGACGGTCATGTTGACGGGGAGCTGCTTGAGACGGCCCGTCGCGTGAGCCACCCGGTAGCCGGCGAGGCGCGCCAGCAGCGGCAGCTTCCTCACGACGCCCGCCCCCGCGCGCTCGTCCTCGAGGGCCCTTCGAGGCCCTTCGAAGGAGCGCCGTTGGGGCGCTCGGGCTGCGGGTGTTGCTCCTGGGGGCCGGGACGCGCGGAGAGGCGACGCGGCCTCTCCGGCGCGGGACCGACGACGTTCGGTTCGCCGAGGGACTTGGTGGAGCGGAGGACGCGCCACGTGCGGTGCTTTCCGCCGATCACGCGCGCGTCCCAGAATCCGACGACCCGCGCGGCGACCTCCGTTCCGACGGCCGCCGCGAGCGCGATGCGCCCGAAGCGGTCCTGCTCGCGCGCGGCGTCGAGGGCGGACCTCACGAGGAGCGACCGATCGAGGGTCGCCACTTCGTACCCGAAGGCGAACTCCAGCCAGTAGTGGCCGCGGGCGATCCGCCGCCTTTGCTCGAAGTACTCCGAGAAGGTCTCGGGCCCGTGGTTTTTGACCACGGCGTCGGGCACGTAGCCGAGCTTATAGCCCTTGGCGCGCACGATGTCCTCGATCGACGCCTCGTCGACGACGGACAGCTCGCTCACGTACTCGACGAGCGGGGCGCGGAACGCGACGATCTCGCCCATCTTGGGCACCTCGAGGGACACGCGATGGTGCAGCTCCCACAGGACGCCGACCATGCGCCCGACGAGCGTCGAGCCGTCGTTGTTCGGCACGGGACGGCCACCCACCATGCCTACCTCCGGCTGGCTGCGAAGGAAGCAGACCATCTTCTCGACGACGTCGCGCTGGAGGTCGAGATCGGCGCTGCAGATGACCGTGACGTCGGCGCGAGGATCGCGAAGCTTGAGGTAGGCGTTGATCGCCGCGACCTTTCCCTCTCGGCGCTCCTGGACGTGGACATGCAAGCCGGGACGACCTCGCCCGAACTCGCGCGAAACCGCAGCGGTGTCGTCGGTGCATCCGCTCGCCACGACGACGATCTCGACGATGCGCGCCACGCGCGTCTCCTGCTCGAGGAGCGCGGTCAGGAGGCGCCCGATATTGGCGGCCTCGTTGTGCGCCGGGATGACGATCGAAACGTTCATGCGGGGGGATCTTCGGCCGGGTGGCCGCGCGTACCTGCGGCAGCGACCCGCGGCCGGGCGACGTGAAGAGCCGCTCCGGCTATCCCTGAAAGGTACCAGAAGAGCCGGTAAAGCAAGCACACCGCCAGGGCCGTACTCGCCGGAAGCCCAGCCCCAGCCGATCCGAAGAAGAAGACGTACGCGGCGTCCGCGGTGCCCCAGCCGCCAGGAAGCGCAGGCAAGGCTGCCACGATGAATGCCATCGCGCTGCCGACGTATACCCACTTTTCGGCGGTCGGCGTGCCGCCCAGCGCGAAAACGAGGCCACGGATCGTGGCCAACTGCACGCCGGCGACGAGGAAGCTCAGCCCAGCCGCGGCGAGGATCGCGCGGGGTGCGCGAGGGTCGCGCACGTAGTCGAGGAGCGGCCGAATGGCTACCCCGACGCGGCTCTCCAGGAACGAGCCCGCACGGTCGAGCGGCAGGCCGCGCAGCACCGCCAGTCCGACGACGAAGGCGACGGGGATCGCCGCGAGCGCGAACGCCAGGGCGCCGGCGTGGAGCCCCCCCCAGGCGAACCCGAGCCCGGCGGCAAGCGCGGAGAGCACCGCGAGGCCGACGGCGCGGTCCAGGAGCGCCGACGCGACGACGATCGCCGCCCGAGGGCGCTTCTCACCCGCGCGCGCCGGTCGGCCGAGGACGAACACGATTCGGAGGGCATCGCCGCCGATTCCCCCGGGCAGAAGGACGCCGCCGGCTTGCGACTCGATGCAGACGCGCCACACCTGCATGACCGACAGATCCACGCCCGCAAATCCGAGCAATGCGCGCCACCGCGCCGCCCACGGGACGGTGCCGAGGCCGTAAAGGACGAGGAGCAGCGCCAGAACGTCGAACCGGACGTGGGCGAACGTGGAGGCCACTCCCGGTTCGCACCGGAGCTGGCTGCACTCCGCGGTGTCCACGCGGACGTCGCCCGAGCGCAAGTGCAGCGTGCATCCAGCGGCGTCGTGCGACACGGCGACCTTCGTCGACGCCGGCGCCCGTGGATCCCAGCACCGATCGCGTACGGGAACGGCCACCGCGACGAACACGAGGGCGGCGACCGCCAGGACGGCGGAGAACGCGCGGCCTGCCCAGCCGCGCCGCTTCGACGATGCACCGGTCGCACCGGGGATCGACCCTCCCTCCGCGTTCACGGCGTGGCACCGACACGAGCTAGGGCAGGCCACTCTCCGCGCAGCGTGCGCATGACCCCCTCCTCGTACCCGACGCGCGGCGCGAAGCCCAGCAGACGGCGGGCCTTGGCGATGTCGAAACAGATCGGCAGGGTCATGACGTCGAGCTTTTCGTGGTTGACCGGCGGCTCGCGCGCGGCGAACGCGACCCCGCGGTAAGCGGCGACGTCGACGACGGTCGCGACCGCGCGCGCCAGCGCCGACGGGATGTGACCTCGAGGCAGCGGCCTGCCCACCGCGCGCGCGACGAGCTCCGAGAGCTCGGCGAGCGTGATCGTCTCGGGCCCGGCGATGAGGAAGTGATCGCCGCTTGCCTCCGGCCGAGTGGCCGCGAGCCAGATACCCTCGACGACGTCGTCGACGTGGGTGTGGTGCAGCACGTTGTCCCCTGGGCCGACCACGCGGTACGTGCCCGCGCGGATCATCGCGGCCATCTTGTCGAGCATCCCGTTCTTGTCCCCGGGGCCGTACACGATCGTCGGGCGGGCGATGGTCAGCTCGATTCCGAGCTCGCGGGCCGAACGGCGGGCGCGCATCTCCGCCTCGACCTTCGTCGCCGAGTAGAGCGTGCGCGGCGCATACGGATGTTCTTCCGTAACCGGCAGGCGCGAGGGGAACCCGTACACGCCCACCGAGCTGACGAGAACGAACCGGCGCACCCCCGCCTCGGCGGCCGCGCGCATCGTGCGGACGACCAGGTCGACGTTGGCGCTGCGATAGGTCGCCGCGTCCACTCCGTACCGGTGGCGGACCGCCGCGGCGTGGACCACGACGCCGGCGCCACCGAAGGCCGCCGCCGGGTCAGCCAGCGCTTCTTCGAGGGCGCGCGCCTCCTTGCGCGACCAGTCCCGAACGACGCGAACGAGCGGGACGACGCGCACGCCGCGCGACTCGAACCCCCGCACGAGGTGCCCGCCGAGAAATCCGGCCGCTCCGGTGATGGCCGCGCTGCCGATGCCCATTCGAGGGCCCCTTATAGCCG
>CALKVG010000491.1 GCA_937998045.1 uncultured Myxococcales bacterium
GGTCATCAGCTGCTTCACGTTGGCGGTGGCGATCCACACGGACGTCTGGGCCCGCGACAGCGCCAGCGTGACGTGGGTGTAGTGCGCCCGGTCCACGACCAGCGAGACCGACGCCCGGCGGGTATCCATGCGTCACGCCGCGAGGCGCGGGACCGGAACGGCGCGAACGATCTCGTCGATGCGCTCGTCGGGCGACGTGCCCTGCAGCTGCGCGTCCGGATGCAGCATCACGCGGTGGCGAAGGACGGCGGCGACCATCGGCTTCACGTCGTCGGGCGTCACGAACTCGCGTCCCTCGGCGGCGGCGATGACCTGGGCGGCCTTGAGCAAGGCGATGCTCGCCCGCGGGCTGGCGCCGAGCTCGATGGCGCGGTCGTCCCGCGTCCGGCGCACGAGCTCCACGATGTACGCGACGATGGCGTCGTCGACGCGCACGCCCCGCGCGTGGCTCTGCATCTCCGCGATCTCCGCCGGGGACGTCGCCGGTACCAGCGCCGAGAGATCCGTCGGATCGAAGCCGTCGGCGTGGTGCCGCACGATCGTGCGCTCGACCTCGGGCGGCGGGTCGGACACGGTCAGCTTGAAGAGGAAGCGATCGAGCTGCGCCTCGGGCAGCGGATACGTCCCCTGCGACTCGACGGGGTTCTGCGTGGCGAGGACCACGAAGGGGGAGGGCAGCGCCCGCGACGTTCCGTCGACGGTCACCTGGTGGTCCTGCATCGCCTCGAGCAGCGCGCTCTGCGTCTTGGCGGGGGCCCGGTTGATCTCGTCGGCCAGGAGCAGCTGCGCGAAGATGGGCCCCGCGACGAAGGTGAACTTCCCCGTCTCCCGGCTGTAGACGCTCGACCCGGTGATGTCGCTCGGCATGAGGTCCGGCGTGAACTGGATGCGCTTGAACGCGCAGCCGCTCGCGGCGGCGAGCGCGCGCGCGACCAGCGTCTTGCCCAGCCCCGGCGCGCCCTCGATGAGCACGTGCCCCTTCGCGATGGCCGCCACGATGACGCCCGCGACGAGCTCCTCCTGCCCGACCACGACACGGGCCACCTGGAGCCGGATGCGCTCGAACGTCTGCTGGAACCGGATCGCGTCCACGCTGCTTCTCCTTGTCTATGTATCCTTCGCCATCACCGCCGAAACCATCGCCCTCAGCTCCGCGAGCACCGCCAGCTCGTCTCCCTGGGGCGGTCCCCCGCCCCTGGCCTCGACGGCGCGAGCCCAGACGCGCTGAGAGCGCTCGAGCGGCACGCCCGCGCGCGCCGCGAGAAACGCCGCGACGTTGCCGCCCTGGCTCGGCTGGCGAGACAGGCGCTCCCGCAGGCGCTCGTCGGCGAACTGCGCGTAGGCGGCCAGCGCGTGGGCCGCGCTCCGCGTCCGCGCGTACAGGGCGCCCACGGCGTCCACGTGCTCGGCGAACGCGCGGCGCAGCGGCGGCGGCGCGGGCTTGGGGCGCGCCAGGCGAACGCCGGCGGCGAGGAAGAGCACGACGCACGCGACGAAGGCGTGGAGCAGCCCCGGCCCCAGCCCGGCGCGGAGCATGGCCGCGAGGGGAGTCGACGGGGGCGCGACGCCGTCGTCGGGATCGGCGATGGCGAAGGACATGCGGCCTGCGTGCGAGAAGAGCGCCACGGCTGCGGCGGCGTTCCCGGGGCGCGCGAGGCCCGCGTTGGTCAGGAGCTCGTCGGTCGCGACGCCGAAGACGTACCCGCGGCCGGCGCCGCGAACGAGCCCGCCGGCGTACTGCGTCTGGTCGTCGAACCAGGCGGCGCGCTCGGCGGCGTCCCGGAACGTGACCGCCGCCCCTTCCGCGAGCTCGGCGTGCTGCTCGTCGGCCGCGTACTCCGGCGTGCTCGCCTCGGAGTCTCCGTCGTCGTCGCCGTCGTCGGCGCCGCGCGAGACGAGCGCGCGCACAGTGACGCGGTGGGCGCCGGTCGCGGCCGGCGACGCGCCGAAGGCGGCCGGCCAGCGGGCCGGGTCTCCCGCAAGGACGAGCCTCCCTCCCGCCTCGACCCATGCGACGACGTGCCCCGCCGTGTCCTCGTCGAGCGGTGTGCGCTCGACGTCGACGATCACCGCCGGCGCCGCCGCGTCCGGGCCGGTGAGGGGCAACGACGCGAGCGAGGTGGCGAGCGGCTCGACTCTCGCGCCCTCTCGGCGCAAGAGCTCCCCGAGAAGCTCGAGTCCCGCGGGATCGTCGCCGGGGCGGCGCGCCTTGTCCGCGTATCCTTCGCATCCTGCGCACAGCGCGAGGGACGCCAGCAGCAGCGCGATCGGAAGGCCGCGCACGATCGCGAAGGCCCGCCGCCCTGCGGCCTCGAGGATCCCGGCGCCGGCAGGTGCGGCCCCGAACTTCACGCGATCGACGTCGCGCACGATGTCGCGCAGCGCGGGCCGGGCGATCGCGTCGGAACAGGCGCGCACGTACTCCCCGTTGGTTCGATGCGGCGCGAGGCGCAGCGCTCCGCGCTTGCTCAGCGCGCGCAAGCTCGCGGCGAGGTACAGCTCGAGCGCGGCCGCGTTCTCACCCCGCGCGGCCAGCTCCGCGGCGCGGCGGAGGAGCTCTTCCTCGTCCGACGCGAGCGGAGCGTCCGCCTCCACGGGGGCGGCGACGGCCGTCGCGCGAGGCTCGGGGGCCCGCTTCGTTTCGACGCGCCGGCCGCGAAGCGCGCGGACGATGGGGACGATCACCGCGAGGAGCAGCGCAAGGACGACGATCCATACGACCGCCTGCGCGAGGACGTTCAGGATCCCCCCGATCGTCGCCCAGGGTCCGCTCAGCGCCGGGCGCTGCTCCGGCGTCTCCCGGCCCTTGGCGCAGGCCGCGGCGAAACCATCGCAGCCCGGAATTTCTCCGGCGTGCGCGCACAGCGCGAGCGCGCGCCGCGACAGCGGTTCATGCGGCGCGCTGCAGAAGGGGAACGACTGCTCGCGCGTCGCATCCTGCACGTCGGCCTGCGCGCGCTGCGGGTCGAGCGCGGCCGATGCGACCGGCGACACCGCCAGGATGCAGCCGACCGCGAGCGCCCCGGCGGCGGAGCGCCTCACGACAGGGCTCCGGCCGCGGCCGTGCGGGAGGCGATGGCGGCGAAGCGGGTCTGGATGTCCCAGCCCTCGGCGCGCGTTCGAATGTCGAGGTACACGAAGAAGCGAGCGGTGGCCGCGAGCGGCACGGTCAGCCACCAGCCGAGCAGCGCCAGGACGCTCCCGCCGCTGGCAAACATCGACGCGGGCGCCTTGATCTCGAGGACGTCTTGCAAGAGCTCGCGTCCCCCCAGGTCCGCGAGCATCGCGCCGGCGAGCGGGGCGAGCCCCAGCAGGACCATCGCCAGGAGCGCCGTGCCGAAGTGGGCGTTCGCCACGCGCTGCGCGCGCGCGAGCGACGCGCCCACGCGGGCGTTCTCGAGGACGATGACTTCGGCGAGGAAGAGCATCGCCGTGCCCGCCCACAGCCAGGGCAGCCCCGCCAGAAGGAGGCTGGCCAGGAAGGCGAGGAGCGCCAGGAGGCGCGCGCCTGCGAGGCGAGGCAGGGAACGCAGCGCGAGGCCGAGCGCATCGATCGCGCGCACCTCGTCGGCGAACACGAGCCGCGACGCGAGGGCGACGAAGGGCGCCCCGGCGAACGACGTCGTCAGGACGACGGTCGCCCACGCGAGGCCCCAGCCGGCGGTGCGCGCGACGGTCCACGACAGGGCGAAGGCCGGGACGACGACCGCGCACGATACGCGCGCGTACGCCCGGGCGTGCGCCACGCAGAAGCGGATCGCGAGGTCGAACACGTCGAGCAGCGGGCGTTCGCGAAGCGCCACGCGCGCGCGCATCAGGTCCATCGGTCCGACCCGTGCGAGCGTTCGAAGGCGGCGGCTTCTGCGGAGCCGCGCCCGGCCAGCGCGACGTAGGCGGCGACGATCGAGAAGAGGGTCGCGCCGACGATGCGCTTGACCGTCGAGGGTACCGTCGAGGCCGACCAGAACCCCTCGACCGCGGCGGCGAGGGTGAGCATGACCGCGGCGCCGAACACGACGACGATGACCCCGCGCGCCGCGGCCTGGAGCGACGCCACGCGCGTCCGCTCGCCCGGGGCGACGATCGCCCACCCGAGCGTGAGGCCCGCACCGCCCGCCAGGACGATGGCCCCGAGCTCGAGCGAGCTGTGGCCCACGACGAACGTGAAGATGTTCCCGCCGGCCCCGTGCGCGGCCACGTACCCCATGATCGCGCCCGTCGAGAGCCCGTTGAACACGAGGTAGAACGCCGACCCCAGCCCGAACGCGAGGCCGGTCGCGAAGCACGTGAGGGCGATGCCGATGTTGTGCTGCACGTAGTAGCCGGCCATGAACGCGTCGAGCCCCGCGCCGCGTTCGGCCTCGAAGCCCTGCCGGTAGGCCTCTGCCAGCGGGCGCAACGTCGACTCCGGCGCGACGCGCGTCGCGAACGTCGGATCGGCGAGCGTCGCGAAGAGGCCCACGAAGAACGGCGCGAAGAACAGCGCGAACGACACGAGCATCGCCCACTTGTATCGCCGCACCGCGCGCGGGAACGCTTCGATGGCGGCGCGCAGCGGCGAACCGCGCCGTCCCCCGACGACGAGCGCACGCCCCCGCGGCTGCGCGCCGTAGAGGACGGCGTGCGCGGCTGCGGTGAGCCCCTGCAGGTACTCGATGAGCGGCGCGCTGTAGCGGGACCCTTCGGCGCGCGACAGATCGGCGCACAAGTCCCGGTAGAGCGGCGAGAGCTGCGCGACGAGCTCCGCCGGCAGCTTGCGCACGCCGCGGTGCTGCGCGCGGCGAACGATGCCGTCGAGGCGCTCCCAGTCGGGCTGCCGCCGACCGGCGAAAGCAGCCTCCGTGAGCGTCGAGACTAGCGCCATGAGCGGGGGGTCCTCGAGGACGGCGGGGCCTCGGTGCGCCCCGCGTTGCTCGCGCGGTCGTACAGGAGGGCGAGGATGCGCGCCGGGTCGGACGCCGAACGCGGATCGGTCGGGCGGAAGCCGGCGCGCGCCGCGAGCAGCGGCGCGATCATCCCGGCGAGCTCGAACTCGCGCGCCGCGCCCAGGCGGGTGCGCCGCCGCAAGAACATCTCGATCGCTTGTCGCTCGTCCGAGTCGAGGGCGACCTCGCCGGGGAGCTGCGCGAGCTCATGAGGCTGAGGCGGCGGCCAGAGGACGATCGGCGCCGCCGCGCCGGCGCGATCGGCGACGACGACCATCGTCCCGGCGACCAGGTCGCCGAGGCGCTGGAAGCGGGGCGTCGCCGCCATCGACGCCAGCCCCGCGACGGACAGGAGCCCGGCGAGGTCCTGGAGCGGGAGCGCGTCCGCCGCGCGAAGCACGTTGCGCAGCGCCGCGGCGCGATAACCGATGGGGCGCCCGGTGGTCGTGACGACGCGGAGTCCGAGCGCCGCCTTGCCGGGCGTGCGCCCGCGCCAGCCCTCGAGCACCGCAAAGTACAGCCACTGGACCGCGAAGAGCAGGAGCAGGATCAGCCCGGCGCCCGCGCCGGCGAGGCTCTCGGTCGCTCCCGTGATCGAGCCGCCGCCGAGCGCCGCGAGGAGGACGATCACCGCGATCACCGCGAGCGACCCGTAGCAGACGAGGAGATCGAGCAGAAACGCGAGGAAGCGGCGGCTCGGACCGGCGACGCGGTAGCGGAACACGATGTGCTCGGGCGTCTCGATGGCGACGTCGGTGTCCAGCGCGCTCGTCTGCACCCGTGCAGCATAGCGAGACCGCCGCCTGCGCGGGAGGTGGGCGGTCGCCTCGAAGCCACGTGACGAGCTGCACGCCCGACCACACTCCGAGTCCGACGAGCGTGAGCCCCAGTCCGCGCACCGTCCACGTGAGGACCTTCCGCGGCATCTTCCCCTCGTACTTTCGCAGTACGACGGCCAGCGTGGCGCTCCATCCGGCGACCCCGAGCCCCGCGCACACGCCGAACGGGATCGCGGCCCACGGGGGCATGCGAGCCAGGCCCTTGGAGTAGAGGAACGCCACCGCAGCGCCCCACGTGGCGAGCAGGGTGGGATTCATCGCCGAGACGGTGAAGCCGAGGAGCGTCGTCCCGGCCGCGCCCGCGTGCTTGTCCTCTTCGCTCTTCGGCTTCCAGAAGGCAAAGCGGACCCCGAGCGCAACGAGCGCGACGGCCGTCACGCCGTGCGACAGGGGGACCACGAGGGGATGCCGCGCGAGCAGGGTCGTGTACCCGAAGAACGCGACGCCCGCGTAGATCGCCTCGGCTATCGCCGCGCCGAGGCCGATGTGGAGCGCCTCGGAGAAGTGGCCGCGCGCGCCGCGGGACACTTGCATCACCGCGACCGGCCCGGCGAGCGGCATCGACCCGATGTACCCGAACCCGAGCGCGATGAGGCCGGCTGCCAGGACGGCCAGAGGGGGACTCACAGACAGCATGTCTGGCCCAAACCCCGGTGTGGGAAGTGACCAGGCTCGCAGAAGTACGGCTGGGCTCGGCCGCGATCGCTTTGATCGCGTGGATCGATCGGATCGCGCCCCCGACCCCGCGCCGCGCGCGTTTTCCCCGGTGCGCGCGATGGCTCAGCCCATGCAAACGGGCGGCGTCATGCAACGGCGCGTGCCTTCTTTGGCTTTCGGCGCGGTCGCCCTCGTGGCTGCGGGCGCGCTCGCCGTCGGCGTCGCGGGAGGTTGCGGAGCGAACGGCAGCGGCGGCGAGCACGGCGCCGCGGACGACGGCGGTAGGGCGAGCGATTCGACGGTGGCCGACTCCGCGCCGTCCGCCGACGCGTCACGGCCCGCCGACGCGTCACCGCCGGCCGACACCGGTCCGGGAAGCGACGGAAGTCTCGACGGCGGTTCCGATCACGCGGCGAAGTTCCCCGTGAAGAACGTCATCTTCTTCGTGAAGGAGAACCGCACCTTCGACAACTACTTTGGAAAGTTCCCCGGGGCGAACGGCGCGACGTCGGGTCGGCTCTGCGACGGCGGAACGGTGCCGCTCGCGCCGCTCCTCGATCGCATCTCTCCGGACATCTCGCACGCCTGGGAAGCGGCCCTCACCGCGTACAACGACGGAGGGATGAACTGCTTCGACAGGATCACGCCCGCAAAGCACCCCGACGGAACTCCCCTCTCGTACCAGGTGGCCGATCCGGCCGACATCCCGAATTACTATCAGCTCGCGAAGACGTTCGTCCTCGCCGACAACTTCTTCTCGAGCCTCCACGGCCCGAGCTTTCCCAATCACCTCTACACGATCGCAGCGCAGAGCGGCGGCGTGGAGGACAACCCGGCCGGGGCGAAGGCAGACGCGGCGCCGACGCCCAAGGTCGCGGCGTGCAACTCGGTCACGAGCTGTCCGGACCCGGGCGAGGCCGGCCTCGAGCCCGAAGACGTGCCCTCGCTCCCGCAGAAGAAGGGCGTGTGGGGCTGCGACGCCGATCCGAAGGAGCGCGTCGCCGTGCTCGATCAGGAAGGGGAGGTGGTCGAGATCTATCCCTGCCTCGACATTCTCACCCTGGGCGACGTCCTGACGGAGGCGGGCGTGAGCTGGAAGATGTACGCGCCGACGGCGGGCGTCGACGACGCGGGCTTTCAGGGCTCTGCCGGGTACATCTGGACCGTCTACGACGCCATTCGCCACATGCGCGACAGCGAAGCCTGGAAAGAGCACATCGTGCCCACCGAACAGTTCGCGATCGACGCGCGGGCGGGGAACCTCCCCAGCGTGAGCTGGATCTCGACCCCGTCGGTCGTCAGCGAGCACCCGTCGGCGAGCACCTGCACCGGCGAGAACTGGACCGTCAGTCTGCTCCAGGCCCTCTCGGCCGGCCCGCAATGGAGCACGAGCGCGATGTTCCTCACGTGGGACGACTTCGGCGGCTTCTACGATCACGTCGCCCCGCAGCAGATCGACGCGTACGGCCTCGGCTTCCGGGTCCCGCTGATCGTCATCTCCCCGTACGCCAAGAGCGGGACGATCGATCACACGAAAGCCGAGTTCAGCTCGGTGCTCCGGTTCATCGAGGCCGACTTCGACCTGCCGTCGCTCACCGATCGCGACAAGAACGCGGTCGACATGACCCAGGACTTCGACTGGACGCAGTCGCCGGTCGCGCTTCCGCAGATGCAGCAGCGGACGACGACGCCGGCCGGTGACGCCGGTTGCCAGACGTACTAGCGTGCAGTCTCCTCTCGCGGGACGACGCCGAAGGGGTCGAGCCTGAGCCCCCCGAGGATGCGGGCGCGCGCATACGCCAGGCGTGACGAGAGGACTCGCTCTTCGCTCGCGCTGGCCACCTCGGTCGAGAACGCAAACACGTAGCACTTGCGCAAGAACCCGCCGAAGGCAAGGACGTGGCCCGTCAGAGGACGCTCGGGGCCTCCCCCGGGCTCCAGGGCGACCCAGATGCGCGTGTCGAACGTCTCCTGGGTCACCGTCACGTCGTCCTCGAGCGTGCGGAGCTCTCCGGGCGGGAGGAGCTTGCGGGCGCGCGCCAGCTCCTCGCATTGCGCGCGTCCCACGAGCTCGTCCGCACGAAAGACGGCGACGGTGACGCGGGACCGCGTCGCTCCGTGCGTCGCGACGAGCTCGGGCTGCGAATGGTCGTCGATACGCCAACGCGGACCGTCCGGGAGCGGCAACGAAACGGCGAGGCGCTTCGAGTGGTACCGGGGGAGTGGGCGGACGTCGTCTTCGGCGAACACCGAGGGCGCGGGCTGTTCCTGGACCGGAGCCGTGACCGCCGGAGGCGATCCACACGCGAAGGCCAGCAGGCAGTGGCCGGACAGCGCGAGCCGCCCGACGGCGGCGAGCCCGCGGCTCAAACGCGCGTGAGCCACTCGGGGTGCGACGTGTCGCTGCCGCGGACGACCTCGAAGAACCGCGTCTGAAGGCTCCTCGTGATGGGCCCGATGGTGCCGTCGCCCACGGTGCGGTTGTCCACCTCGCGGACGGGGGTGACCTCGGCGGCGGTGCCGGTGAAGAAGACTTCATCGGCGAGCCACAGCTGGTCACGCGTGATGCGCCCCTCGACGACCGTGAGCCCGAGCTCGCGCGCGAGCGTGATGATCGAGTCGCGGGTGATCCCCTCGAGGATGGAGCAGGAAAGATCGGGCGTGTAAACGATGCCCTTGCGCACGACGAAGACGTTCTCGCCCGAGCCCTCGCTGACGTAGCCGTTCGTGTCGAGGAGGATGGCCTCGTCGTAGCCGGCGAGCTTGGCCTCACGCTTGGCGAGGACCGAGTTCGTGTACTGGCCGGTCATCTTGGCCTTGGCGAGGTTCACGTTGATGTGGAGGCGCGCGAAGCTGCTCATCTTTGCGCGAATGCCGTTCTTGAGGGCTTCTTCACCCAGATACGCGCCCCACTTCCAACCGGCGATGAGCGTGCGGACGGGGTTCGTGGGGGCGTAAATGCCCATCGCGCCCTCGCCGATGAACACCATCGGCCGGAGGTAACCCTCCGCCATGCCGTTGGTGCGCAGCGTCTCGCAACAGGCCGCGATGACCTGCTCGCGCGTGAACTCCGGCTTGAGCAGGCACATCTTGCACGTATCGAACAGCCGGTCGATGTGCTCGCGCAGGCGAAACACGTACGTGCTCCCATCGGCGCGTTTGTAGGCGCGGATGCCCTCGAACGCCGCCAAGCCGTAGTGGAACGAGTGCGTGAGGACGTGAACGTTCGCGCTGTCCCACTCTACGAACTCGCCGTCGATCCACACCTTCTTGACTTTGTCGACCATACTCGCGCCTCCGTGTTCGAGCGCTCTCTGTCGGAGATCCCAGGAGACCCTAGTCTTCTAACCCCGCCCGTGCCAGCCGCAAAGGGGGGAGCCGAGCAGCACAGTTCGGGCGATCGTCGGTCCGCATCCCCAGGTTTGTCTCCAGGTTTGTCTTTTGGGGCCCCGGCCCCAAAAGGGTTCCCTCCGGGAAGGGGGTTGCCCGGTCGAAAGGGTTGCCTCCGGGAAGGGGGTTGCCCCGGTCGAAAGGGTTGCCTCCGGGAAGGGGGTTGCCCCGGTCGAAAGGGTTGCC
>CALKVG010000492.1 GCA_937998045.1 uncultured Myxococcales bacterium
CGCCGGTAACGCTCGCGGATGCGCCGGTAACGCTCGCGGATGCGCCGGTAACGCTCGCGGATGCGCCGGTAACGCTTACGGTCGCCGTTCCCTCGCATACGGTCGCGCCGTTCTCTCTCATGGCCGTACGGGTATCGCTTTCAATACGTCCGTTCGCGTTCACGAGCGCGCTTCTCGCGCTGACGACCTCGGCGCTCCCGCTCATCCCCGCGTCCATAACGCTTGCCGCCTGACCCTTCTCGCGCACGACCACCGCGTTCCGCTCGACGGCCTCATGCCTCCTTCGAACGCCCGGGCTGCTCCCGCCGACCCGTGCGTCGTCGTCGCTCACGGCGACGCGGTATCAGCGCGCGCACCACCGGTTCTTGCTCGCGCGCAGACGGCACAGCGAAGACGAGGCATCCTCTTGCGAGCGGAAAGGGAGGATGCTGCTCTTGCCGACCGCGGCGGGCCGGAAGCCGCCGCGGATGCCCATCACGGCGACGCCGATCCTCGAGACCGGGCAGGGGAATCGCACTCCCCCTTGGCGTTTCGTGTCACGGGGGCCGTCGTCGTGGCGCCTTGGCGGCCGTGGCGTTTCGATCCTGTGCGGGGCACGAAACGCGGGCTTGTCGAGTGCATTCGCGCGAGGAGATCTGGCACACTCGCGTGCTAGAAAGGCCCCCGCGTGAACGATCAGCTGAGCTCCGATCTGGCGTCTCTCCGCATCGATCGGGCCGCGCCGAGCGGCGGCGCGGGCAAGCGCGCGCTCTTCGCGATCGTGCTCCTCGGGGCCATCGGCGGGGCGGGCTATCTGGCGTACCCACGCGTCCGCGCGGAGGTCTTCAAGACGGAGGTGACGACGACGGAGGTCGCGCTCCTCTCGCCGGTGCAGTCGTCGGTGCAGGTGACGGCCACCGGATACATCGTCCCGCAGGTCACGTCCAAGGTCGGGCCCCACGATACCGGGCGCCTGGCGCGCGTTCTCGTGAAGGAGGGAGACACCGTCAAGGCGGGGCAAGTGCTCGCCGAGATGGAGACGCTCGACCAGCGGAGCGCGGTCGCTGCGGCGGCGTCGCGGGTGGCGGTCTCGCAGGCGCGCGTCGAGACGGCGCGCGCCACGCTCGCGGAGACGAAGGTGAAGGTCGCGCGCGAGACGCCGCTCGTCGCCAGCGGGGCCGAGAGCAAGAGCGTCCTCGACGATCTCCACGCGCAGCAGGCGTCGCTCGAGCAGCAGGTGAAGGCCGCGGAGGCCGAGGTGGTCGCCGCCGAGGCGGAGCGCTCGACGAGCGGCGTGAACCTCCGCGAGCGCACGGTCGTCGCGCCCATCGACGGGACCGTCGTGACCAAGCCGATGAAGCCCGGCGAGATCGCGAGCCCCGGCGACTCCACGCCCATCGTCGAGCTCGCGGACTTCCGGTCGCTTCTGGCCGAGGTCGACGTCCCCGAGAACCGCCTCGCGTCGGTGAAGGTGGGCGGCCCGGCGGAGATCACCCTCGACGCGTATCCCGACCACCACTACCGCGGCGAGGTCGTCGAGCTCGGCAAGCGCGTCGACCGATCGAAGGCGACGCTCGTCGTGAAGGTGAAGTTCGTCGATCCGACGGACGGCGTGCTCCCGGAGATGAGCGCGCGCGTGAGCTTCCTCTCGGCGCCGGTGAGCGACGATGCGCTCAAGGCGCCCCCGAAGAAGGTCGTCCCCGCCGACGCGGTCGTCGATCGCGGCGGGCGCAGGGTCGTCTTCGTCATCGGCGACGACGGCACCGTGCGCGGTGTGCCCGTCACGACGGGGACGGTCGCGGGGAGCGGCGTCGAGCTCCTGTCCGGTCCTTCGAGCGGCGCGCGCCTCGTCGGGTCGCCGCCGCCGGAGCTCGTCGACGGAATGAAGGTCAAGGAGAAGGGGAACTGAGCGAATGGAAACTCCGTACCGAAGCGACGGCGGCATCGTGGAGCTTCGCGGTGTCTCGAAGACGTTCTATCGCGGTAAGGAGTCCGTCCCCGTGCTGCAGAACCTCAACCTGCAGGTCCCCGACGGCGCGTTCGAGGCGCTCATGGGGCCCAGCGGTTCCGGCAAGTCGACCCTCCTCAACTTGATCGCGGGCCTCGACAAGCCGACGTCCGGGACAGCCAAGGTGGCCGGCAGTGAGCTGTCGACCATGAGCGACGGTCAGCTCGCGAAATTTCGCTCGGCGAAGATCGGCTTCATCTTCCAGGCGTACAACCTGCTCCCGGTGCTCACCGCGCTCGAGAACGTCGAGCTGCCGCTGCTCTTGACGAGCCTGCCTTCGAGCGAGCGGAAGAAGCGGGCGCAGACGGCCCTCCGTGTCGTCGGCCTCGAGGACCGGATGAACCACTACCCGCGCCAGCTCTCCGGCGGTCAGGAGCAGCGCGTCGCGATCGCGCGCGCGATCGTGAACGACCCGACGATCCTCGTCTGCGACGAGCCGACCGGCGACCTCGATCGCAAGGCGGCCGATGAGATCCTCGCGCTCCTCGACAAGCTGAACAAGGAGTTCAAAAAGACCATCTTGATGGTGACGCACGACCCGGCGGCGGCCGAGCGCGCGGGCGTCATCCGCAAGCTGAACAAAGGGGAGCTCCAGTGACGCTCCTCGGGGTCGCGGCGAAGAACGCCTGGCGCAACAAGTTCCGCACGACGATGACGATCCTCGGCGGCGCGGTGGCCGTCATCGCGTTCGTCATGCTGCGGACGATCATCGGCGCGTGGTACGCGGGCGTCGACTACGCGGCGAAGGACCGCCTCGCGACGCGCCACAAGGTGTCGATCGTCGTCCCGCTGCCGAAGCACTACATCGACGACGTCCGCACGAAGATCCCCGGGGTGAAGGCCGCCTCGTACATGAACTGGGCGGGCGCGAAGTATCCGAAGGATCCGAACATGTTCTTCGCGAACATGGCGGCCGACGACAGCATCTTCGACCTCTACCCCGAGGTGCAGCTCCCGCCGGACGCCCTCCAGCGATGGAAGAGCGACAAGCAGGGGGCGATCGTCGGCGCCACGCTCGCGCACAAGAACGGGTGGAAGGTCGGGGACAAGGTCGTCCTCGCCGGCACGATCTACCCCGGCGACTGGGAGTACACGATCGACGCCCTTTACAGCGTGCCGCCGCAGTCGGCGATGGACCAGTCGGAGTTTTTCTTCCACTGGTCGTACCTGAACGACAAGGCGAACGAGCGCCAGAAGGACAAGATCGGCTGGATCGTCACCCGCGTCGACGACCCGTCGAAGAGCGCGCAGGTGAGCGCCGCCATCGACAAGCTCTTCGACGACGAGGACAACCAGACGACGACGATGAGCGAGCGCGCGATGAACCAGGGGTTTCTCGGGGGCGCGAGCGCGATCTTCACGGCGCTCGACATCGTGTCGCTCATCATCCTCGTCATCATGATGCTCATCCTCGGCAACACGATCGCCATGGGCGTGCGCGAGCGGACGACCGAGTACGGCGTCCTCCGAGCGCTAGGGTTCCAGCCCGGGCACGTGCGCATGTTCGTCATCGGGGAGGCGTTCACCGTCGCGCTCTTCGCCGGCGCCGTGGGTCTCATCCTGTCGTATCCGCTCGTCCAGCTGGGGATGGGCCGCTGGATGGAGGAGAACATGGGCGGCTTCTTCCCCGCCGTGCGCATCAGCGTGGTCACCGCGCTCGAGGCGCTCGCCCTCACCGTCCTCCTCGGCGTCGCTGCGTCGCTCATCCCGGCGATCCAGGCGGCGCGCCTGCAGGTCACCGAAGCGCTCCGGAGGATCGCGTGATTCCGATTGCGTACAACCTGAGGAACCTGCGCGCGCGCAGGACGACGACCGCCGCGGCGGCGCTCGGTCTCGCGCTCGTCGTCTTCGTCTTCGCGACCGCGCGGATGCTGGCCAACGGCATTCACAAGGCCATGCACCAGGCGTCGGACCCCGCGGTGGCGATCGTCCTGCGCAAGGGCGCGAGCGCCGAGATGGAGAGCGGCATCGAGGTCGCGAAGATCGCGATCATCGGCACCGAGCCGGGAGTCTCCGCGTTTCCGAACGGCCGGCAGCAGGCGATCGGGGAGCTCGTCGCGGTGGTCCTGCTCGACAAGATCGGCGTCGAGGGTGGCTTCTCGAATGTCCTCATCCGGGGCATGACCGACGACTCGATCGCCTTCCGGCCGACGATGAAGATCGTCGCCGGGCGCGCGGCGACCCCGGGGACCGACGAGGTGGTCATCGGGCGCGCGATCCGCGGGCGCTTCAAGGGGCTCGACCTCGACGGCGTCTTCGAGATGCGGAAAAACCGCCCGATGAAGGTCGTCGGCGTCTTCGAGGACGGCGGCTCGGCCTACGAGTCCGAGATATGGGCGGACGTCGACCGCGTGCGCGCGAACTTCGGGCGCGGTCCCATCGTGTCGAGCGTGCGCGTGCGCCTCGATTCGCCCGCGAAGTTCGACGGCTTCGCCGCGGCGATCGACGCCAACCGGCAGCTCGACGTCGCGGCGATGCGCGAGGAGGAGTTCCTGCTGAAGACGTCGCAGGGAACGTCTATCTTCCTCTCGGCCCTGGGCTTCGCCATCGCCTTCTTCTTCTCGGTGGGCGCGATGATCGGCGCGATGATCACGATGCACGCAACCGTCGCTCAGCGCCAGCGCGAGATCGGCACGTTGCGCGCGCTCGGCTTCTCGCGTTTCCAGATCCTCACGTCGTTCCTCTTCGAGTCGATCGTCCTCTCGCTCGTCGGAGGCGCGCTCGGCGCGGCGGCCTCGCTCCTCATGTCGCTGAAGGAGTTCTCGACGATGAACTGGGCCACCTTCTCGGAGATGGTCTTCCGCTTCGAGCCGAGCGTCGGCATCATCGGCTCGGCGATGCTCGCGGCCGGCGTCATGGGCATCCTCGGCGGCTTCTGGCCCGCGGTGCGCGCGGCGCGGATCAACCCCGTGCAGGCGATGCGGGGCGCCTGAGCCGCGCCGGAGAAGGGTCGTCAGTTGCAGTGGCCGCCGTCGCCGTACATGGCGAGGCCCTGCTGGCAGGCGGCGTCGTTGCCGCCGGCGACGAGCTGGGCGCAGGCCATCTGCTCGGCCGTCGTCGCCAGCGACGAGCAGCAGGGAGCGAGCTGCGAGCAGTGGCCGCCGAAGCCGGCGTCGAGCAGGCCCCCGAGGCCGGCGTCGAGAAGGCCGCCGAAGCACGAGCTGCCGCATGTCCCGAAGAAGCAGCCGGTGATGCCGGCGAGGCACGTCTGGCAGGCCTGCGTCATCTGGGGCGCGCAGCCCTGCGCGCACGCCGCGTCGTTCGGAGCGCACGCGCACGCGCAGTCGTAGTAGGCCGAGCAATCGCTGACGAGGCATTGCTCCGAGCACTGGGAATCGATGCACTGCGCGCACGCGGCGCTCGCCGGCATGCCACTCGGCTGCGTGCCGGACGGGCAGGAGGGCCCGCTGAAGGGGAAGCCGTTGCCGCTGGTGGAGGTGCTGCTGCTGCCGCCGCTGCCGCCGCCGCAGGCGATTGCGGTGACGACGGCGACGGAGCCGGCGAAGAACAGGCGCGCGATGGTCATGGTGGGACCCCAAAGGTACGCAAATTGTCGCACGATCGGGGCGGGGGTCGCGACGAAGTATCGCTCGTGTGACATCGCCGATCCACGTCCAGTGCGTGCTCCGTCGAACTCGCGCTCTGTGGTAAGGCGCGTGCCATGGCCCGTCGCACCGCCAGGTCTGGACCACGCTCCGGCGCGTCGTCCACGCCGCCTCGCAAGCGTGGCGGGGGCGGAGACGTGCCGTCCCTCGCGGTCGCCGTCCTCGCGTTGGGACTCTCGCTCGGTGCGGCGGCGTGCAAGCAGGACCCGCCGCTGGAGACCGTAGCGTCGGTCGACCTGAACCGGTTCCAGGGTCAGTGGTACGAGATCGCGTCGCTGCCGCGTGCGACGCAGACGAACTGCACCGGCACGCGCGCCAGCTACGCGGTGACCAGCCCGACGAGCCTCACGCTATTGCACCAGTGCAACGTCGGTTCGCTCGCAGGTCCCGTACGCCAGGTGATCGCCAACGCGGTCGTCCAGGACACGAGCGCGCCGGCGAAGCTGCAAGTCGACTTCGGCGGCTTCTACGGCGACTACTGGATCATCGATCTGGGCGGGCAATACGAGTACGCCGTCGTGGGTCACCCGTCGCGCGACTACCTCTGGATCCTCAGCCGCACGCCGAAGCTCGACCAGGCGACGCTGGAGCGCATCACGAAGCGCGCGCAAGACAATGGCTTCGATACGTCGAAGCTAAAGTACACGGTGCAGCCCGACACGGCGGCGGACCCTTCGACGGGCCCGGACGCGAGCGGCGTGACTCCGCCGACGTACGGCTGCCGCAGCGGCGTCGGCGCGCGATCGGGAGCGCCGCGAACGCTGGCGGTCTTGCTGGCGGCGGTGGGGGCGGCAGCGTTCGTACGCAGGCTGCGGCGGCGACGCGACGTCGCCTGAGAGAACGCGTCCTCGGGGCCCAGGACGAAGGGGGACTCGAATTCGGGGTTGGCAGCTGCGGAACCGTCAACTGGATCCAACAGCCCGGACGCGATCGGTCCGCGACGGGCACGCGCGTCCAATCCGACAGGCGGAAGTAGCCCAAGTTCGGGATAGCCGCCGCCGGCACGCATCCTGCTCGGGCGGCAGCGGATGCGGAACTCACGATTGCAGCGATCCGTCCTCCGCGTACCGCTCCGCGACGGCGCGAACACGCACAAGCGCGCCGTGCCTCCGTCCGCGGCGGCCGCTTTTGTCCGCCCGCGGGCCGCGACCAAGAGGGGCGCCGCGTACGTTGAGGCCATAGTCGTTTGCGGTCTGGTCGTCCTCGCCGCAGTCGGCGCATTCACGGTCTTCGGGTCCGACATCCGGCGCGTCGTCAACAGGCAGTCGAATTGTGTTGGAGAATTGAGTGCATCAGGATGTGCGGGCGGGGACGGAACGGGGCCGTTCGCGTCAAACGGCAGTCCGACGCCGGCCGGGTCGGGTGACAACGCTGGCGCCTTCTGCACCGGGACGGGCTGCCCCCCTCGGTAGCGGCAATTGTTTTGTCGCGGGAACGCCCGTCGAAACTCCGGACGGCACACGAGCCATCGAAGAGCTGAGGGTCGGGGACCTCGTCGTCTCCCGCGACGAGCAAACCGGAACGGTGTCCGCCAAGCCGATCGTACGTACGTACGTGCGCCTGGCGCCCTCGGTCGTGGACGTCCGCATCGCGGACGCCGATGGGACGGAGGAGGTCATCCGCTCGACACCGGAGCATCGCTTTTGGTCGCTCGGCCGGGGTTGGATCGAGGCCGGCTCCCTCACCGAACGAGAGCCCCTTCTGGGCGTAGCCGGTCACGAGCTCGCTGTTGTCTCCGTCACGCCGTTCGCGCTCGAGGCGGTCGTCTACAATTTCGAGGTCGACGTCACTCACACGTATTTCGTCGGGTCGCTGCCGGTCCTGGTCCACAACCCTTCTTATTTGGATCCGCCGGTCTATTCGTATGGCAACGCACACGTCCAATTGGACCCTGTCGCGGAGGTGGCCCATGTGACGGCGAATCCGCAGCCAAGACCACCCCTGCCACCGGAATGGATCGGTGACGACGCCGAACGTTGGGCGCGTCGTACGAACAACGCCATTCAAGCTGCGCAGGATCATGCGGGGAACGCGGCGGGAAGGCCTCAGCTGGCTCCAGGCTTCAGGTTTGGGGGTGGGCCGGCGCCGGTGGCCGGAGCGAATGGCGGAGACTTGCCCGCGCCCGCGCCCGCGCCCGCGCCGCAGCCCAGCGGCCCGGTCGTCATACAGCTTCCGGACCCATCGATGTTTGGATCTTCGCCGGCTCCGGGGTGGTCACCTCAGCCCTTCGCCCCAGGCGACGGCACGCCACCTCCCCATTTCGGCGTTCCCCTACCTCCACGGCCAGACCTCGATACGGTCATGCCTGTCACTGGAGTCCACACGAACCGTAAGAACGAGTGGCCGTATCACCTGCCGCCCCGCTATGAGCGACACGATGGGGAGAACCCCTTCAGGCCGCAGCGCCTGGACCCCTCGCAAACGTACCTCTGGGTGATCGACGCGAATGGGAACTTTGTTGTCGCGCCAGAGAACCAGCCAGGTTTCCACAGCGATGGCGGTCCGCGGCCCGTGAAGCATGCAGACCTCCTTCCGCCGGGCGGGAAAGTGCGTCCCCCGGGAAGGGCCGGGGGTGAGTTGCACGCAGTTCCAGGAACGCATCCTCCGGAGTGGCAGCTCGACTTCAACTCGAGCTACTCGTTCGATAGGCTTGATGGCCGTATGGTGGACGAGGATCCCGCCGCCGCCGCCGCGGTAGAGCAACTGCTACAATCGCAGGGCACCAACACTTCGACGATCTGGATCGCAGGCCATGAACGATAGCCTGTGGCATTCGAAAGACTGGGAAGCGATTGCGCGGCTCCAAGACGAGAAACGCCGTGCGGTATTGCGCGCGGCGTGGGAGCGCATGGCTCAGGATTACCCTCGAGGGGACTTCGATCGCCTGATTTCCATGGGCGCGGGCCTGTGCCGCCGAGGGATCTCCGTCGACGCGCTGGTCATTGGCTGGGCGCTGGCGCAGTGGACGCCGGCGGCCGCCGACGTGGCAGCCAACGTCCTGGCGGGGTGCTGGAGAGCCGGCCCAGCTCCGTTGGACACGGCCCTGGTCAAGTCGTTCCTCGAGCTATGGCCTCTTGGCGAGGACGACGAACAAGTGCGCTACGACCTGCTCGTGGTCGCCCACGCGTTAGGGAAACACGTGCGGGTGGAATCGATCCGGGTCGCCGTTGCGAGCGCCGTCCAGTCGTCTGTCCGACGGGGTTTCCGTGCCGAGGGGTTTGCGCGCGCGGTCGCCCAGTTGCTCGGTACGGACGGTGGCGGCAGTTTCGGCGGGCGCTCCTGAACTGCCCCACGCCGAAGAGCCCTTAACGAGAGACGCCACGAAGAGGGGGAGGGGAGAAACCCCACCTCTCTTCGCGGCGTCTTGTGGCGGCTTGGCGAGATTAGCTGCCGCTGGTGGCGGGCTTCGGCGGGCCGCCGAAGATGCTCGCGACGCGGCGCTTCTCTTTGCTCGCCTTCTCCTTCTCGGCGTAGGTGGGGATGACCACCTTCTCGCGCTTGGGGAGCTCGCGGCCCTCGAGCACCGCGGCGATCTCCTCGGCGTCGAGCGTCTCGCGCTCGATGAGCAAGTCCGAGAGGCTCTGCAGCTTCTCGCGCTCGCGCGTGAGGAGCTCCTTCACGCGCACGTACTGGCGCTGGACGATCGCGCGCACTTCCTGGTCGATGTCCTGCGCCGTCTGCTCGGAGTAGTCCTGCGTGCGCTGGCCGTAGTCACGGCCGAGGAAGATCGACTCTTCCTTCTTGCCGTACGCGAGCGGGCCGAGCTTCTCGCTCATGCCCCACTCGCACACCATCTTGTGCGCGATCTCGGTCGCGCGCTCGATGTCGTTCCCGGCTCCGGTGGTCATCCGTCCGAAGACGATCTCCTCGGCGATGCGCCCGCCGAGGGCGACGGCGATGTTGCTCTCCGCCTGCTCCTTGGACAGGTTGTGGCGGTCGTCCTTCGGCAGGTACCACGTGACGCCGAGCGCCGGGCCGCGCGGGATGATGCTCACCTTGTGGACCGGATCGTGGTGCGAGATGAGCACGCTGATGAGCGTGTGCCCTGCCTCGTGGATCGCGGTCGTCTTCTTCTCGTCGTCGCTGATGACCATCGAGCGCCGTTCGGTCCCCATGTAGACCTTGTCCTTGGCGAGCTCGAAGTCGACCATGTTGACCGCGTCCTTGTCCTGACGCGCGGCGAGCAGCGCGGCCTCGTTGACGAGGTTCTCGAGATCGGCGCCGGAGAAGCCCGGGGTGCCTCGCGCGAGCGTCTCGAGGTCGACGTCCGGCGAGAGGGGCGTGCGCTTGGTGTGCACGCGGAGGATCTCCTCGCGGCCACGCACGTCGGGACGGGGAACGGTGATGCGGCGGTCGAAGCCTGTCTCTTATACACATCTGACGCTGCCGACGATCTTACGCGTGTA
>CALKVG010000493.1 GCA_937998045.1 uncultured Myxococcales bacterium
GGGCGGACGTGGTCGTCGATTTCCAGGGAGCTGCCGGACGGACGATCGTGCTCAAGAGCCAGGCCTTCGAGCTGATGCAGCTCCGCGTCGGGGCGCGCGCGAAGCAGAGGACCCGCGCGCTCCCGGCCCGACTGCGGCCGGTCCCGAGGACTCCCGAATCGGCGGCCGTGGGCACGCGGACGCTGACGCTCAACGAGTACGAGGACCCGAAGACGCACGGCATGCTCATGCTCCTGAACGCGTCGCGCTGGCGCGACCCCGTGACCGAGAGGCCCAGGCGCGGCTCGGTGGAGATCTGGGATCTGATGAATCTCACCGAGGACACGCATCCCATCCACCTGCACCTCGTTCGCTTCCAGGTGGTCCATCGACAGCCCTTCGACGCCGACGAGTTCCTCACGACCGGGAAGATGACGTTGCTCGGCCGCCCCGTTCCCGCACCGGCAAACGAGCTGGGATGGAAGGACACCGTTCGCGCCGACCCCGGGATGATCACGCGCATCATCGTACGCTTCGAAGGATATACCGGTCGCTACGTGTGGCACTGTCACGTGCTCGAGCACGCGGCCAACGAGATGATGCGGCCCTTCGAGGTCGTCGAGTAGCGTTCAGCGGCCGCCGGACGTCCGCTGGCGCAGCGACCGGACCCAGTGGCGCGCTTCTCGTCCTGCGGCACCCAAACGGCGCGCGATCGCCGAGGGTTCCGGGAACGCGCGATCGATCTCGTGAAGGTCTGCCGTGGACAGGACGGCGTCGCCAGCTGCGGCGCTGGATCGCGCGCTCTCGACGCGGCTCGCTCCCGGAATGACCACGATGGCCGGCGAGCGCGCCAGCAGCCACGCGATCGCTACCTGGTATGGACTGAGGCCGAGCCGGCCGGCAACGGCGCCCAGCGTCGCGTCGGACGTAACGCGCACGTGGCCGCGATGACCGCCGACCGGGCTGTGCGCGATGAACGCGATCCCGTCGCGTTCGCAGGCATCAACGACACCGCTGGCCAAGGGCGAACGCTCGAAGACGTTGCAGCGGTTCTGCACGGCGGCCACGCTCACGATCTTGCGGGCCTGCCGGATGTGGGCGACGTCGACGTTGCTGAGGCCGACGTGCTGCACCTTGCCCTCGCGCTGGAGCTCGGCGATCGCCCCCACGCTGTCGGGGAAGTACACCTTCGGGTCGGGGCAGTGGAGCTGATAGAGGAAAATCGAGGACACGCCGAGGCTCTTGAGGCTCGCGTCGCACGCGGCGCGCAGGTGCTCCGGCCTTCCGTCGGGCTGCCACTCCCCGCCGGGGCGAACGATGCCGCCCTTGGTCGCGACCCGGACTTCGTCGCGGTGACCCCCCCGCTCGCGAAGGGCTCGCGCGACCACGCGCTCGCCGTAGCCCGTATCGGCGCTGTCGACGCAATAGGCGTCGGCGGTGTCGATCCAGTCCATCCCGGCGTCCAGCGCGGCGTGCACGACGCGAATGGCCTCCGCCTCCGAGGGACGACCGGCGATCGCGAGCGGCATCGCGCCCAGGCCCACGACGCTGACTCGCGCGCTCCCCAGCGCTCGGCTGTTCATGACTGTGCCCTACCACGGCCGCGCGTCCGCAGACACGCGCTCGAGCTCAGAGCCCGAGCGATGCGCGCATGGCAGGATGGTGCGCGAGCTTGCGAAGGGCTGCCGCGAGCAGACCCCTGCCGGGATCCACCTTGTGCCACGGGGAGGCGCCGCTCGGATGGGGTAGGGACACGACCTCGACGTCGCGATCGTGCCAGCGAGCCCGACAGACCGTGCCGACCACGTCCGCCAGCGGCACCTTGCGTCCGAGCACGCGCTCGATCGCGAGCGTTCCGACGGCGAGTACGAGCTCGGGCTCTAGGATCGCCGCCTCCCGCGCGAGCCACCTCTCGCATCGCGCAATCTCGTCCGGCGCAGGCTTGCGATCTCCGCCGCCGCTCGCCTTGCCCGGAAAGCAACGGGCGACCGCCGCCATGTAGACGCGCGCGCGGAAGGTCGCCTCGTCGACGCCGAGAGCCTCCTCGAACCAGCGGAACATCGTCCGCCCCGCGGTCCACGCGAAGGGACGACCGAAGGCGCCCTCGCGCGGGCCCGGCGCTTGGCCGACGAGGATCACGCGGCTCAGGACCGGCGGGCCGTGCACCACGGGGCCGATCATCTTCGGGCAAGAGGAGCAGGCGTCGAGCTCCGTATGCAGCACGCGAAGCGCGCGCGCCCGCGACGCTGCGGTCACGCCCCCGCCTCCTTCTTGCTCGCCCCCCGCGCCGCCTCCGCGGCCTCGCCTTCGTCGTGTGGCCAGCCTTCCCCCGCCTCCACGCGCACCCGGGAGTCTCCGGCGATGCGCGCGAGCCGGTAGCGGACGATGCCCTGGTCGTCCACGTCGACAGCGAGGCGGTCGGGCTCTCGCTTCGCGAGCTCCGTGAGCATGGCGTCCGCCTCGGCGACGCCCACGCCGAGGGCCTGCGCCGCTTCGGCCGCCGTGACCGATCCGCGATGAGCGACGACGGCGAGGAGCGCTTGCGCACGGGTCTCGCGCTCGGCCTCGAGGCCCGCACGGTTGAGCGACGCGCCGCGACGGACGAGCACCACGCCGATTGCGAGGGAGACGATCGCAAAAGGCAGCGCGATCGCGGCGCCCACCGCTGCGGCGCCGAAGGCGGCGAAGAGCAGCGCGATGCCCAGCGAGATCGAGCCCCCGACGACGAGGACGAGCCAGCCAACGACGCTCGCCACGACGCCGCCGATGCGGGAGGGCTTGCCCGCGAGGTTCACCGAGGGGTTCGAGAGCGGCGGCCGGACCGCTCCGCACGCCGTGCATTGCGGCACGACCCCGTGATACGCGATGGGAGCCTCACGACCGCATTGGGGGCACGGGGACATATCTCATGTGTCCCATAGCGCCCCGCAACGCGCGCCTCCAGAGCAGAGCTCTCGCGGGCGCGGCTCACCGGCGCCGCCGGACGAAGGCCAGGCCGACCCCCAGCGCGACCAGAATGGCTGCGGGGCCCTGCAGGGGGGCCGGAGACCCCGCCTCCCTGCAGCTGCAACCGCCCGAACCACCGGTCGCGCCGTCGCCGCCGTCGTCCTCTGCGCCGCCCGCATCGCTCGCGAGCGATCCTCCGGAGTCGTTCCCGGTGATGCTGCCGCCGTCATCGCCGGGCGCCGTTGCGTCAACGTGCGAGCCCGAGTCCTGACCGGACGTCGCGTCCGCGAGCACGCTCGCGTCGCCGGGCGACTCTGCGTCTCCGGAGCTCGCGTCCTCGCTCGACCCGCCGTCGTCGACGTGGCCGGCGTCGGCCGCGCCCCCCTCGTCGCCGTGACCCGTATCGGCGCCTTGACCGGCGTCGCTGCTCGTTGCGGAGTCGACGCCCTGGCTCGCGTCCTCGCCCTGGCCTGCGTCGTCGACCGCACCCGCGTCGCTGGCGACCCGCGCGAGCAGCGCCGTCGCGTTCGGAGTCCCCCACCCCGTCGGCCCGTCCCATCCCGTTCCCGCGGTGCACATGACGTCGTGGCACGCCGCGCTCGGGTCGTTGTTACCGGACGTCACATCGTAAAAAGCGGACCCGTTCGCGTAGAAGAACGCGTTGGGCCGATCGGCAACGCCGATTCGCGTGAAGAGCGCGGCGACCAGCGGGGAGGCGCAGCTCGTGCCCGCGGACCTCGTCCACCTCCCGCCGACGTACGTCGAGACGTTCTGGGCCACGGCGGCGACGTCGACGTCCGCGCGTGCGTTGCAGCTCCCCATGTCGATCGCGCCTTGAAAGGCGGGTTTCGCGAACTCACCGCTGCAGCCGCTGGTCGTGCCGTCGGCTCCGCTGTTGTTCCATACGGTCTCGGTGTAGCCGCCGCGCGCGGTACCGCTCCCCGCGCGTGCGGTCGTCCCCCCGACGCTGAGGACACCAGGGATCGTGGAGGGAAAGCTCGGCGCGAGGACGGTGCTATTCTGGGTCGTCTGGTTGTTGTAAAGGCCGTCGCCCGAAGCGACGGCGACGAGAACTCCGCCGTGCTGGTAGTCGACCGTGTAGGGGCCGTCGCTGTACGCAGCCCCCAGCGGATCGTTCGGGTCCTCCGGAGCGCCGTAGCTGTTGGACACGGCGGAGGCGCCCAGGGTGATGGCTTCGTTAACCGCGGGACCGAGATCCCAGGAATTGGGAGAGTCGGCTTCGACGAGGAGAATGCTGCACGTGGGGCACACCGCACTCACCATCTCGACGTCGAGGGCGATCTCACCCGCCCAGCCGGAGTCGGGCGGGCCGATGGTCGCGTCGCCGCGCTGGCTGACGACGCCGAAGCAAGCGGCGCCGCCGCGCACGGGTGCACTCCCATTTGCGCTCCCGCACTGGGGCAGCGCCGGGAGGCCATACTTCGATCGATACGCCGTGAGATCGGCGACGACGCCGGGATGCGAGCAGGCGTCGACGATCGCGACGACCTTCCCGTCCCCTGCCGTCGAATCGGGGATGTCGTAGAGCTTCGCAAAGTCGGCCGGGCCGAGGCCCGACGGGGTTCCGCCGCCATTGCCGCTGCCGACGGTCATACCGTCGCACGTGCCGATCGCCGAAGACGCGTCGACCCCCGCGCCGGCGTCCGGCGGAGGCGTAAGGGCGCGCATGCGGGCGTCGGCATAGGAGCGAGGCACGAGCCGAGACGAGAGGCAGCGCATCGCGTGGGGCGCGCGGGCCGAAAGACAGTTGGCCATCGGGACCAGCGGTTCTCCGGACGACCACGAGACATCCGCGCTATCTGCGCGAGCGGGCCCCGCAGGGGGAAGCATCGCCGCGCCGGCGGCCGCGACCGCCCAGAACGCACGCCTGGCTCGCATCATCGGAAAAGCTCCTCGCGTAAGGGGCGCTCATTAGGGACGAACGCGAGGCGCGAAGAAAGCGCGACGCCGGCAGAGACGCTCTCGAGTCGCGGTGGCTGACCATGCAGCCGGAATTGTTTGCCCGCAGCAACGAAGCGTTGAGACCGTACGCGCCGCAGCGAGCGCTAGCCGGTCGGAGCCTCTGCGCGGAGCACGGCGGGAAAGTCGCCTGGACTGCCTACACTCGCAAGTCTACCGGTGTCCGCCGC
>CALKVG010000494.1 GCA_937998045.1 uncultured Myxococcales bacterium
CGACGCTCCCACGGCGAAGTAGACGAATCCCCGCAGCCCAACGAGGAAGCGCGCGACGACGATCGCCTTTGCGCCGTTCTCGGCGACGAGGCGCTCGGCCCAAGCGCGGCGTGCCTCCGGAAGGAAACGCCGCCCGAGCTTCGAGCGGAGGAGGCGCGTGAGGAGCAGCCTCCCGACGAAGTAGCTGAACGTGTCGCCGATCATCACGGCGAGCCAGCCTGCGATCATCGCCCCTGGCAGGGTCGCGCTGCCGACGCGAGCCGCATAGCCGGCGCCGAGCAGGGTGGCTTCCTCCGGAATGGGGACGACGACTGTGCTCAGCGTGGCGAGAAAGATGGCGGCGTAAAGGCGCACGGCGCGTAGCTCCGAAGTGCATCGGCCTTGCCGCGGACGCAAGCGGTCTATCCTTTCGCGATGAGCTCCGACCCCCTCATCGCCGTCGAGACGCGCGGGCACCTCTGCCTGATCGGCCTGAACCGCGCGGCCAAACTCAATGCGTTCACCGTCGACATGCTCCGCGAGCTGGGCGACGCCTACACCCGGTTCGAGCAGGACGCGGGGCTGCGGTGCGCCGTCGTCTTCGCGCACGGAAAGGACTTCACGGCCGGGCTCGACCTCGCCGACGTCGGGCCCGTCGTCGCCTCGGGCAAGGCCCTCTGGCCGGAATCGGGCGTGGACCCGTGGGGCATCGACGGACCGCTGCCGACCAAGCCCGTCGTCCTCGCGATGCAGGGGCGTGTCTTCACGCTCGGCATCGAGCTCGCCCTGGCGAGCGACGTGCGCCTCTGCTCGAACGACGCGACCTTCGCGCAGTTCGAAATCGGACGAGGCATCTTTCCTTTCGGAGGGGCCACCTTCCGCGCGCCTGCGCAGCTCGGGTGGGGCAACGCCATGCGCTTCTTGCTCACCGCGGAGGCGTTCGGCGCCGACGAAGCGCTGCGCATCGGACTGGTGCAAGAGGTCGCCCCTCGCGAGGGGTTGCTCGATCGCGCGATCGCCATCGGGGCGCGTATCGCGGCGCAGGCGCCGCTCGGGGTGCGGGCGACGCTCGCGTCGGCGCGCCTCGCGCGGCGCGACGGAGAGCAGGCCGCCGCACGCGCCCTCCGCGGCGACATCGTGCGCCTCATGTCGACCGAGGACGCCCGCGAGGGACTGCAGTCTTTCCTCGAGCGCCGCGCCGGTCGCTTCGCCGGCCGCTGATCCTCTAGTCCTTCCTGCCCTCGAACATTCCGCCGTACTGCTCGCGCAGCTTCGTCTTGAGGAACTTGCCCGTGGACGTGCGCGGGATCTGCTCGAGAACGACGTAGGCGTCGGGCAACCAGAAACGCGGGAACTTGCCCTCGAGGTGGGCGGCGAGCTCGCGATCGGTGGCGTACGTCCCTTTCTTCAGGACGATGGCCGCGATGGGCCGCTCGTCCCACTTGGGGTGGCGCCCCGCGAAGACGGCGGCCTCGAGCACGGCCGGGTGTCCCATGAGCGCGTTCTCGAGGGCGACGCTGCTGATCCACTCGCCGCCCGATTTGATGACGTCCTTCGCCCGGTCCGTGATGCGCACGTACCCCTCGCGGTCGATCGTCACGACGTCGCCCGTCTTGAACCATCCGTCCGCCGTCCAGCGATCGGCGCCCTCGCCACCGAAGTACGACGCCGCCACCCAGGGGCCCCGGACCTCGAGCTCGCCCATCGTCTCGCCGTCCCACGGCAGCGCCTTCCCGGCGTCGTCGACGTGCTGCGTCTCGACAAAGGGCACGGCGTATCCTTGCGACGCCTTCAGCGCGAGGACCTCGCTCGACGGCGCCGCCGAGAGCGACCGCTTGATGCGCGCGATCGTGCCCACCGGGTTCGTCTCGGTCATGCCCCATGCGTGCATCACCGTCAGTCCGTGGCGCTGCGCGAAGCCGTCGATCATCGACGGCGGCGCCGCCGACCCGCCCACCACCATCAGCCGCAACGCCGACAGATCCCACCGCTTCTCCCCGGCGCGCGCGTCAAGGAGCGCCAGAATGCCGAGCCAGATCGTCGGGACGCCGCCGGCGATCGTCACGCGCTCGGCGGACATGAGCTCGAGCAGGCGCTCGGGGTCGAGCTGAGGCCCGGGGAGGACGAGGCTGCACCCGGCCAGCGCGCAGGCGTGAGGCAGCCCCCAGGCGTTGGCGTGGAACATCGGGACGACCGGCAGGACGACGTCGCTCTCCGACACGCCGAGCGCGTCGGCCATGCAGACCGCCAATGCGTGGAGGACGCTCGACCGGTGGCTGTACAAGACGCCCTTGGGGTTCCCGGTCGTCCCCGACGTGTAGCAGAGGGTGCAGGCGGCGTTCTCGTCGAGCGCGGGCCAGTCGTACTCGTCGCGCTCGGGGGCGATCAGCGCTTCGTAGTCGATCGTCGCGCGATCGCGCGCGCCATTGTCCACCGTGCGATCGCGCGCGCCCTTGTCCACCGTGCGATCGCCGCCGTCGGTCATCACGACCACGTGCCGCACCGAAGGGACGTGTTCGATGAACTTCTCGAGCAGGGGCAAGAGCGAGGCGTCGACCAGGATGACCGAATCCTCGGCATGGCGGGCGATGTATCCGAGCTCGCTCGGGTGGAGACGCAGGTTGAGGGTGTGGACGACCGCGCCCATCATCGGCACGGCGAAATACGCTTCGACGTGCCGGTGGTGGTTCCACGCGAGCGTCGCGACACGGTCTCCGTGCTTGACGCCGAGACGCGCGAGCGCATGCGCGAGCTTCGCGGCCCGCCCGTAGGTCTGTGCCCACGTCATTCGCAGAGTAGTCCCATCCGGTTTTCGGCTGACGATCGCGCTCTCCGGAAAGTAGCGACGCGCGCGGCAGAGAAGGTGCGTCAGCGTCAACGGGAATTGCATCATCGTCCCGGTCGTCATTCGCGTGAGCCTACCGCCGATCGGCTTGCGCAGGGCGGTCGCGAGAGGAGACTATTGGGTTGAAATGGCACAAAGGACGTGCACGGACTGCGGAGCTACATCGCCGGAGACGCAGACGCAGTACGCGCTGATCGCCAAGCACGGCTGGCGCGTCGTGCGCACCCACGGAATGGGTCACACGGGCATCGAGTGGCGCTGCCCCACGTGCTGGTCGGCGTACAAGGCGCGGCAACCCGCCCCGCAGGTTCCGATGCGCACGTCGCGGCCGCCAAGCGGTGCCAGCGAGGACTCCGTCGAAGCGGGCAAGATGTTCGACCGCGCGCTGCAGGCCCTGACGACGAAGCCGCCCAAGCCGCGGTGACGGCGACCGGCGTGCGACCTCGTTGAAGTTTCCCAGCCGCCGACGATGAAGAAGGGAGCGCATCGGCAGAGCGCGCGTTCAAGGGAAGAAGCATTGCGCAGCGGTGCTTGAATCGCCGAGGAAATGCGCGCTCCCGGGGCTTGCCGCGCGAATCTTCGGTGTAGCCTCCGGCCGCAGAGCTTCCCCCTCACCCGATTGCATAGGCCCGAGGCTACCCATGTCCCACGAGAACACTCGCGTACACGCGGCCGCTCTCCTCCTCTGCGCAGCGTTCGTACCGATCCGCGCACTCTCCGCGTGCGGCGGCAGCGACGGGACCGACACAGGCCTCGAAGGGGGCGGCCCGGAGAACGACGCGGCCGGTGGCGGCGACACCGGGACGAACCCGCCGCGGTACGACGGCGGTTTCGCCGGCGACGGCGGGGCCTTCGGCAACGACGGCGGGGGCAGCGCGGACGCCACGGGACACCCGGCGAGCGACGGCGCACCGGGCGACGATGCGACCGATCGCGATGGCGCCTCCGGCGACGACGCGAGCGAGCACGAGGGCTCCGCCGGGGACGACGCCGCCGATCACGACGCCGCCCCGAACGACGCGCCCGGTGCCCCGTTCGTGCCCGCGATGCACCCGCCGTTTCCGCAGCTCCAGGGGGGAGGACAGGTGATCGCCCACCCGACGGTCGTCGGGATGTTCTTCTCCGACTACGACAACACGACCGCCGTCTCGGCGATGCTCGCCGGACTACCCACCGTCGTCATGCCCGACGGCAACCAGTACTGGTCGACCGCGGTCTCGGAGTACGGCGTCGGACCGCTCACGGTGCTGCCCCCGATCACGCTGTCCCAGAACGCGCCCACGACCAATCCGAACCCCGCGTCCCTCGTGAGCAGCGAGATCGCGTCCAACGCGGCTCTCGCCAACGTCGACTCGAATACGGTCATCGCCGTGTTCTATCCTTCGAAGACGCCGCTCTCGGGATCGTGCGCCGCGCAGGCCATCGGCTTCGGCGGGTACCACGACAGCGTCATGACCAACAAGGGGCGCATCCCCTTCGCGGTCGTCTCCGAGTGCGCGAATTTCGGACCGCTCACGAGCGCGCTCGACATGGTGACCGTCGCCGGGAGCCACGAGATCATCGAGGCGGTGACGGACCCGTTCCAGAGCGGGTACCCGGGTCTGGATACGAGCACGCCGGCGGGCTGGGCGTGGGACGTCCTCCTCGGCGGCAACGAAGAGAACGGCGACATGTGCACCATCAACACGGGCAACGGCCGGCCCAGCGCGGCGTACCCGTACCTGCTGCAGCGAGGGTGGTCGAACCGAGCCGCAGCCGCGGGCAATCTCGATCCGTGCCAGCCCGACATCCTGCCCGCGCAGCCCTTCGTCGGCGCGTTCCCGGTGATGCCCGACATGGTGAACGCCGGGCAAAGCATCGGACCCGGCGTGAAGATCGCGGTCGGCTCGTCGGAGACCGTCGAGGTCGACTGCTACAGCTTCGAGGCTACGGCGCCCTTCACGGTCGCCGCGCGTCAGGCGCGCAGCATCCAGCCTCCCCAGCTGAGCTTCTCCTGGGACAAGACGACGTGCCTGAACGGCGACAAGCTGCACTTGACAATCACCGTTCAGTCCCAGGGAATGAACGGAGTCGAGCCGTTCATCCTGTACGCGCAGCTCCCCGGAGTGAGCGATCCGCAGATGCCGACATGGGCCAGCGTCGTCGCGCAGCAGTAGAGAGCATTCACGTGCTCGTGCAACGTGCACGCTCTCGGCTTTCTTCGTCCCTTCGCTTATTGTTCGTCTAGGATCCGGCGCCCGTGTCCCCTACCCGTCGCCTGCTGCCCTCCCTCGCGCTCTTCGCCCTCGTCTTGGTCGCCTGCCGTGGAAAGGCCGGAGACGACTGCTCGGATACTCCCGGCAGCTGCTCCGACAAGGCGTCGCACCTGGTGTGCGTGAAAAAGAAGTACGTCCTCGAGACGTGCAAGGGGCCGGGCGGCTGCAACGACGACGGCAAGACGCTCGTCTGCGACAACACGAAGGCCGACGTCGGCGACGGGTGCCAGCGCGACGGCGCGCGCGCGTGCTCCACCGACGGCAAGGCGGAGCTCCGCTGTCGCGACAGCAAGTTCGCCGTCGAGTGGAGCTGCCGCGGCGGGTGCACGCTCGACGCGAACAACAACCCGAAGTGCACGCCGACCGGCGAGGTCGGTGACACCTGCAGGCCCGACTCGATCGTCTGCGACGGCGCGCAGAAGGCGCAGCTCGCGTGCGAGGGCGGAAAGCTCCAGCAGAAGAAGACGTGCCACGGGGCGCTCGGTTGCCAGACAGCCCCCGGCGGCGGCGTACGCTGCGACCGAACGATCGCGCTCGAGGACGAGGCCTGCAGCGAAGAGGGCGCGGGCGCGTGCGACACCACGCGCAAGAATGTCCTGGTCTGCAGCGGCGGCCATTTCAAGACGCAGATGCACTGCCTGGGCGCCCTCGGCTGCGAGCTCCCAGGCAACTACAGCGTGCGCTGCGACAAGAGCATCGTCCCCGTCACGGAACCTTGCGAGGAAGAGGGCGCCGTCACCTGCTCGACGGACGGCCAGCAGGTGAAATGCACCGGCGGCAAGTGGACGCCCGACAAGAACTGGAAGCCGAACAAGGGCGAGACCTGCAGCAACCGGTACCGCCTAAGCAAGGACACGGAGAAATTCGAAGCTAGGTAGCGTCCCGAGTCGCGATTCCCCCTTGGCCCTTCCGTTCGGAGGCAAGGTGAGAGGGACGAAGACGTGCGGGTGCCCGCCACAAACATTCCTCCGGCTCTTCCAAGAGGTCCTTGGATCCCCGCCGGAGGGGCTCCGGTCCGCGCGAAGGGGGCGCCGATTGCGACGCCCCGACCTCGAAGAATTGCTACCGGCCCTGCCCGAAGAACGAGAGGTCCTTTGATCTTTACGAGGCGGCCAATGATCACGGCGAGACGACCGTTCGTCTCGATCAGATGTCCTTCGAGAAAGCGGGAGATCGACTGACAATCATCGAGGGTCTTTCGTTCGATCCGAAAGGTCGTCTCGTTCTTGAAGGAGGCCCTCCGCGAAGAACGAGCGGTCCTTCAGCAAAGGAGAACGGACCGCTTGAATTGAAGGAAGGTCCTTCGATCATGAAGAGCGGACCTTTCGTAAAAAGGAAAGGCTCTCTGGTCGAAATCAACGGTCGTCCATGACGAACAAGGGGACCTTCGGTCAAGACGAGGGGGCCTTTAGCGAAACAGAGGGACCGATGGCAACGATCGAAGGACCTCCGAGAAGAACCGAGTTGCCTCTCTGAAGAAACAAAGGACGGTTCGTAAAAACAGAAGGATCTCTCGTGAAGAACGAAGGACCCCCACGAAAGACGAACGGCCATTTCGCAAAGAACAACGGCCTGTTCCTCGCAAGGACGAACGGTCCGCACGCTCGATCCGAGGCGGGCGTGTCAACGTATCTGTGCCGAGCTCTCTCGCGGCCCGATAATCCTTCGGGTTCGTGCGACCGGCGCGACGGGCTGCCGACTCACTATTCGGTGGTCTCGCAGCGGTACGCCGTGCCGGTGATCGTCGCGGTGCTCGTCGTGCCATGGCCGCTGCCGAGCTGCGGAGGATCGCTCTGGACGTAGGTGGCGCCCTCCTCGGCGGCCTTGTTGCGAAGATCGTTCATGGCGTACTCGATGAGACGATCGTTCGAGATCCATTTGCCGCCGAACGTGCCGCCCCCCTCGCCGACGATGTAACCAAGGGGGGTGCAGTCGGGTGGAGGTGGGTTGCGCGCCATGGCGACGTGGGCGGCCTGCGGGGACAGCGCCGGGGTGGAGCATGCAAGCCTGTCTCTTATACACATCTCCGAGCCCACGAGACAGGCAGAAATCTC
>CALKVG010000495.1 GCA_937998045.1 uncultured Myxococcales bacterium
GATGTCGTACGCCGCGAGGACGTCCGATGGGGTCATCGCGGTCGGCGGCGGCGCGGGGTCGCCGAGACCGCCCTCCTGCCCGGCGCAGAAGTCCCCTCCGAACGCCGGAGCGACCGCCGGCCTCCGCAGGCGGAGCACCTGGGACCGCACGTCGTCTGCGATCACGCGCTCGGCGAGGCAGTAATGGGCCGCCGAGTGATCGCAGACCTCCTCGTGGTATCGGCCGTCGTTCGCGATGTGAACGCCCTTCGGAAGCCCGGCGGCCGGCGACATCCCAGGCGCGTCGAGTCCGGCCGGTGCGGTACCGCACGCCACGAACGTCGGCGCGAGGCACGCGAAAAGCGCCCACTCTGCGAGGGCAGACCACCTAGATCCCAATTGCATCGTCTTTGTCCTCCGGCTATCGGCCGGCTCTTATCCGTGGGCGCGGTGACCAAATTCAAGCGCTACCGGGCGCGCGGCCCCCTCCGCGGTAACTCCCGCGCGCGGTCCAGCTGCGCGCGCGCAAGCCCGCCGCGCAGAGCAAACCGTCGCAGCGCGATGTCCTCCCGGGCGCGCTATGGCATCATGGGCGGCCGATGACGCCCGCTACCCCGAGGGGCACGCGGGACTGGTTCGACCGCGTCGCCCCGATCGTGCTGGTCGCTCTCGCGTGCGGGATCGCTCTGCGGCTCGTCCTGCCGACCACCTTCTGCTACCTCGACGACGAAAAGTGGACGTTCGATCACGTCCAGCAGGCGCGAGACGGGGGCGCGTGGCCCGCCCTGGGGATGCCCTCGTCGCGTGGAGTGAAGAACGCTCCCATGAGCGTCTGGGTGTTCGTCCTCCTCGGGCTGGCCGGCCACACGGCGACGCCCGAGGGCCTGACGCGCGCCGTCGCGATCCTCGCGATCGTGGGACACGCGGCCATCCTGGCGATCCCGCGATGGATCGTGGACGACGAGGAGGACCGTACGGCCTGGACGTGGGCGTTTGCGCTCACGATGACGAACCCGATCCTGGTCTTCCTCGAGCGCAAAATCTGGGCGCAGTCCGTCTTGCCGCTGTTCGACGTGGTCCTCATTTGCGCCTTCATGCTCCGCCGTACGCGCACTGGCTCGTTCGTGTGGGGGCTCGTCGGCGCACTCGTGGGGCAGATTCACATGGCGGGCTTCTTCTTCGCGTTCCCGCTCGCGGTCTTCACGAAGCTCCTCGGACGAGGCATCGTCCGCTGGAGGGCCTGGGTCGCGGGTAGCTTCGTGGGCGCCATTCCCGCGATCTCCTGGCTGGTCTATCTCGTGCGGGACCGGCCGCCGCCGAGCCCCTCCCCCTGGTGGCTGCGCTTCCGCCTCGAGTTCTACCAGTACTTCTTCAGCGACCCGTCGGCGCTGTGCGTGGCCTACGTGATCGGCGACGACACGATCGCGGCCCTGCGCTATCCGATCGTCGCGGGGCACCCGACGTTCCTCGTCGGCGCTGCGTTCGTGGTGCTCGCCGTCGCGTCCCTTGCGATCGCGATGCGCGCGTTGCGGCGCGTCTGGCTGGGAAGGAGCGACCTCAAGGGGCTGCTCTTCGGCGACCGATCCGATACCGGGATCCTCCTTTCGTCGACGCTCATCGGCATGGGCGCGCTCATGACGCTCCCGTCGATCTCGATCTTCCGGCACTACATGATGGCGCTCTTCCCGCTTCCATACGTGTGGACCGCGCGCGCGGCGCTGCGCGGACCACGCGGCGAGAGGTGGCTCGCGGCGCTCTTCGCAGGGGGCCTCGCCGTGTGCGTCGGCGTCCTCTCGTTCGTCGCGGCGAACGACGGCGCCCAGGAGTTCGGCAAGAGCTGGGGCGCTCAGGTGCGCGACGGAACGTCGACCGCCGAGGCGAAGCGCTTCCGCTCTGACCGGGTGGAGGCGCATTGATCCCCTGGTGGCGACGGTGCGCGAGGGCCATCGCGGACCTCCCGCTCGGAGTCCGCATCGTCGTCGTGGCTGCGGCGGTGCTTCATGGCGCCGGGCTGTCGTGGGGAATGCCGGCGTCGGACGGTTGGGACGTCGACGGAGTCGCGCCCCGCGATGTCTTGCCTGGACTGGCAGAGACGTTCACGCCCGGGCACTTCTATACGTACCCGCCGCTTCACCTGGCGATCCTCGCCGCGCTGACGCTCCCCGTGACTATCGCGGCAATCGCCCGAGCCGGCAGCCTCTCGGTGCCGGCCGTCCTCCCGGTGATCCTCGATCCCCTCTACATGACGGCGATCGCGATGGTGGCGCGAGCCGTGGCCGTGCTCATGTCGCTCGGGATCGTCGTCAGCGTCGCGGCGATCGCCCGCGAGCTCGCGCCCGCGCCGCGCAAGGACGCGGCCGCGACCTGGACCGCGGCGTTCGCCGCGGCCGGCGGCTCGTTCACGTACTACTCGCACGTCACCAACCTCGACGTCCCGTATCTCTTCTGGTCGTTCCTGGCCGTCCTGCTCTTCGTGCGCGCGATCGCCCGCGGTCGGCCACGCCTCCTGCGCAGCGCCGCGGTGTGCGCGGCGCTCGGGATCGCCACGAAGGACCAAGCGTACGCCGTGTTCCTCGTTTCGGTGCCGCTCGTCGTCGGCGCGTGGCTCGCCGCCGAGCACAAGGCGCGCGCGGCGATCGCGAAGGAGGCGCTCTTCGCCGCCGGGCTGGCCGTCGCGATCGTGCTCGTCGTGGACGGCGCCGTCGCGAATCCCAGCGGCTTCCGGGCGCGCCTCGGTTTTCTCTCGGGCTCGGCGAGCCAGGACTACGCGACGTACTCGCGCGACGCCGCGGGTCGATGGCTCGCGTTCGTCGACACGGCGCGCGCCTTGAAGGTGCACTACCCGCCGCTCCTGGCGTCGGCCATCGTCCTGATCGGGATGGCCACGGCCCTCCTTGGCGCGCGCCGCGCCGGGCGACGCGAGGCGATCGCCGCGGTCGTGCCGCTCGCCGTGGCGGCGTCGTTCACGGTTGCGTTCAACATGGTGGCCCGCCGGGTCGAGGAGCGCTTCACGCTCCCCCAGGCGCTCGCCTTCGCCGCGTACGGCGGGCTGGGGCTCGAGCGGCTGTCGGCGGCGTTCGGCAGTCGCAGGGCGGCTGCGCGCTGGACGGGACGCCTGGCGGCGGGGGCGATCGTCGCGCTCGCGGCGTGGGGGGCGATCCGCATCGACGCGATGTTCTTCGAGGACCCGCGCTACGACGCCGAGGCGTGGCTGCGCGGGCAGACCGGAGCCAACGACGGCATCGAGGTGCACGGGCTGAACGTTTACCTCTTGCGCTTCTGGCCAGGCGCTCACGTCACGCGGGTGGACCCGTCGCCGGTGATCCAGCGCAACCCGATGCCCGGCGTTACCGAGGTGCAAGCGCCGCTCTCACGCATCGAGGACCGCGGACCGCGTTTCGTCGTCGTCAACGAGTGCTACGTGTGGCGCTACCTCGAGCGCGATCTCGGCGGCAACGAGGGGCGCATCGTCCCGCGGACGCAGCAGGACGATGCCGAGAACGCCGACGCGACGGCGCTTTTTCAGGGTCTCTTCCACCACAGGGTCCCGTACCGCCTCGCGCACGAGTCGCGCGTCACGAGCACGCTGTTCCCGCGCATCCACCTGCACGCGAGCCTGGGATGCCGCGTCTTCGTGTTCGAGCGGGAGACGCCGCCGAAGAGCTAGAAGGCCGCGGTGAACCCCGCGGTCGCACCGCCGGGGACCATCCCGAGCCGCAGGTGGCCGACCGCGCCGCCTTTCCCGACGACCGTGCCGGATGCCCGCTCGTAGCTATGCAGCGCGGACTCGACGGGCCCGTCCTTCGAAAGAAGGTAGATGCCCATGACGGCGTCCAGACCTGCGAAGAGACCGAGCCAGCCGTAGGCAGTGGCGGAGGACGGGGACGACGCGATGCCGTAGGTGGCGAGACCCGCGCCGATGCCTGCGGCGACGAGGGTGAGCGCGCCTCCGAGACGACGGGACGAGTGCTCGCGGCCTGCCCAGCGCTCCCAGGTCGTCCGTGTCCAGACGGCGTCCTCGTGTTTCCGGTTGTACTCGGCGAGAGCAGCAAACGGTGACTCGGCGAAGAACATGAGAAAGCCGCTCAGCGCGAGGCCCCCACCGCCGAGAGCGAGGACCCAACCGGCGGAGCTCGAGTTGTTCGCAGCGAGGACGACCGCACCGCCGCCGGATGCGGCGAGGCCGATTCCGAGGCTGCCCCACGCCAGCGCCAGCTTGCCTCTGCGATCCTGCTCGGCGAGGTGGTCGAGGGTCCTCTGCAGTCGTTCCCCCTCGATCGCACCGGAGGCGCTGCCCTCGCCCGAGTCCGATCGCGTCCCGGTGCCGCGGTCCGGCGGCGCGGGGGAAGGCGACGGCGCGGCGGCGTTCGCCTCCGACTCCTCGGGCGGCGCGTGCTGGGCGCGCAGGCTCGCCGCGAGCTCCGCCCCCTCGTCGCGCGCGAGGTTCCCTGCAAGGATCACCGCAGCCCGCTCGACCGCCTTCGCGTTCGGCGGGACCTCGACCCGACGGGTGAGGACCTCGGGGCGCGCGCGGTAAGAGACGACGAGCGTGCGGCCGTCGTACGCGACGTGGACCGCGCCGCGCGCCTGCGCGGCCCGCGGATCGTCGGGCGGGACGGGCTCGACGTGGAGATCACGGCGGAGCGCCGCTCGAAGGGCGAGAGGATCGACGGCAGGGGTCGATTCGTCGACCTCGACGACGAGAACGCGATCGGGAACGGACGAGTCGGCGCCGTCGGCGCGCGCGGGCCGGGACAAGGCCAGGGCGAAAGCGAGAAGGGAGGCGGGCGCAAGGACACGCAGGAGGGCCCTCGGTTGCGCCCCTTTGTGGCGAGGAAGAAAGGGGGTGAAGAACATGGGATTGCTTGTCGTGCCCCCAGCGGGCGCCATTGTTCAAAGCCAGCAGCCGATGGCGGCATCGCCCTCTCTGCCGATTCTCGCAAAGCCCGATAGACCCAGCAAAAACGCAGCTAGAGTGGCGCCGTGAGCGAAGTCCGGAAGCGCAACGTCCTGCGGGCCGCGTGGGCCGGGATCGCGGGCTTCTCCGTCGTGTTCGCCCCGACTGCCGGGGCCGAAGAGCCGGAGCACGGGGCAACTTGTCCGCCGGGCATGGCGCGCGTGCGCGACTTCTGCATGGACCGGTACGAGGCGCCGAACCGCCGCGGCGCGAAGCCGCTCGTCATGCAATCGGCGCAGGACGCCGCCGCCTGGTGCTCCGCGCGGCACAAGCGCCTCTGCACCGAGACGGAGTGGATCGACGCGTGCGAGGGCGAGGAGCATCGGCCTTACCCGTACGGACGCGAGCACGCCACCGGCCGGTGCAACGACGACAAGATGTGGCGCAAGGTCGACGAGGTACTCCTCACGCAATGGCCCTCGCCCGAGGCCAAGGCGCACGTCGAGGAGCTCTATCAGGCAGCCCCGAGCGGCGCGAAGAGCGGGTGCGTATCGCAGGCGGGCATCGCCGATCTCACGGGGAACGTGGAGGAGTGGGTCGTGCGCACGAGAGAGCACGCGCACGACTGGCCGTACATTCTCATCGGCTGCTACTGGTCGGGTTGCTACGGGGGCGGAAAACCCACCTGCCACTCGACCAACCCTGCGCACGGCCCCTCGTTTCGGTTTTACGAGACGGGGTTCCGCTGCTGCTCGGACGTTTCGGCGCCGTAGCGGCACGTGTGATGCGCCTGCGGCATCCAGGATTGCCCTCAGGGAGTCCTCGGCCGACCGAGCCTACTCGGCTTCTTCGCCCTTGCGCTTGCGCGCTTCGATGCCCGTGATGCGGCCGAGCTCGCGGTGGATCCGGCCGACGCGCTCGATCTGTCCCTTGGCGGGGAAGCGCTCGTAGAAACCCTCCGAGCGGAAGCTCTTCACGCTGTCGGCCCACGGCGACAGCTTCCGCGCCCACCGGCCGATGCGGCCCTCCACCGGATCCGCGTCGACGTGCGCCAGGTCCGCGCACACGCGGAACATCGCCTTGATGGTGACCGGCTTCGTCACCATGTACTGCGCGCTTCCCCAGGCGCCGCCCCACACCTTCTCGGCGGCCTTGAAGAAGTCGCGCACCATGCCGTAATACCGCTCGACCTCGCGCTTCGGGCTGCGCTTCTCGATGGCGCGCCAGTCCATGGTCGCCCAGCGATGGATCTCGTTGAAGAGCTCTGCCTGCAGGATCCATTTCTCCTGCTTCGATCGGCCGCCAAGGCGGTTGATTTTGTACCTCAGCGGGCTGTCGCCCTCGTTGTAGAGGCGCTCGGTCACCTGCGCGGCGAACTTCTTGTCGGGCGCGGCCCAGGACACGCGCTCGTAGAGGTCCACGAGGTGGCTCTTGTTGATACGCGTCGGCGTCGAGTTGATGATGACGAACATCTCGGTGGCGAAATCTTCGCTCTTTCCGTCGAAGATGACGCAAGGCACGTGCAGCGTCTTGGCCTCCGCAGGCTGCTGCTTCATGTAGAAGTGCAGCGCGGCGAGTCGGTGCTGCCCGTCGATGATGAGGTACTTCGTCCTCGGCTCCTCGAGGTTGCCGACGTTCGTGAACGGCTTGACCGCCTCGAAGTGCAAGCGGTCGGGCGTGAAGAGGAGCACGGTCCCCGGGATGGGGGGCTGACTGACCGCCGTCTCGTAGAAGTTCTTGATCGCGCCCACCTTCGACCGCGACATCTCGCGCTGGAACGCCTGGTCGGTGCGCTCGATCTTGCCGATGAAGTGCGCCACCTCGTCGGCGTCCCCGGCATCTTCCGGCGCGAGGCTCCGCTCGCCCTCGGCGTAGAAGCGCGTGATGAAGCGGACGCGATCGAGCAAGTCCTCGGCTGGATATGCGGCGAAATAGAAGACGCTGTCTTTCTGGCGTACCTGCGTAGCGAGCATGGCCGTGCGAGGATACCCCAGGTTTCAGTCCGAACCTCGGGCTCGCTCGCCCGTGCGGAGGGGGCCTCAGCAGCCGCACGCTTGAAAGCAGCCGGGAGAGCCGCCGCACTGGGCGGCGCACGCCGAGCAGGGGCTGCTCGCCGAGCCTGCGTCGGGCGCACCGAGCGGTAGGCAGCGCCCCTCGCTGGCCTGCTGGCAGACGAGGAGCGAGCTCTGGGCCGCGAGCAGCTGCTGCTGTCTCTTATACACATCTCCGAGCCCACGAGACAGGCAGAAATCTC
>CALKVG010000496.1 GCA_937998045.1 uncultured Myxococcales bacterium
GCCTGTCTCGTGGGCTCGGAGATGTGTATAAGAGACAGCGGCGAGATGGTGGACGTACTCTGGAAGGAAGGGCAGCGGAAAGCCGCCATCCGCCTCGAGGAGCTCTGGAACGAACTTCAGAGTCGCCACTCGTTCAAATTGCTTTGTGCCTACGCCATGGCGAGCTTCTACAAGGAACCCGCCGCCCTCCAGACCGTCTGCGCATCTCACACGCACGTCATCGGCCGACAAGGTGACGACCACAGCGGAGTGCGCATCGATCCTCATGCGACGTCGCTTCCACCGCAATATGCTCGCAAGCTCGCTCGAGAAATTGCGCACCGCGAAGAGATCGAGCAGGCGCTGCGCGCGTCGCTAAAAGAGTTGCGGCAAAAAGAAGAGGCGCTTCGTTCGAGCGAGGCGCAGCTCCGAGACTTCGTCGAGAACGCCACCGTCGGCCTGCACCGCGTGGCATCAGACGGCACGATCCTTTGGGCCAATCGCGCCGAGCTCGATCTTCTCGGGTACTCCGATGAGGAGTACCTCGGTCGACACATTGCGGAGTTCCACGCGGACCGCCCGGTCATCGACGACATCCTCACGCGCCTCTGTCGCCGCGAGGCGCTTCACGACCACGAGGCTCGCCTGGTGGCGAAGGATGGCTCGATCAGGCACGTTCTCATCAGCTCCAACGTGTACGAGCGCAATGGCGAATTCATTCACACCCGGTGCTTCACGCGCGACATCACCGAACGTCGAAAAGCGGAGAACGCGCTCCGCGAGAGCAGGCGTCAGCTCGAGCTAATCACCGACGCGCTTCCGGTGCTCGTCGCCTTTGTAGATCGCGATCAGCGGTATCAGTTCGTGAACGCAGCCTACGAGCGCTGGTTTGGCTGCGCCAAGTCGGATCTCATCGGCAAGTCGCTTGAAGAAGTTCTGGGCAGCAGCACGTACAGCTCGGTGAGATCCCATGTCGAGCGGGTTCTCTTAGGAGCCGCGGTCAACTACGAAACGGAAGTCGTCGAACGCAACGGCATAGTGCATTGCACCGACGTCACCTACCTGCCGCAATGCGCGGAGGATGGCCGGATCGTCGGTTTCATCAGCCTCGTCGCCGACATCACCGCGCGCAAGCGTCTCGAGCGTTTTCGGGCCGCAACTGCCGACCGTGCAGAGCGCCTCGTCAAGATCACCGGAGCGATCGCCAGCGCCGTATCGCAGGCTGAAGTATTCGAGGCGCTGGTCGATCAAGTCGCCGCAGCGATCGAAGCGTCTGCGGTCGCGCTGTGGCTCGTGGATGAGAGCAGCCGGACCGTCAACATGGCGCGCGCCGTCGGCTACTCGGAGGCGGCGAGGCAGCAGTTCCAAGCCGTGCCTCTCGACGCGACCCCACCCATCGTCCCGCTGGATGCGATTCGATTGAAAGAGCCCATCTGGATCTCGTCGCAGGCAGAGTTGGTCAGCCGATATTCCCATCTCAGCGCGGCCGTGACACCGGGTCGAGCCTATCGGGTTGCGTGTCTACCCATCGTCTCGGAGGGCCGAGTCCTCGGGGCGCTCGGCGTCACGATCGAGGACGGGCGCGCGCCTCTCGAAGACGAACGCGAATTCCTACTGCTGATCGCGAGCTACGCGAGCCAGGCCGTCGAGCGAGTGCGTCTCTTCGAAGCCGAGCGTCGGAGTCGCGCGGAGGCCCACGCAGCCGCGCTTCGCCTCGGCGTACTTAGTCATGCGTCGAGAGTGTTCGTCGAGACGAATCTCGATCTGGAGTCGCGGCTCCATGGAGTCGTCTTTGAGCTCGGACCCACCCTGTCCAGCTGCGTGGGCATCGCTCTCCTCGAACCGAATGGTCGACTCCACACGTCGGCCGTTTACCATCCGAGCTCGGAGGCGAGGGATCTGCTGAACGGCCTCGCCCAGGCGCATCCTCTACGCCTCGGTGAGGGGGTCACTGGGACGGTGGTGGAGACAGGGAAGAGTCTCCTCATCAAGGCAATCGACCCCGAAGAAATGAAGGCCCGTGCCTCACCCGCGTACCACGATTTCCTCGAGCGGTTTCCGACCTACGCGATGATCTGCACGCCCCTGCGTGTGGGCGGCAGGATCATCGGCGCGATGACGGCGACGCGCACGAATCAGGGGGAGACATACACGATCGACGATCTGCGGCTGTTCGAGGAGCTCTCGCACCGCGCCGCAGCCGTTATCGAGAACAGTCGCCTCTATGAGGAAACGCTCGGTGCTCGTACTCGCGCTGAACAGCTCTATCGGTTTGCGGAGGCGGTCGTCCGCGCGGAGAGGGTCGAGCAGGTGTTCGACGCCGCACTCACCGCCATCGAGGCCGCGCTCGGAACCACGCGCTCCGCGATTCTGACGTTCGGCAGCGACACGGTCATGCGGTTCCGGGCTTGGCGGAACCTTTCGGATGGTTATCGCGCAGCCGTGGATGGGCATTCGCCGTGGGCCCCCGACGTGACCGCCCCGGAACCTGTCCTCGTTCAAGATGCCGTCGGCGATCCGGCGATGTCTGCCTATGCGACTCTCTTCAAGCAGGAGGGTATCGGTGCCCTCGCCTTCTTCCCCCTGGTGAGTCGCGGCCGCCTGCTCGGGAAGTTCATGGTCTATTACGATCGGCCGCACGTCTTCGTGGGCCATGAGCTCGAAACGGCAAACGCCATCGCCAATCATCTCGGGTCGGTGATCGCCCGGTTCGATGCGATCTCAAAACTCGAAGAGACCATCCGATACAACGAGCTCTTCGCGGGAGTGCTGGCGCACGACCTCCGGAACCCGCTCGGCGCCATGATGACGGCGGCCCAGCTCGTCTTGATGCGACGTGAGGGCGAGAACGCCAAGAACGACAGGGAGAGCAAGCCCCTCAGCCGAATTCTCTCGAGCGGTCAGCGCATGACGACGATGATCGATCAGCTCCTAGATTTCACGCGAGCGCGTTCGGGAGGCGGCATCACGATCGAGCCCCACGACACCAACCTCGGCGACCTCTGCGCGCAGGCCGTGGGCGAGCTGGAGATGGCTCACCCGGAATGGAAGGTGGAGCGGGCCGTCCTCGGTGATCCGCGTGGTCATTGGGATTCCGATCGGCTGATGCAAGTCATCTCGAACCTCGTGGCCAACGCTGGGCAACACGGCACTCCAGGCGCCGCGATCTCGCTCAAGCTCGATGGATCCGCCCACGATGAGGTACGGGTCGAGATCCACAATCGAGGAGCGATCCCGCCGACGCTGCTGCCGCATCTGTTCGATCCCTTTCGCGGCACGCGAGGGCGCCGCGATCAATCACGCGGGCTCGGGCTAGGGTTGTTCATCGTTCGCGAGATTGTTCGCGCACACGGGGGAGCAGTCGACGTGTCGTCGTCGGAGGGTCGCGGGACAACCTTCTCGATCCGGCTGCCCCGGCATAGCGGCCCTTGTGCTCGAAGCGATGAGGTTCATAAATGACGATCGGCGGCGACCGGCCGAGGGCCGAAGCGGAGGGGGTGCTTCGCGCTCCTTTCGTCACAAGAAGACGTCTCGTCGAAGTCGCCGAGGAGCGATCGCTGGCGCGCGAACTCCGCGCGATCCTACCGTCACCGCTTCGTGCTACGAAACCATCGTGTCAGTGGAATCGGAACGAACCCCAAGGCCATCGGATTTGAGCCATGTCCTCCTCTCGTCATAAGGGGGTCGTTTTCCTCGCGGACGACGACGCCGACCTCCGCGAGAACCTCCAAGACGCACTGGAAGACGCAGGATATCTGGTCCTTCCCGCGCGTAGCGGGACGGAGGCGCTCGCCCGAATGCGGGGGCTCTCGGGTGCCGCTTTGGCCATCGTCGACCTCAACATGCCGGGCATGGACGGGTGGGAGCTCATCTCCGCAATGCGCGCGGACAAGGAGCTGGCCAGCATCCCCGTTCTCGTCATCAGTTCGCACGGTCGAGACCCCGTGAAGGGGGCGAATGGTTTCCTCCGGAAGCCGCTGGCGCTCAAAGAGCTTCTCCGAGCTGTGCAGGAGCTCCTTGGCTAAGGGGGGACTGGGTGGCTCGCTGGCGCAGAGACGGTCTCAAGCGCGTGCGTCCTTGCGGCGACTCGAGAACATAGTCGTGTTGAGGAACCCTTCAATGGCGTGCTCTCCGATCAACGAGGAGCTTCTGACGGTCGCCGACGCAGCCTTGATTCGAGGGCTATCGGTCGGGATGGTGCGCGTGCCGCACAGCAACGGTCAGCTTCGCGCGTTCCGCACGCCCCGCGGGGTTCGGCTGTTTCGGCGCGCCGATGTGGAGCGGCTCGCACGACGGAGCCGACAGTGAGCGCGCAGGATGGCTTCGCGGGTGGTGACGGGCTAGCAGCATCGCGGGCCGACCCGAAGGCGCTCTTCGCGAACGGCGGCGAGACGGGTGCGTTGATGGCGGCCATCGATTGGGCCGCGACACCGCTCGGTCCCATCGGTCAGTGGTCCCACGCGCTTCGGACGATCGTCGCCTTGCTGCTTCGGAATCGGTTTCCGTTGCTTCTCTGGTGGGGACCCCAGTTCGTTCAGCTCTACAACGACGCGTACATGCCCATCCCGGGCGAGAAACATCCGGCGCGTGCACTCGGAAGACCCGCCGCGGAGTGTTGGGCGGAGATCTGGCACATCATCGGTCCCATGATCGAGGCCCCCTTCCGTGGGGAGCCATGAGCTTCGGACGCCGCTGAACTCGATGCTGGGCTGGGCGACCATGCTTCGCACGAATCCCAGGGATCCGGCGAAGGTCGAACGGGGCCTCGCTGCGATCGAGCGGAATGCGCAGGCGCAGGCCCGGCTGGTGAGTGACTTGCTCGACATGTCGCGCATCATCAGCGGCAAGCTTCGATTGTCGATGACGAAGACGAACGTTGCCGACGTGATTCGCGCGGCGACCGATGTCGTGCGAGCGGCTGCTGACGAGTACGCATCGTCCTCGACCTCAATTCCAACCTGATGACGGTCGCCGATCCCGACCGGCTGCAGCAGGACGTTTGGAACTTGCTCAGCAATGCGGTGCGACATACCCCGCCGTCGGGTGTCATCACCGTGTCGCTCCAGCAGTCGGCGTCGTCGATCCGGCTGACGGTGCAGGACACGGGAGGCGGTATCGCTCGCGAGCACCTACCCCACATCTTCGAGCGGTTTCGCCAGGTCGATAGCACCGTGAGCCGCGCTCACGGCGGACTTGGTCTCGGCCTTGCCATCGTGAAGTGGACCCCGAATTTCGGGCCAGAGGTTAAGGTAGTACGGGGAGCCTGCTCCAGACCGGAGAGGAGCAGAATCGATGAAGAAGAGCCGT
>CALKVG010000497.1 GCA_937998045.1 uncultured Myxococcales bacterium
TGGGGCGTGCTACGACGTCGCGCGGGCGCGATTGGGTCTCGCCCGCGCGCTCGAACCGGAGGTGGTGCTCGCCCGGATCGAGCGGCACGGGCTTCCCGTCGATGCGCTCGGCTACGACGTTGCCGTCGACCGTGACGCGCACGTCGGTGACGTCGGCGCTTTGGGCGCTTGCCGCGAAGACGACGGTCGGCACCAGCTTGTCCAGGTCGTCGAGCCAGCCGACGCAACTCTTGCGGACTTCGCCCGGACAATGCTCGGCGGCGCACGCGATGAAGCGTTCGCGCGCGCGCAGGTACGCGCCGCTGTCGCGGAGCTTCTGTCCGTCCTCGGCGGCGTCGAGGCAGACTTTCACCTCCGCCGGGGGACCCGGCTCCGGCCCGGGGGAGGGCCCGGCGGCCTGCGCGTGCGCGGGCAAAGCCCTCGCGAGGACGGCCGCGGCGAGAAACGATGCGGCGACCAGGCGGCTCAGGGGCGTCACCGAAAGCACGCCGCCTTGTAGATCAGGTGGCCGCCCGAATCGACGTAGTACGGCGGATCGCACTGCGCGCCGCCGGCTGCGGAGCTCGATCGCGGCGCGGCGGGGCGGGCAGGCTTGGCCCCGGGGGCCCCTGGAAGGGGCGTCGCGGTTGCGGTCGTCGTCGGCTCGGCGTGCGCGGTCACGGCGGCGGGTCCCTGTATACCGGGATCGGGAGGCGCTGCGGTAGCGCCGGCAAGCGCCGCCGCAGAAGGGGGCGCCGCGGCCGCAGGTGCGGGCGTCGAGTGGTCGTGCGCACGCAGCCGCTGCATGCGGGTCGCCCCTAGCGCCGCCACGATCGCCGCGAGGCCCAACGCTCCGGCGGCGATCGTGCGCCACCCCCTTCGTTGCGCCCGAGACTGTCGATCGCCGTCGTCGTCCGGGCTCGCGCCTGCGTTTTCCGTTCCCCCGGCGAGCACCGTCGTCACCGATACCCGCTCGCTCCGCGACTCGTTCTCGATCGCCGCAACGCGCGCTGCGCGTTCTGCCAGCTCGTCGCTCGCGAGGTGCTCCACCCACTCGGCGACCTGCGACGCGCTCGCCAGCGCGGCGTGCGCCTCGAGGTCACGGGCCATCTCGCGCGCGCTCGGATACCGCACCGCGAGATCGCGCGCGAGCCCGCGAAGCACGATGCAATCGAGCTCCGGATCGATCCCGCGCGCGACCGTGCTCGGGGCCGGGATGGGCGCCGAAAGGACCCGCGCCAGGAGCGCCGGCTCGCTCTCCGCCTGGAACAACCGCACGCCGGTCAGCGCTTCCCAGAGGACGATCGACGCCGCGAAGACGTCGGACTGCCGCGTCACGCACACGTTCGTGATCTGCTCCGGCGCCATGTAGGCGAACTTGCCCTTCACCTGGCCCTCGCGCGTCGTCTGCTGGCGGCCGCTGGCCTTGGCGACGCCGAAGTCGAGCACCCGGGCGCTGCCGTCCGCTCCCACCAGGACGTTCTGCGGGGAAACGTCGCGATGCACGATGTCGAGCGGGTTCCCTGCCTCGTCGGTGGCTTCGTGCGCGGCGTGCAATCCCCGGAGCGCGTCCGCAGCCACCGCGGCCGCCAGAGAAGGGGAGACGTTTTCGCCGCGTTTCTTCGCCAGGCGCAGCAGCTGCCACAGGGAGACGGCGGCCACGTACTCCATCACGAGCAGGATCTCCCCGTCGGCGGCGACCACGTCGAGGGTCTGCACGACGTTCGGGTGCTGAACGCGCATCGTCAGGCGCGCCTCGTCCATGAACATCGCCACGAACTCCGGGTCGCGAACGTACTCGCGGTGCAGCCGTTTGATCGCCACCGTCCGCGCGAAGCCGAGCTCCCCGTGTAGGCGGCCGTAGTGCACCGTGGCCATGCCGCCCGCCGCGATCGCGTCGTACAAGCGGTACCGGCCGTAGTTGTGGCGCGAAGCCTCGCGTCCGTTCGCCGCCGGCGTACCGGGCGGCGTCGGGGATGGGTGCTGAGGCAAGGGCGCCTGCCGCCCCGCGTTTTGGGCCTGGCCCACGAGAACGTATGCTAGCAGCCATGCAGCGCTCGGGTGACCACCCCGCGGCCGAGGAAGTCACGAAGGCTTCGCACCTCGCAGGTCCCGAACCCGGCCTGGACGACGCGAGCTTTCGCCTGGTCGTCGTCGAAGGCCTCGATGCCGGTCGCGACTTCCGGGTCGACGGCGCAGAGGCCTCCCGCGCGATGGTGGGCAAGGGACCCACCGCGGACTTCAAGCTCGTCGACCCCGCCGTGTCGCGGCGTCATCTCGCGCTCGAGATCGAGCGCGGCCGCCTTCGCATCACCGACCAGGGGTCGACCAACGGAACCCGCCTCGACGACCACGAGATCATGGATGCGTACGCCCGCGGCGGCGAGCTCGTTCGCATCGGGTCGACCGCCTTGCGCGTCGAGCGCCTCGCGCCTGCGCCTTCGGCCGGCCGGGCGGGCGGAGCGTCCGGCTTCGCGCGCGTCATCGGCGCGAGCTCCGCAATGCAGAGGCTCTACCCGCTCTGCGCACGGCTGGCCGCGAGCAACGTCCCGGTCATCATCGAGGGCGAGACCGGCACCGGCAAGGAAGCGCTCGCCGAGGCCTTCCACGAGGCCGGCCCGCGCGCCGCCTCTCCGTTCGTCGTCTTCGACTGCACGACAGTCGCCGCGACCCTCCTCGAGTCGGAGCTCTTCGGCCACGAGCGAGGAGCCTTCACCGGCGCGTCGTCTGCGCGGAAGGGGATGTTCGAGCTCGCCGAGGGCGGGACGCTCCTCATCGACGAAATCGGGGACCTGGACCTCGGGCTCCAGGCGAAGCTCCTCCGCGCGGTCGAGCGGTCCGAGGTGCGGCGCGTCGGCGGCACGAGGCCCATCCGCTGCAACGTTCGCCTCCTCGCGGCGACTCGGCGCGACCTGGAGCGCGAGGTGCAGCAGGGGCGCTTTCGCGACGATCTTTTTCACCGCCTCGCCGTGGCCCGCATCGAGCTGCCGCCGCTGCGCAAGCGGCGCGAGGATATCCCGCTTCTGGCTCGCCACTTCTGGAAGGCGCTCGGAGGCGCCGACGGCGCGCTGCCCCCGGACCTCGTCGACGCGTGGAGCGACCGCTCGTGGCCCGGCAACGTCCGCGAGCTGCGCAACGCCGTCGCGCGCCGCATCGCGCTCGGCGAGCTGGACGGAGGAGCGAGTCCGAACGGCGCGTTCGCGGCGCCGGACGCGAGCGGCGCCGCAGCGCCGGGCGGCGCCGGCGCCGGCGCGGAGATCGCCGAAGTCCTCGCGATGGGCCTCCCGTTCCCGAAGGCGCGCCGCATCGTCCTCGACGCGTTCGTGCGCCGCTACGTCGAGCGGGCTCTCGCCGCGAGCGGCGGGAGCGTCGCGGCGGCGGCCGCCGCCTCCGGAGTCGCCCGGCGGTATTTTCAGATTCTGCGCGACCGCGGCGAGAAGTAGCGGGCCCCGTTCCCGGGGCGGCGCTAGGCTCGTGTGGTAGGAAGCGCTGCGCGATGGCCCGGCTGCCTGTTGCCCGTTCCGTTGTCGCAGCAGCTACTGCGGCGTCGGCCGCGTGCACGATCTGGGCGGCGATCGACGATCCGTACAAGGGCGAAGCCGTCGCGCCGGACGGCGGCCAACCGCCCGACGGCGCGGCCGATTCCCCCCTCGACGCGGGACCGGGCGCCGTCAACCACTTCCTCGACGCGGGCTTCCATCCGTACGCCATCGCCTCTTACGGCGACACCGTTTACGTCGTCGACGACGGAGCGCGCGTGCACGTCGCGTACGATGCGGGGACGACCTTCGAGACGTTCTGGGACGGCGACGGAGGCGGCGAATTCATTACGACGAACAAGATCGCCGCGAGCGCGGCCGGCGTCTTCTGGACGGTCACGAAGGGTATCCGTTACTGCGCCCTCGATGGCGGCGCTTGCGGCTTCCTGTCACGCACGGATGGTCCCACGCTCATCGCGGCGAGCGACTCCGTCGTTGCCTGGGCGGACGATGGCGGCATCACGCGCTGTACGGTCCCCCTCTCGCCGTTGGGGTGCCTCGGGCTTGCGCCGGGTTCCTCGCCGAACAGCATCGCCGTCGGCCCAGACGGCACAGTCGCGTGGGTTACCAAGGGCGCCACCCTTCTTCGCTTCAACGGACCGGGCGGTCACGGCGCTCTCCCGCTTCCGTTTCCTGCCGACGTCATCGCGGGCGACGTGGACGCGGGTGCCCTTTACTGGGTAGGGCTGAATGCCGTGGGCTTCGTCCCGTTCGATGGGCTGGTCGCCGACACCGATAGTGGGAGCACCACCTCCACGCTGGCGCTGGGGGCACCGCCGACGCAGCTCTTTGCGGCGGGCGGCGCCGTATATTGGAGTCTTCCCGACACCACTACCCCCAATACCCCCAACAGCACCGCGCTTTCGTATTGTCCGCACTTCGTCTCCGCCGAGGGGTGCGTCTCGCAGCTCCTCGCCACGGCGCGTAACGTTACCGACGATCAGGGGATCGTCGTGACGTCACGATTGCTGATGGCCGTGCTGACGAACCCGAACGCCGGACGCGCAGAGCTCTTCGTAGTGCCGTCGCCCGCCGTTCCGGGCAAGTGATCGCCTCCTAAAGGATCGAACCGATCCGCCGGATCGATCCGATCCACGACGTTGGGCTCGTGCCCGGTCGCTCCCACGCCTGGGCAATCCTCGTTAATTCAACGAGTTTCACCGTTCGATGCGGGCGGCGTCACCATCGGTTCCCCTCTTGCAACGGCGCCCGGCGTGCTTCGCAAGATCTACCCCCTTGTCCTCCTCGCGGCGCTTGCGGGTCCGTTCGCATGCTCGTCGGGCACGCACGCGCCATCGGTCTCGGGCGGCGGCGCCGACGCGGGCCCGGCCTTCCAGGCTGACGCGCCCAGCGTTTACGTCGCGAAGGTGAAGAACATCCTCGTCGGCCTGCCCCCCACCGACGCCGAGGTGAAGGCGGTGGAAGGGGACGCTTCGCAACTGGGATCGCTCGTCGACAGCTGGATGCAGCTCCCCGAGTACACGCAGAAGATGATGCGCTTCTTCGAGCTCGCGTTTCAGCAGACGCAGGTCTCGTACGTCGACTTCGCCGACCAGGCTTATCCGAAACAGATCGACATCAACGCGAGCACCATCCCGTCGCTCATCCAGAACGCGCAGGAGAGCTTCGCCCGCACGATGCTGACCCTCACGGCGCAGGGACATCCGCTGACCGAGGCGATGACGACGCAGCAGCTCCTGATGACGACCGCGATGAAGGAGCTCTACGCGTTCCTCGACGTGTGGGAGGTCGACGACAACGGCAAGGTCACCGATCGATTCCACCAGAAGAACGCCACGCTGCAGATCACCGTCGAAGCCGCGCAGGGCCCGATTCCGATCGCGCAGACGCTCGATCCGACCAGCCCGAACTACATGCACTGGTACGACCCGGACGTCACGGTGGCGGACGCGATGGTCGCCGGGTGCCAAGAGGACCCGCTCGTCTATCCCGCGACCGCGGCGACGCTTCACTACCTCCTGTACGGCGCGCTCGACGGCCGCAAGACGGCGGCAGGCACGCAGTGCCCGCCCTTCGGCGGGACCGCGAAGGCTCCGCAGCTGACCGCCGCCGACTTCGCCGACTGGACCTTGGTCACGCTGCGGCAGCCGAACGCCGGCGAAGCCACGACGTCCTTCTACGACCTGCCCGCGCTGCGGACGGCGACCGAGCTCGTTCTCTCGATCCCGCGCGTCGGCTTCTTCAGTACGCCGGCCTTCTTCGCGAACTGGCAGACGAACACCAGCAACCAGATGCGCGTCACGACACACCAGGCGCTCATCGTCGCTACCGGCTCGTCGATCGACGGGACGGACACGACGCTCCCGCCCGGGACGCCGGGGCTCGACGCGACGCACGCGAGCGACGCCGCGTGCTTCAACTGCCACAAGATCCTAGATCCGACGCGGTCGATCTTCTCCGCGACGTGGTCGTGGAACTACCACGACCAGATCGACACGACGTGGACTGGGCAGCCCGGGATGTTCGCGTTCCGCGGCGTGGTCCAGCCGGTGAAGACCCTCGCCGACTTCGGAAACGTCCTCGCGACGCACCCGTTGGGCCCTTCCGCGTGGGTGCAGAAACTCTGTTACTACGTCAACTCGGCGGCTTGCGACCCGACGGACCCGGAGTTCCAGCGGCTGGTGATGCTCTTCCAGAGCTCGAACTACTCCTTTGGTACGCTCGTCAAGGCGCTCGTCACGTCGCCGATCACGACGAACGCGACCGAGACGCAGACCTGGCGCATGAACGGCGAGGTGGTCGCAGTGGAGCGGCGCGATCACCTTTGCGCGGCGTACAACGCGCGCCTCGGGTTCACCGACGAATGCGGCCTCGACGCGCTCACGAAGAAGCCGTCGTTGGGGACGATCCCGGAGATCGTGTCGGGCCTGCCGTCGGACGCCTACGGGCCTGTCTCTTATACACATCTGACGCTGCCGACGA
>CALKVG010000498.1 GCA_937998045.1 uncultured Myxococcales bacterium
TCTACACGCGTAAGATCGTCGGCAGCGTCAGATGTGTATAAGAGACAGCGTCTCGCCCGAGACGATCTTCACGCTGCGCTTTTCGACCGGAGCGCTCGGGTGCACGAGCGTGACGTAGTGCGTTCCCTGCGGCAGCGGAATCGCGCGCGCGAACGGCGTCACGTCGACGCGCTGGCCGTCGATCCATACCTCCGCCCAGGGGGTGGCGAGCACGCGCAAGAACCCAGGCGAAGGGGGGACGAGCTCCAGCGGGGCCGCTCCCGCCGCCTGCCCGTCGCGGCGGGCGCTCGCTTGAAGGGCCGCGCCGCCGGAGACCGCGACGGCGCCGAGCAGCGCGAGGCCGAGGGTCGCGCTTCGCACGGACGCGCGTCGGTTCGCCTTCGGCGCCGCGGGGTTGCGCGCGGCGCCGGACACGGCGATCCCGGCGTGCTCGAGGGCGCGGACGACGAGCTGCTCGCTGCGGAGGCCCCAGCGGGACTGCACGAGCTCCTCGAGCTCCTCGGCGATCGCCTCGGCGGACTGGAAGCGGTCCGCCGGCAGCTTCTCGATCGCGCGCATGACGATGCGCTCGAGCGCGAGCGGTACGTCCGGCGCGCGGCGATGCAGTGGAATGGGGGGATCGCGGCGGATGCGATGAGCCGAGGGGCGCCGGTCGGCGGCGTCGCCCCGTTCGAACGGGCGCGCGCCGCAAACGAGCTGGTAAAGCACGACCCCGAGGGAGAAGATGTCGCTGCGGCCGTCCACGTTCTCGCCGAGGATCTGCTCGGGCGACATGTACGCGGGCGTTCCGAACGCCGCGGCGTTCTCGAGCCTCAGCGGCGTCAGCGCCTCGGGTTCGTCGGTGGCGCGCTGAGCGATTCCGAAGTCGAAGATCTTCACTTCGCCGCGCTGATTGACCATGACGTTGGCGGGCTTCACGTCGCGGTGTACGACCCCCCGTTCGTGGGCGTGAGCGAGGCCGCGGGCGACCGCAGCGCCGATTGCGATGACGCCCTCGACCGGCACCGTGGGCTTCTTCTGGAGGAGCGTCGCGAGGCTACATCCGTCGACGTACTCGAGGACGAGGACCATGCTGGCCTCGGTCTTCCGGAATCCGTAGAGCAGGCCGATGTTGGGGTGGCACAGCTCGGAGAGGATCCGCGCCTCCCGTTCGAGCTGCGTGGCAAACGGCGACGTGGGAGCGATCGTGGCCTTGAGGATCTTCAGGGCCACGGTGCGCCCGAGCGGCTCCTCGACGGCCTTGTAGACCGACGAGAGCGAGCCCAGGCCGAGCTCCTCGACGACGCGGTAGCCGGGGATGCTGGGCAGCTCCGGCACGGCGAATCCTCAGCGAAGGAGGAGTGACTTCCCCGTCATCTCCTGAGGTTGCGGCAAACCGAGCAGCTCGAGCATCGTCGGCGCGACGTCGCAGATACGCCCGCCGCCGCGCAGACGCGCGCTCGCGTCGGCGTCGTTGACGTAGAGGATTGGGACCGGGTTCAGCGTATGGGCCGTGTGCGGCTGTCCCGTCGCGGGGTCGCGCATCAGCTCGCAGTTGCCGTGGTCGGCGGTGACGATGATCGCGCCGCCGCGCGCGCGCGCCGCTTCGACGATCTTGCCCACGCCGACGTCGACCGCCTCGACGGCGTCGATGGCGGCGTCGAGCACCCCGGTGTGCCCGACCATGTCCGGGTTGGCGAAGTTGACGACGACGAAGTCGTATTTCTCGCTGTTGATCGCGTCGACGACCGCCTGCGCGACCCCGGCCGCGCTCATCTCGGGCTTCTTGTCGTAGGTGGGGACGTCCTTCGGCGAGGGCAGCATCTTGCGGTCCTCGCCGTCGAACGGCGCCTCGCGCCCGCCGTTGAAGAAGTACGTGACGTGCGCGTACTTCTCGGTCTCCGCGCAGCGGAATTGCTTCAGGCCCGCGCGCGCGATGACCTCGGGAAAGACGTTCGCGTAGGCCTCCTTCGGAAACGCGATCGGCAGGCCGAAGGTGCCGTCGTACGTGGTCATGCACGCGTACCTGCCCCCGAGCGGCGGTCCGCCCGCGGCGCGCGGAAAGGCGTCGAACGAGTCGAGCGCGAGGGCGCGCGTCAACTCGCGCGCCCGGTCCGGGCGGAAGTTGAAGTGCAGACCCACGTCTCCCGGCTTGATGCCGTCGTAGCCGTCGACGACGAAGGGCTCGACGAACTCGTCGGTCTTGCCCGCGCCGTAGCTGCGCTCGATGCCGTCCTGCGCCGTGGCGGCCTTCCCGCCCTGTCCCTCGACGATGGCGCGGTACGCGCGCTCGACGCGCTCCCACCGGTTGTCGCGGTCCATACCCCAGTACCGGCCGCCGACGGTGCCGATGGTCCCGACGCCCCCGGCGAGCTTGCGCTCCACCTCGGCCACGTAGCGTGGCGCGGTGCCCGGCTGGACGTCGCGCCCGTCGAGGAACGCGTGGACGACGGCGGGGACTCCGGCGGACTTGGCCATCTCGAGCAGCGCCGACAAGTGCGCCAGCGAAGAGTGCACGCCGCCGTCGCTCACCAGGCCAAGGAGGTGAAGCCGCCCGCCCGCGGTCTTGGCCTTGCGCACCAGGTCGGCGATGACGCCGTTCTGGAGGAGCGTCCCGTCGTGGACGGCGTTGTCGATGCGCGAGATGTCCATGAGAGCGATGCGTCCCGCGCCGAAGTTGAGGTGACCGACCTCGCTGTTTCCCATCTGCCCCGGCGGCAGGCCGACGTCGGGGCCGCTCGTTCCGATGAGCTCGTGCGGAAAACGGGCCATGAGGGCGCTGAGCGCGGGCGTCTCGGCGAGACGGATCGCGTTGTCCGCGCGCTCCGCCCGTTCGCCGAAGCCGTCGAGGATGATCAGAACGAGAGGCCGGGGACGGGATTTCACGGTCATTCCGGCGCACCATAGCACCGGGTCCGGGGGGCTGGCACTCACGGCATGGGGGGCCGTGACCGTGGTAAGGAGGGACTCACCATGCCGTGGATCGAGGCGACGCTGCGGGGGGCCCGCGTTCTCGCACGCGCGAACGCAGATGGGTCGCTCGCCCTTTCCGGCGGCCGAGTCGAGGTGCGGTACAAGCCGAACGACGGACGCGCCTATCAGGCGGCTGCGCGCAACGTCCTCGTCGCCGAGGGAGCGGCGCTTCACCCCGACGAAGCCTGCGGTCCCGTCTCGGCCGCGCCGGGCGCGTCCGCTGGTTCGGGTGAGGGCGGCGGCGCCGCCCGAGGAGCGCGGGCGAAGAAGCCGGCGAGTCACGGCATTCCGGCGGACGCGTGGATCGCGTACACGGACGGCGCATGCAGCGGGAATCCCGGTCCGGCGGGATCCGGCGTGGTCCTCGTGTCGCCGGACGGCAAGATGCACGAGGGTCACGAATTTCTCGGGGAGGCGACGAACAACGTCGCCGAGCTTACGGCGATCTTGCGGGCGCTGGAGTGGATACCGACCGATGCGCGCGCCGTCGTCGTGCACACCGACAGCCAGTACGCGATCGGCGTGCTGCAGAAGGGCTGGAAGGCAAAAGCGAACGGCGAGCTCGTGTCGCGGACGAAGCACGCCGTCGAGCGGCGGGGGGCGCGCCTCGCCTACGTGCCGGGCCACAGCGGCGTTCCGCTGAACGAGCGCGCCGACCAGCTGGCTCGTGAGGCGATCACGACCCGCTCGACGCGCTCAGCTTTGTAGCGCGCCCCTCTCTCTGCGCCTGGGCGAAGCCCGAGGTTCGGCCACTACTTCGTGATCTCGCGCGTCCACTTGCGCGCGAGCGCGCAATCGCCGCCGCTGGCCCAGCCGGAGGCCGCCGTCGACGCCGGCCCCGCGACGACCACGAGGTCGGCCCCGGCGCGCAGCACGGCGAGAGGACCGCGGTCGGCGCGCTCGCGGCAGACGAACGCGGGATCCATGCTCTTGGCCGGGCCGAGTGCCTTGTCGAGCGCGCGCGTCACCGCCCCGTAGGCGCGCGCCGCGCGCTCCTCCTTGGCCTTTCCGACCGGATCGAAGCGGAGCCGCCACGCGAACGCCGCGCGGTCCCCGTTCGTCAGGAGCACACCGCGGTCGCCGCCCCAGCCGCTGCTCGCTTCGGCCGCGGCCTTCGGCTCCATCCACTCCTCGAACGCGATTCGGGCGCCGAGCTCTCCTTCGGAGTCCTCGTCGGCGACCTGCCATCCGGGCCCGAGGGAAGCGAAGGACGGAGGGTCGACCTTCAGCGGCGGTTCGTGGGCCAGCCACTTGTCGACGTGGAGAATCTGCTCGCTCGTCGTGGGGGGGGCGTCCCATGCGCGGTTGACGGCGTCCCACCCGCCGCGGCGCCTCAGGGAATGCACGAACAGAGTCCCGTAGATGTACGGCGCCGCGAGGGACGTGCGCATGACGTGGGGCGCGTTTGCGCCGGGCCCCTGGTTCATCCCCTCGCGAATTTGTTCGGAGAAGAGCTCGTCGGGCAGGTCGAGGGCGCTCTTCTTGCCGCCCGCCGCGCGCGCGATCATGACGTCGAACATCGCGCTCGTCGCGTCGCCCTCGGCCAGCGCGCTGACCGCCTCCGAGCGGTCGCCGTCGCCGGGCCGGTACTTCGAGCGCTCCTCGAGATTCCACCGCTGGTCTTGCAGGGCGTGGACGAGCTCGTGCGCGAGAGTGGCTTCGGCCTCGTCGTCGCCGAGATCGCTGGCCATGTACATCGTGCCGTCCGCGGGCTCGTAGTAGCCCGCCAGCTGGTCCTGGAGCAGCTGGTACTCGGCGGCCTCGTAGTCGAACTGCGTGGGCACGAAGCCGAGCAACTGCAGCGCGAGGCCTTCCTCACGGATCGCCTCCGGGGGAAGCTCGCGCGATACGTGGCTCTTGACCCGCGCGATGAGCGCCGGGCGATCGAGGAGCATTCCCGGGACGGCCTTCTTGGCGTCGAGCCCGCGCGCGCCTTCGACGCGGCGTAGCATCCGCGAGATCAGGCGCGTTTCGCGCGTTTCGCGCGAGTCGACGGAGGGCGCCGCCGCGTCGGCAGGAGACGGGGCGCTCGCAGAAGCGACGGGCGTCGGCGCGGCGACGGAGGACCGAGGGCCGACGTTCGTCCCGCAGGCGAAGAGCGAGGAGGCCAGAGCCGCGAAGACCGCGCGCTTCACGGAGCACCTCGCCCGCGTTCCCCCTCGCGTCGGAGCTCGGCGATGGCGTCGGCGTAGCTCGGGTGCCGGAAGACCGCGCTGCCCGCGACGAGCACGCGAGCGCCGGCGCGGACGGCGGGCGCCGCCGTCTCCGGGGAGATGCCGCCGTCGATCTCGATGTGGACGGGGCGGTCGCCGATCATCCGGCGGATGGCGGTGACCTTGGGCAGAACCTCGGGCAGGAAGGCTTGACCGCCGAAGCCAGGGTTGACGCTCATGACGAGGACGAGGTCGGCCGTGTCGAGTACGTATTCGACCGCCAGCTCGTGCGTGGAAGGGTTGAGCACGACACCGGCGCGCTTTCCGAGGTGCCGAATGTGCTGGAGCGTTCGCTGCAGGTGGGGGCAGGTTTCGACGTGGACGCTCAGCCCGTCGGCGCCGGCCTGGGCGAACGCGTCGAGGTAACGCTCGGGCTCGACGATCATCAGGTGAACGTCTAGGGGAAGCTTGGTGGCCGCCCGAATGGCTTCGACCACCACAGGCCCAATCGTGATGTTCGGCACGAAACGGCCGTCCATGACGTCGACGTGGATCCAGTCGGCTCCCGCTTGCTCGGCGGCGCGCACTTCCTCGGCCAGCCGTCCGAAGTCGGCCGACAAGATCGACGGCGCGATGAAGAGCGAGTCGGTCGGCGTTGGCACGAGCGAAGAGGTGGCGGAGCCGCGTGAATACGTCAAGCTCCTCGTTGCCGGTTTTGCGTGCAGACGTCGAATCGCGGCCCCAGGGCTCGCCAAGGCGGCCAAGGCGACGAGGGAGCGGGGCGCCCCCCGCGCCGACGACTGTCGTTGCGCGGCGCCCACAAAACGACCACTCTAGGTGCGCTCTTCCGATGAACGTCCGCCGGATCACCAAGACCGATTTCGACCGCATCGTCGAGGTCATCGACCATTGGTGGGGAGGCCCCATCGGGACGTTTGCGCATCCGATCTTCTTCTACGAGCTGGGAGACCAGGCTCTCGTGGTCGAGCAAGGGCCGGAGATGATCGGCTTTCTCCTCGGCTTCGTCGTGCCCTCGCCGGCGCGCACGGGTTACGTGCACCTGGTGGGCATCAACCCCGACCATCGGAGAAGGGGCGTGGGGCGCCTGCTCTACGAGCGCTTCACCGAGGACTGCAGGGCGGCGAGCTGCGTGCGGATGAAGGCCATCACCACGCCCGGGAACGAGGGGTCCATCCGCTTCCACGTCGCGCTCGGCTGGAACGTGCAGGAGCTGGACGACTATGCGGGCCCCGGGCGGCGCCGCATCGTGTTTACGAAGCCTCTCGTCGAATGACGCGAGCACGGCATCCGCGGCCGCCGTATACTGACCCGGGATGATGTCGAACGGCCCAAAGTCGGCGCCGCGGGAGGCTCGCGACCTCCCGATCACGATCGCCACGCTGCGCGATCTTGGGCTCTTTGGCGCCCTGAGCGACGAAGTGCTCGATCATCTGGCACACACGCTGAAGACGATCCGGGTGGCGACCGGTGACTCGGTGTTTCGCGAGGGCGACACGATGGCTCGCGAAATGTACGTCGTGCTGGAAGGCGAGATGGAGGTCTCCAAGCGGAGCCGCCGCGGCCGGGAGATGCGCGTCGCCATTCTCGGACCCGCCGATTGCTTCGGCGAGATGTCGCTCATCGACATGCAGGGCCGCTCGGCCAGCGTGCGCGCGATTGCGCCCTCGCGCCTCATCCGGATCACGAGCGAGGACATGGACGCGCTCTATCGGTACGACCTCAAGTCGTACACACTCATCGTCCTCAACATTGCGCGCCACCTGTCCCGGCGACTTCGTGTGACGGACGGAATTTTGGCGGACATCACCGCCAACGTGCTCGACGAGTACGTCGCTTCGCCCAACTCCTAGCGGCGTCGCGCCATTCGGGTCCCGCGGTCTAGCGGCCGTCGTCGCCGCTCTCGCTGGCCGATTCGTCGCCGGCAGCGTCGTCCCTGTCTCTTATACACATCTCCGAGCCCACGAG
>CALKVG010000499.1 GCA_937998045.1 uncultured Myxococcales bacterium
GGGCTCGGAGATGTGTATAAGAGACAGCGTGAGCATCGGCCAGACCAGCCACGTGGCCACCCCAGCGACGGCAAGCGCGGAACCGGCGACGAGAAAGCCGCTGCCGAGTCTTTGATTGTCCGCCCGCGAGTTGAGCGCGCTCGCAAGCGACTGGCAATCCGGCGTCGTGGCTGGTTGGGGACATGGGCCGGTCTGCATGCTGAGCGCCTCCGCCTTGTGGCTGTCGCTCGAGGCATTTGCGTAGAAGACGCCTCCGAGGATCAGCCCGACCGCGCCGACGCCGACCAGCGCCCCAGAAACGATGGCGCGCCCGGCTTGCGACGGCGGCGGGGCTCCTGGCTGAGTGGTTGTCCCCGATGGTGGTTCCGCGCCCGCCGAGGGGGCGGGCGCCGGAGGCAGCGGCGCCGGCAACTCGGGAGCCTTGGGCGTGTCGAAGCGTAGCTCCAACGTTTCGCCTGCATGCGCTTCGACCGAGCGCGAGATCGGCTCGGTGCCCGGCGCCTGCACCTGCAGCGTATGGGCCCCCGGCATCACGTCGAGCGGCGCTCCCCGCGGGGCCTCGCTGGGCTTGCCATCGACCGTCACGGTGGCACCTTCCGGCAGCCGTACGACCAGATGGCCCGTCTTGGCTTCCGCTTCGTGCATGAGCGCTCGCATGCGCTCGATGTGCTGCGGATCCTCCGCCTTACTCTCCGGCATCGCGAAATACCGGCGCATGTCCGTCAGGCCCTCGGCCGGGCGGCTGCCCTGTAGCTCCGCGAGCCCCATATCGAGCAGGTACGCCGGGCGCGGATCGACCTGGTACGCCTCGCGGAACGCCTTTCGTGCGCCTTCGAAGTCCCAGCGCCGGAACGCTTCGAGCCCCTCCTTGTGAAGCGCGTCCGCGCGTGACGGATCGCTCGCCTCAGCGGAATGCGCGAAGAGTCCGCTGGCAGCCAAGGCGAAAAGAAAGGGTCGGAGTCGCATCAGGGGAAATCAGTGGAGGAGCTCGAGCGTGGGCGGAACCGAGCCCGCGGCCGTCGGCAGCGCCTTGAGCTCGAAGGTTTCGGGATGCGGTTTGGTCGGCACGCGCGGGATGCGCAGAGCAGACGACCGGGGGGCCTCTGGCAAGGGGCGGACCGCCTCAACGGCGACGACGGACGGCGCGGACGCCGGCAGCTGGGGCTCGGGCGGGACACGCGGGACGGGGATCGGCATCGGATGGTTGACGACGGTGGTCGTGGGAGGGGGCGCCTGCGCGAGCGATCGTTCCCGACGGACGATCGCAATCGCCGCGCAGAAGAGGAGTGTGGATGCCGAGACCGCCGCCGCCGAGATGGCCAGTATCGCCCTATGCTTTCGCGCAAATGGATCCCTCTGCGGTGGCGCGACGATCGCTCGCTCGAGCCTTACGGTCGGCGCACGCCGATCGTCCTCGACAATGATTGCCGGCTCAGGGATAGGCGTCGGCTCGCCGACCGGCACGGGGCGCGCTGGCACCGCATAGGCCGCCGCCAAGTCGCCGTCGGTCTCGGGCAAGTCCTTAGGAGGTGGTGCCGGACGGCAGGCCAGGTTCGCGAGGATCTCGCGCGCCTCTTCGTTGTCGTTGGGCGGAGCCTCGTAGGGCACGACGAGCCGCGAGTCTGGATCCGTGATGTCTTCGAGGCGCGGCCGGTCGACCGCCGCCGGACTGGGTTCCGGCGGCATCGATTGGGTGTCCCTCTCGGCCTTGATGCTCATGACTCGTGCGGCTCGACGGTACCGCATTTTGCTGGCTACCGTTACTGGCACGCTATGGCCCATCCGAGGTTGGCAAGCGCGCTGAGGCCGATCTCAACCCACGTGTGACGGGCCACGAGCTCCGCTCTCTCAGGCTCCGCCAGCATCGAGTCGACTTTGGCGAGCACGGCCTCCACCCGCGTCCCCAAAATTTCGTTCCCATGATGGCCCCCCTCTTTCCCCCATCGGACGTAGACCCAAAGACTGTGTGAGAACGTACGCAATCGGTCCGCCCGCCGCTCGATGGGGGAGCGAAGGTGAAGAACGATGCAGCGGCTTCTGAAGACGTGCACAGCGCTAGCTTCCTGCGCTCATTCGAGCCGCAAGCGTGCTCGCTATCGCGTTCTGTCGACGAACGCGGACGGCATCTTGGAAGTCGAACGGTGCAAAGCATGCGGTGCTTTGCGCACGTCGGGGAACGGGCAAGAGGAGTGGGACGCGCCCGAGCTCGTCGACCAGCTCGCCGGCGAGATCGGCCCGGAGAGCTTTCGCGCCGTGGGCGAGACCCTAGAGGCAGCGAGGGCGGCTGCCGAAGTTCTGCACGGCCTCGAGGCTCTCGCCGCCTTGCTCCCAGACCCGAAGTTTTCGGCCGAAAGCCTCGCGCCGGTCACCGAGGCCGTGCGCATTTGGCACGAACAAAGCCAGCGGCTCGCGGCAATGTTCGTCGCGGTGCATGCACGCAGGAAGGGTCGGGCCTAGAAAACCCGCTCGACGCGGTTCGGAGCGCCCCGGAAGCGTCCTCCCCTTTCCGGAGCGGAGCCCGAGCCTTGCGCCTCCCCCCGCCTCGCCCCCATGCTCTTTCCGGAGGGTTTGCGTGGCCGAAGTCCTGTGCCGAGCCCGTTCGTACGCGGCGTCCGCGCTGACGCTGGCGGCGTGCGCGACGGGAGCGGGCGCGCCGGCCGCGGAAGAACTGGCCCCGTTTCTCCCCGGCGATCGCTCGGCGCCCGCGCCGGACACGCGTCCTCAGGTCGTCTTCTTTCCTCGGTTCGGCAACCCGGCCGACGACGCGCGCGGATCGCTCGGGCCCGGCGTCGTCCTGTCGAACGACGGCATCGGCCCGCACTCGGCGGCGCTGTGGATGCACGACACGGTCGACCCCAGCCGCGTCGCCGGAGACGTGGCGGTGCTCTCCACGCACGGCGACGACGCGTACGCGCAACCGCTCTATGCGGCGGCGCGCTTCAACTCGGTGCAGACGGCGCTCATTCCGCGCGACGCGCCGCAGAGCGACCTCGAGACGGTCGCCAGCTGGCTGGCCGACGCCGAGATCGTCTTTCTCGCCGACGGCGACCGCGCGTCGTACGCGGCGTGGGCGGGAGGCCCCGTCGCGGCGGCGGTTCGCGCCGTCTACGACCGGGGCGGGGTGATAGCCGCGGCCGGAGGGGGAGCCGCCGCCCTGGGAGTCGCGCTCCTCGTGCCGCGAGGGGTCCCCGACGTACCCTCCAACGTCGCGCTCGACGATCCGTACGCCGCGACGATCGCGCTCGTGCCCGGACCGTTCGCCTTGCCGTCCGCGGGGAGCTGGATCGTCGACGTGAGCCTCCGCTCCGCCGATCGATTCGGACGACTCGCGGCGATGACCGCTCGAGCCCAGGCAGACGGTCTGGTCGTAGGCCAGGCGGTCGCCGCGCTGGGCATCGGGCTCGACGACGGCGCTGCGCTGGCGATCGATCGCCGCGGCACCGCGACCCTCTTGCCGAGCGACGCGGCCACCGGCGGGGACTGTTGGCTCATTCGCGGCGGCGGCGCTGCGCAGGTCGCGCCGGGACAGGCGCTCGTCTGGTCGGGCGCCTCGGTCACCCGCTTCGACGCGCCCGAGAGACCCTCGAACTGCCCCACGGGTGCGGGACCGCCTTCACGTACACCGTGAGCATCGACGCACGTGCCCCGGCGCCCTTCACGCCACTCGATGCCTACGGTGCGCAGGGCGCGTCGATGCCATGCCCGCAATGATCTTCAGCTTCGTACGCGCTCGACCGCCCCGCGATCGCCGTCGACCCGGAGCACGTCCCCGGTGCGGATCGCCCGCGTCGCGCCGACGACGTTGACCACCGTCGGGACGCCGAACTCGCGCGCGACGACCGCGGCGTGCGACAGCGGACCGCCGAGCTCCGTGACGACCCCGGCGGCGACCAGGAACAGCGGGGTCCAGCCGACGTCCGTCGTGTGCACGACGAGGATCTCCCCCGGCTGGAGCGCATCCATCTGGTCCTCGTGAAAGAGGACGCGCGCTCGTCCCTGCACGACGCCGGCGCTCGCGGGGAGCCCGCGCAGGACGTCGCCTCCCCACGGCGGGAGCACCACAGGCGGGGGTTCGCCCACGAACGTCGCCGGCGGATCCGGTCGCGCCTGATCGCGCGCGTGCTCCGCGCGGCGCGATCGCACCAGGGACGCGACCTCCGCGCGCGGCGCGCGCAGCGCGTCGGCGACCTCGTCGATCGTGAGGAAGAAGACGCTGCGGAGCGACGCGAGCGGCGACCCCGACGCGACGAGCGCGCGCCAGTCCGCGTCGAGCTCGGGATCGCGGCGAAGGAGCCGGCGGTCGGCATCGAGCGCGGCCTCGCGGAGCATCCCGAGGACGCGCGTCACCCACGCGCGCATCCGCTCGCGCAGGCGCGCCGACCGCTGCGCGCGCGCGATGAGGTGGCGCAGGACGGTCTGCTCGAGGACGTTGAGCTTCGGGACGAGCTTCGCCATCTCGGCGTCGGCCTGAATCCTGGCGCGGGCGAGCGTGCTCTCGACGGCGCGAACGTCGGTGCGGAGCGCGGCGCGCAACATGCGCAGGACCGGACGGGCGTCCTCCTTCCAGCGCGGCGTCGAGAGCTCGGCTTCCCGCACCGCCCGATCGCCGTAGAGCTCGAGGAAGCTGTGGAGCGCACGACGGGTGGGCCCCTCGGGGAGGGCGTCGAGGCCGGTCGTGGACTCGCGCTCGAGCGCCGACCGCGCTTCGGCCTCGCGCCGCGCCAGGGCTGCGACGTGCATGATGCCGATTCCCGGACGCGCGCTCTCGACGTCGCGAATGCCGCTCGTCAGCGACTGCGCCAGTCGCTCGGCGTCCAGCGGTGCGACGCGCTCCACCATGAGCTTGAGCGCGAGGTGAGAGCCGAGCGTGCTCGAGGCGCAGGTGAGCATGACGGTGCCCGTGCGTTCGAGGAGGGCCTGGATGTCGCGAAGCCGGCGCGCGACGCCTTCGTCCGGCAGGATCGCCAGATCGAGCGCGCTCTGGGCGCGCCACTGCTTCTCGGCGAAGGCCTCGAACGCCTTCACGTCGTCGTCGAGCTTGAGCTGCTCGCGCAGCAGGCGCGAAGCGGTCAGCGGCAGGCGCGCGTAGAAGCCGCGCTTGCTCACGTCCTCTACCTGCGTCGCCAGCTCGTCGCCGCCCCAGCCGCCGCCGAGCTCCACGAGCGTGCGCGGATCGAGGAAGGGGACCTGCGCGGCGATGCGCATGAACTGCGTGAGGTTCAAGTAGAAGCGTCCGTGGACGTTGCCGACGAGGCGCGCGCTCCGCGGGACTCGGCAGCCGAGCGCGGCGAAGGCACGGCGGAACCCGGCCTCGCTGAACGCGCCGGCGACCGACCAGGTGAAAGGCGTCGCCACGCCGGGGAGCGCCTCGCCGACGTTGACGCTGCTCCACACCGTATCGACGGTGCCTCCCTCGGGGAAGCCGTGGCCGGTCGCTGGGCGCGCCTGAACGATCCACGTGCGCCGGTCGTCGCAGGCGAACTCCACGTCCCAGGCGACGGCGTCGAGCTTCTCGAGGCGGGCGGCGATCTCGGAGAGCTCGAGGAGGCGCGCGCGAGTGAGCGCCGGCTGCTCGGGGTCGTCGACGGGGATCTCGCGGATGGCGCCGTTGCTCACGACGGTCGCGTGCGCCTTGCGCGCGATGATCGAGTCGACCAGCCGCCCGCGTGCATCGATTCGGAGCACGTCGGGCGTGGTGACGCCGTTCACCACGGGCGCGCCGAGGCCGAGGCCAACGTTGACGATGCGTTCGTCCTGGGCGCCGCGCGATCGCGCGTCCGGCGCGCGGGTGAAGAGGACGCCGGCGGCGCGAGCTTCGACCATGCGCTGGATGACGACCGCCATGCCGACGTCGCGAACGCCCTGCGCGGCCAGGTAGGCGAGCGCGCGGCCGCTCGCGATGGAGGCCCACACCTTGAGCACGGCGTCGGCGAGGGCATCGCCGCCCTGCACGCCGAGGACGGTCTCGGCGAGCCCGGCCATCGAGACGAGCGCGCCGTCCTCGCACGTCGCGCTCGAGCGGACGGCGAGCCCCCAGGGCGAGCGCGAGCCGACCTCGCGCCAGAAGGCGCGAAGCTCGTCGGTCAGACCCCGTGGGAGCGGCGCCTCCCGGATGTGGCGCTGCGCCTCCGCCGCGCGCGCGGAGCCGGCGCGACCGGTCGCCGCGCGGAGCAGCGCGCGCGGCTCGCAGCCGGGCGGCAGCTCGCGGATGGCGTGGGCGAACGCCTCCGCCGGGAGGACCACGGCGTCGGGCACATCGAAGCCGTTGCGCACGAGCCACGCGAGGCGCGCCGCCTTTCCGCCGATCGCGCGAGGGTCGTCCCCTCCCCTTCGTTGCGCGAGCACCTCCAGAGGGACGAGCCACTGGCTCGCCGCCTTCGCCGGCTGCAGTTCGGGAGGCACGAGAGCCGATCCTAGTCGTATGTCGTCGTCAGTCGACCGGCTTGTACGCCCTGCCGACGAGCTTCACTTTCGTCTTGTCGGCGAGCGGCATGGGCTCGCCAAGGTTCTCGTCGATCGTGACGAGGCTCGCGCCGAGCGCCGCGGCCTTGTTGCGGAGGTCATTTCTCGCCGCCTCCTGCGCGACTTCCAGGTCCTTGGAGGCCGCCAGGCCGACCACGTTGCCGACCAGCTTGTAGCCATTCGGGCTGGGTGGCTCCATGGCAAACTCGACGGTTTCGGCCTCCGGCTTCAGCTCGACGTGCTCGGGTAACGTCTCCGCGCACGCCATGAGGAGCGGGACGACCAGCCACGAGGAAACAATCGCCCAGCCTTTCATACGTTCCATCGTAGCAGGCAAAGCGGCGCGAGGTGGATCGCCGATGGGGCGGAATCGCTGCTGGCTAGTGAACGAGCCCGCGGTCGTGCCAGAGGAGAAGCTCGATCGACCCCGGACCGCGGTTGAAGACGTAGTCGTGCGGACCGGGGACCTCGACGAAGTCGTGGGAGACTCCGGCCGCTCGCCAGGCGGCGGACAGCCCGATGATCGGCTCGCGGAAGTAATCGTCGTGGCTCGTGAGCAGGCGAAGGTTCATCGCGGGGCGGACCGCGCGGGCCGCCTGCGCGAGGGAGATCCACTCGGCGTTCTGGCGACCGTCGCTGATCGCGGGCTGGATGCCTCCGACGGCTCCGAACGCCTCCGGGCAAGTGAGCCCGATCCGCAGCGCCGTGATCCCGCCGAGGGAGACGCCGTCGATTCCCGTCGACTCGGCGCCCTGCAGCGCCGGGGTATCGCGGCGAACACGCGGAAGGAGCACGTCGAGGACGAAGTGCGTGTACGCCGCGAGGTCGGCCGTGGCCGCCGGGTGCACGTCGGGCAGCCAGGGACAGACGACGACGAGACCGCGAAAGGGGCGCGCCGCGAGCGACGCGTTCGTGTCCGCCAGACGGTCCGGGTCGACGAAGCCCTCGTAGTCGGCCTCTCGGAGCGGCGGCGCCCGCAGTCGGTCGATCGCACGCACCATGGCGTAGTCGCGCGGCCAGCCGTACGCGCCCTCCAGGGCCGGCTTGAGCGATTCGCCGCGGCCGTGCAACGCGACGAGCACGGGGAAGAGGGTGTTATTGCCGCCCCACGTCGGAACGACGACGACGGCGCGCGCCGGGCCCCAGGGCTGCATCCCCAGGTCCCACTCGAGGAGCCGGACGTTGAGGGAGGCCATCGGCGGGGGCGGCGGCCCGCCCGAGGCGCGCTCGCTGCGAGAGCAAGCGGCGACCGCCGCTCCGATCAGCAGCGCGCGGCGGCCGACCGAGGCGGCCACCTCAGTCGTCTCGGGGCGGCGGCGCCGCCTGGCCGGTCGCGGTGCGAAACAGGTCCGCGAGCGCCGGGTCGGCGCTGAGGCGCTCGCGCAGCGCGGTACGGATCGACTCCAGCTCGGCTAAAGGGAGCTTTTGCAGATGGGCGGTGGCCTCGTTCACCTTGAGGTCGAGGTAGCCGTTCGGCTCGATCTCGCCTGCGCGCAGCCGCTCGAGGGCCGTGCGCGGTGCGGAGACCGCGTCGGCCCGTCCTGCCCCTCGTGCCCCGCCGGTAGCGCCGGTGGTCGCGGTGGGGTCGGCCGGCTCGGTCCCCGGGCGCACCGGGAAAGTACGGCCGACCTCGCCGGGCGACGGCACGTCTCCGGCTTCGCCCGAGCGTGGTCGAAACCCGGCCGAGGGCGCGCCCGGGTCCCTCGGGGGCGGCGTGGGAGGGCCCTTTTTTCCGATGCGATCGATTCCCATGGTGCGGATCTCCGGCAAAGCGTACGGGGGGACGGCATTCGGGGCTACCGCGTTTTGCTGCGATTGGATGCCAGCCCCTGCAACCCCATCGGACGGCCGCAGGGACAGGTTGCGGGGGTCAGCGCCGCCAGTCGACCGAAGCCCGACGCAGGCGGTGATCACTCGCGGCCGAGCCGAGGTCGTCGAAGTAGAGCCCGTCACCGGACAGCGCGAGCGCGACGTCGAACGAGCCGGGAGCGTCGAGGTCGACCAGGGGCCATACCGCAGAGGGCGTACCCAGGTCCGAGCTGAGCTTCGCCGCGTCGAGCGTGACCTCGTCGCGCCAGGTGCGCGCGACGACGGCGCGGATGTCGGAGCCGGCGCGCTCGAGAGCGATCGCGCTCGGCTTTCCTTCCGCGGCGAGCGGCAAGCGGGCCGGCGCCCCGGCCAGGTGCGCCTGCGCGTCCACCCGCGCGGCCATGACCGCGCCGGGTGCGTCGACGCCGGGCGGCGCGTCTTCGATCCACGCGACGACGGCCATCCCGCCTGTCCCCTCCCCCGTCGCGGCCACGGCGGGCGACCGCGAGTGCCCGGCGGTGGCGAGCACCTTCGTTTCGTCGCCCAGGGGGTGCGCGTCCTTCGCGCGGAGCGTCGTCACGTACACGTCCGCGACCCCTTCGCGCGGGCTCTCGCGCGCGTCGCTCCAGGCCAGCCACGCCACGTCGCCGGCGATGGCGAGCGCGACGTCGCCGGCGTCGCCCGGAGCGCGCGTGATCCGCTGCTCGCCCGCGAGGCGACGGAGGTCGCCGTCGACGCGCGCCGCGTAGACTTCGCCGTTGCCGTCGCGCGTATCGACCCAGGCGACGAGCCAGCCGGCGCCGGCCCAGGCGAGCGCCACGTCGCTCGCAGCGCCGTGTCCCGTCGTGAGCTGCACGTCCGCGCGGCGTCGACCGCTGGCGTCGAAGCGCGCGAGATGTACGTGGGAGTCGGCTCCGTCGCGCGCGACCCAGGCGGCGACGACCCCGTCTTCCGGGCGGGCGCCCGCGGCGAGCGCGATACCGCCGACGGGCGCCGCGCGAGACGTCAGCGTCGCCGCGGGCCCGAGGGCCAGGCCGGACCCGTCGATGCGGCGGAGCGTCACCGACGCTCCGCGGGAGCGGTCGCGGCGTTCGGCGGCGCCTCGGGGGCCGATGGTCATGGCCGCGACGAACGTCGTCTCCCCGACGCGGGCCGCGGCCACGTCGGTGAAGGGTTGACCCGAGGCGATCGTTGCGATCCCGTTCAAACGGGGGGCGCTCGCGGGCGGCATGAGCTCCACCGGAGGGGCGAAGGGCGACGCCCGCGGCGGCAGGTCGACGGTGTAGATGGGCGTCGGGGCTTCGCTGGTGGCGGCGAGCGCGAGGCAGCGGCCCTTCGTGCAGCGCAGGTTCCACCCGAGCGCAGCGCTCGCGCGCGAATCGCCGACGAGCATGGGCTCGGCTTGCACGGGCACGAGGCGCGAATCGAGCCGAATGAAGGTGGGCGCCAGCGGGCCTGCGCACGCCGCCGGGTTTCGACCACGCTCCCGCGCATCGTCCACGCCGCCTCGCAAGCGCGGCGGGGGCGGAGACGTGCCGTCGTCGGGTGCCTCGGCGGCGCCGCACACGGGGGCCGAGGCCATGATCGCGAAGCCGTCGCCGGTCGCGGCGAGCTCCGGCGCGTTGGCCGCCGCGATCTGGAGCGAGGTTACAGGCTCCGCGGCGGGAGCTTCGGCCGTGGCGACGCTCGCGAAGTGCAGGGTGCGCATCGGGCGCGCCCGGCCGCGCGGCTCTTCCCAGGCCAGCAGCGTTCCGCGGTCGCCGGAGACCAGCCCGGCGAGCATCGACCCGCCCACGGCGTCCATCGCCAGGACGGGGCCCCGCACGCGGCCCGTCTTGGCGACCAGGGCCAGGGAGACGTGCGCGTCCTCGCCGGTGCGATCGGTCCACGCAAGCAGGAAGCCATCGGGCGTGGACGCGACGTCGACGTCGCCGGAGACCGTGGGGCGAGCGCCGATCGGGAGCGGCGGGGCCAGGGGCCGCCCGTCCGCGTCGAGCCGCAGCCACGTGAGGACCCCCGCGGCGGAGCGGTCGCGGTCGTCTGCCGGACGCTTCGCGTGCGGCGCGGTCGGGGACGACCCTTCGCTCGCCCCCGTCGTCACCAGCGCCACGCCGATTCCGTCCTCGGCCGGCACTGCGGACCAGCCGACGACGGCGCGGGCGACTCGCGCGGGCATGCCGCGCGGCTTGCCGTCGCCGTCGAGCGTGGCCGTCAGCAGGTTGGCCTCGCCGGAGGCCGTCTCCTCGGCCCAGACGCAGACGGGGCCGTGCGCGGTCGCGATGACGTCTGCCCACTTCACGTGGTCGTTCGTGCGCTGGATGTCCACGGGGTTCGCGCGCGCAGTCCCGTCCGGAGCGATGCCGACGGCGGCCAGCGACTCCCCGCGGTCGAGCAGAGTGCTGTAGACGGCCACCCACCCGCGGCGGTTCGGACCGGCGGTGCGTACGACGAGGGACGTGGCCTCTTGCGGGAAGCTCGCCACGACGCGGGGCGGGCTCACGGGGGCTCCGTCAGGACCGAGCGCCACGGCGACGAGCTCCTCGCCCCCGCCCCGTTCGGCCTCGGCGATCCACGTCACGACCCCGCCGTCGGCGGTGAACGCGGAGAACGGACCGATGGCCCTGCGCGCGATCGTGCCGATCCAGTGGGAGCGCGCGGGCGCCTTCGCGGCCTCGTCGAGGCGCCGTGCCGCGACCGCTTCAGCGAGAGCTTGCGGGGCGATCACGCTCGCCTGGGGCGGTTTGGAGGCGCTCTTGGCGGCGCCGCAGGCGACGAGCGCCAGCGCCAGCGCCGCTGCCGTCGGCTTCATGGCGGGCTAGGTCCGGAGCAGGCGCCCGACATGACGCTTCTCCCAGTCGATGGACCGGTCGAAGTGGCGGAAGGCCTTCTCGCGCTCGCGGAACTCGGGCGGGTGCAGGTTGACGCGGCCGAGGCCGCGGCTGCCGGGAATCACGTGGTGGAGCATCTCGTGGTAAACGATGTAGGCGACGAAGTAGCGGGGCACCCACTTCTGATCGAGCGCCGGGTGCACCCGGATCAACCGGTCGACACCGCTGTAGCTTCCGAGCTTGATGGTCTTTCGTCGCTTGGCCTTGGTCGTTGGACGCTTGCCCCACGTGATGAGGGCGTTCACCGTCCCATCGAAATAGCGCTCGTTGATGTCCTCGAAGAGCGAGAGGAGGTCGTGGTGCTTGCCGCGCGTGACGAGCGGAGCGTTGCGCCTGCGCCGGACGAGCCGGAAGCCGTTGGCGTCGATGTAGTCGCCGAGGATCGCGCTCGCCTCGCGATCGCCACGGGTGATGTATCGAACGAGCGCCTCGACAACGTGGGCGGGCGCGTTCAGGAACATGTGATGCACTCGCGCGTGCAGGATGCCCTTCTGCAGGCGATGCGTGATGATCGAGTGGCGGTTGTCGGTGATCGAGAGGATGACCGGACCGGGGGCGGCGCCCCTCAGCTTCCGCTCGAGCGCCTGCCGGGCCCCCTCGTGGACGAAGAGGCGTGGGGACGCCGAGGGGAGCACCAGGCGCAGCTGAGCGCGAACGCGTTCGGGGATCCGAATGGCAGCTGCGACGTGTCCGGCCCGGGCCATGCGCGCGGCGCCGGCCCGATTCGTGTTCAGCAGGGGCACGACGCTCCGACCGCCCATCCGTGGCCTCCAAGGAGCGGGTTAGAGGACGGGGGGAAGGGTGTCAAGGAATGCACTTTTATCTAATAGATACGTTGCATTACGAGCGAGGGGAGGCGCCCCCAGCAGCCCGCTTTGCGCGTCCCATTTCGGGGCGCGGAACTCATCCGCGACGTTCGCCAAAAGGACTTGACGAAGGCCCCTCCGGAGGTCAAGTCGCGCGCATCAACCGGGTTCGGCCTGCAACGTGAGGAGCTTGGGGTCGAGCACGAAGCGCAGCTTGGGTCGCGCGCCCGCCCCGATCGGGTGGATGCCCACGACCATCGCCTTCTCGAAGGGACGCCCGAAGCCCCCGAGTAGCCCGCCTGCGAGCGAGGAGAGGTCCGGCTCGTGCCCGACCAGCATGACGCGCTTGGCCCCCTCCGCCGCGAGCCGATAGACGAGGCCCGCTGCGTCCCCACCGGGCGCGACCTCGCGCCTCACCTCGACGGTGCCGCGTCGATCGCCGATCTTCGTCGCAATCGCCACGATTTCCGCCGTTTGCACCGCACGCACGAGCGGGCTGGTGACGATGCGCAGCGGCTCCTCCTTCTCGGCGACCAGCACCTTGGCCACGGCGCGAACCCGTTCGCGACCGGAGGGTGTGAGCGCACGATCCCCGTCGACCCCGCTCGGTGCGGAGTCCTCAGCGGGACCGTGCCGCATCACGTAGAGCCTCACGTTTCGCTCAATTCGCCGGCTTTGCGGGCGACGCCGGCTTCTTGGCCTTCTCCTCGACCGGATGCGTGGGCGCCGCCCCGTTTGCCTGTGCAGGTGCGACCCCGCTCCGCTTGATGCCGTTCTTGGCGAGAACCATCGCTTCGATCCGGTCCGCCACGTCGGGGTGCTGCTCGAGGTAGGTCTTTGCGTTCTCTCGACCCTGGCCGATGCGGTCGCTCCCGAACGAGAACCACGCGCCGCTCTTCTCGATGATGCCGAGGTCCGACGCGAGGTCGACCAGATCTCCGGAGCGGGAGATTCCTTGCCCGTACAGGATGTCGAACTCGACCTCGCGGAACGGGGGGGCGAGCTTGTTCTTCACGACCTTCACGCGCGTTCGGTTGCCGACGACAGCCGGGTCTTTCCCGCCGACGGCCGCGGCCTCCTTGATCGCGCCGATGCGACGAATGTCGAGCCGGACGCTCGCATAGAACTTGAGCGCGTTGCCGCCCGTCGTCGTCTCGGGGCTGCCGAACATGACGCCGATCTTCATGCGAATCTGGTTGATGAATACGAGGAGGCAATTGGAGCGCGCCACGGTCGAGGTGAGCTTGCGCAGGGCCTGGCTCATGAGGCGCGCCTGCACACCCACGTGGCTGTCGCCCATGTCGCCCTCGATCTCGGCCTTGGGCACGAGCGCGGCGACGGAGTCGATGACGATCAGGTCTACCGCCCCCGAACGGACGAGCATGTCGGCGATCTCGAGCGCTTGTTCGCCGTAGTCGGGCTGGCTGACGAGGAGCTCGTCGGTCTTCACGCCGAGCTTGCGGGCGTATGTGGGGTCGAGCGCGTGCTCGGCGTCGATGAAGGCGGCCACGCCGCCCACCTTCTGCACCTGGGCGATCGCGTGCAAGGTGAGGGTGGTCTTGCCGCTCGACTCCGGACCGTAAATCTCGATGATGCGCCCGCGCGGATAGCCGCCGATGCCCAGCGCGATGTCGAGCCCGATGCTCCCGGTCGACACGACCTGGATGCCGTCGCTCAGGCTCGTGCCTTCCTTGAGGCGCATGATGGAGCCTTTGCCGTACTCCTTCTCGATGCTGGCGACGGCGAGCTCAATCGCCTTGGACTTGTTCTTGGCGTCTTCCATGCTCCTCTCTTCTACTGGCTATCCGTTCAGAGGGCAAGAGCGCGTGATACGGTTCTGCGCGTGCGGCGCGCGGAGCTCCTCGCTCTCTCCCTGGGCCTGAGTCTCGCGTTCGCGGCCGCTACGTGCGACGACGACCGCAAGCCGGTCTCGATCCCTCCGCCCGCCCCCATCGACAGCCTCGCTCGCGCCGCCGGCTTCGACGCCGCCAGCGTCGAGCCGAGCGTCGACCCCGCTGCCCCTTCCGGCGACCTTCAGGCCGACATCGACGCGTTCGCTTCAATCGACGGCTGTGTGGCCGCGCATGCGCACGTCGATCCCCTCGTCGGAGATGCCCTCGAGGCCATCGGATACGACACCCTCTTTCGCGACTCGTGCCGGATCCTCGACGCCGCGAAGGCCAGGGACGCTCGGCGCTGCGAGGCGATCGACTCGTCGGCCCTCCAGATGCGCTGCCAGGCGACCGTCGCGCAGGTCGCTGGCGACGCCGACGCGTGCCCCTGGACCGTGCCCACGAAGCCCGCGTGGGGCCGCGACGGCGCGTGCGTGGCCATCGCGAGCCGCGACGCGCGGCTCTGCGCCGGGGCGGCGGACAGGGTCGCGCGCGCGACGTGCGAGGCCATCATCGGGCACGACTCGGGACGGCCGTGCGCCGGGCTCTCGTCTCATGCCGAACAGGCGCGCTGCAAACGCGTCGCCGAGCGCTGGCGCGCTGCGATCCCCGCCGTCGATCACGCGGCCGCGGTCCCACCTCCGCCGCTCGCCGCCGCCGAGGGCACGCTCCGCGTCGATGGCACCGATGCGGCGCCGCCCCTCGTTTCGGACCTCGCGCCGGAGCTCGCGCGCGGCGTGGTGCTCGTCGATCAGCGGGACGGCTGGCGCGTGGTCGTGGGGGCGCTCAGCGACGACGGCCCCGGTTTCATCGCACCGTCGCCGTATGCTCGACCTGCAATCGCGATCGAGCTCCTCGTCCCCCCGAACGGGAAAGCCGGCAAAGTGGCTCGCATCGAGCGCGCCGAGCTCCAGTCGCCGGGCCGGCCGCCTCTGGCGACGCCCGGCGTCCAGTCCACGCTCGTCGCGAAGATCGAAGCGATCGAACCGACGCGCGGCGGCGCAGTGAAATTTTCGCTGGACGGCGTGATGGGGGACGCGCGCGTCCGCGTTCAGGCAGTCACGTTCGTCCGCGATATCGTCAAGGCTGCGGCGCTCTACGGCGCTCGCGTACGCGGCGTCGACTGGCCGCCGCTCCCCCAGGCGGCGGGGCCGGGACGCCTCGGCGTCGACGGCGGAATGCGCTAAGCTTCCCGGGCAGTTCGCAAACAGGTGTACGTGGACGAACGCGACAAGCCCAGCGCCGGCGACGAGCTCGACGTCGTCCTCCTGCACGGCGCGACCGATGACGGGGAGGGAGCCAAGGTCCTGCGCGCACGCCAGGGTCGGATCGAGGCCGGCGAAGTGCGCCCGCTGCGCGAGGGCCGCGCGCTTGCCCCCGGGGGGGAAGTCGTCCGCCTCGAGCCGCGAAAGGAGACCCCCGCCATCTTCGACGTCCAGGTCGAGCACGTCATCCCGTCGGCGCAAACAACGCCAGCGGCGCCTCCCGCGCGCGCACGCGCCGAGGCGGAGCGGTCCGAGAAGCCCCGAAAGGGCACCGCGCACAACGGTCCGGCCCAAGTGGCGACGCGCGCCTACCGCGAGAGCTGGGATCGCACCTTCGGCAAGAGCAAGAAGCTGCTCAATTAGTGTCCCGAGTATCGGGCCCACTCGGTCCGCCACTCGGGACACTACACGCCGATGAAGAGACGATGCGCGAAGTTCCGCTCGAGGCGCGCGCGGAGCACTTTGTCCGCGGCGAGCTCGATGTCGTACTCGATGCGTTTGAACTCGAAGCGCTTCTTGGCCGTGTCGTACACCGTGTAGCTGGCGCGGTTGTCGAAATCGCGCGGCTGGCCCACCGAGCCGACGCTCACGATGTACTTCTTGTCGGGCTCTAGCTCGAAGTCCATCGCGGGCAGCTCCTCGACGCTCGACTGCGTGAGGGCGAACACTTTGCAGAGGTGCGAGTGCCCGATGAGCGTGATGTGACCGATGCGATCCCATATGGCCAGGCACTCGCGCGCTTGCTCAGGAGCGAAGATGTACTCGAACTCTTCCAGCCGCATCGGCGAGCCGTGGCAGAGTAGGACGTCGCAGTCGTCGAGCCTCTCCTGGTACGGGAGGGCCTTCAGCCACGCCATGTTCGCCTCGGAGAGCATCGCCGCGTGGGCGTCGAGGGCATGGCGCGCGGCCTCGTAGTAATACGAATAGTCCATCCGGCCGCTGACGGCCGCGTCATGGTTGCCGAGGATCGTCTTCCGCGCGATGTCCCGCACGAGGTCTGCGCACTCGTTGGGGGAGCCGCCGTAGCCGACGGTATCGCCAAGGCAATAGTAGACGTCGATGTTCTCGCTTCGATAGGCCTCGAGCACGGCAGACAGTGCCTCGAGATTCGCGTGAATGTCGCTGAAGATGCCCAGGCGCATGGACGATCCACACTAAGGCTAGGAGCGCGAAGCCGCCAGATCCGTCCCGACCGACCCGGCTTCCCGCCGGCGGCCCCCTCCCGGGCGGCTTTGCCGGCACGCGCGCCCGCGAGCAGCGCGGCCTTTCGGGCAGAACAGGACTTGCGCCCAGGCGGGACTTGCAGCATAGGCGGGCCTCGTGGCAGGCGAAAACGACACGACGGTCCGGAAGGACCCAGGCGATGCGCCGGGCGCGGTGCTCGAGCTGGCGGCGGCGTGCGCGCGCTTCGTGCACGCAAGATACGGCGTCGCGCTCGATTTCGACCCTGACACGCTGAGCCTTCTCGACCAGTGGGTGCGCGATGCGCGGGACGAGGCCGCCGAAAAGCCCGAGGCGGTCGAGCTCGTGCAGACCGCAGCCGGCGCGTACCTCGGCGAGGTCATCCGGCGTCAGTACGGCGCCACCTGGTTCGCGGAGGGCGACTACGCCGATTGGCGCCTGCAGCTCGAACCCGTGTATTGCTCGTTCAACCCCATCGGCATGGCGCGCGAGGCGCTCACGCTCGAGCCCCAGGAGGGCTGGCACGCGCACTTCGAGCTCGACCCCGGCGAGGCGGACGGCGTCGAGGAGCGTCTGGCCGCGTTGCCCAAGGTCGAGGAGGAGGACTACTACGCGCCGAGTACGCGGTACGACGTCGTCAGCATCGTCGTCGACGCGCTGCGCGAGGGAATGCGCTCCCGGGGAACGGGCGACGTCACGTTCGGGCCCGAGGATTACGGCACCCGGCACAGGCACATCAACGGGAAGGCGAACGGCCACGGCCCGTCATGACGGGAACCGTCAGTCGGCCTGACTCACCGACGACATGCGGTTCGCCACGCCGATTCGAACGGGCTGCACGGGCGTCCCGACGACCTCGAACGTGTGTTCCGCGTCGTCCTGCGCCGGGCAGTTGAACGTGGCGCGACCGGTCCCCGTCGTGAAATCGACCGCCTGCCCGTCGCAGAGGATCTTCGGCGCGGTTACGTACTCGGTCGAGAGCGACACCTCGTGCTCGAGCCCGCGCGTCGCGGCGTTGGGGCGGTAGTGGACGATCATGTCGCCCAGCTTGGGCCGCTCGATCTTCAGAAGGTCGCCGGCGACGGCCCGCGGGAACGTCCGCGCCATGACGTGCGTCGTCTGCGGGCGCTCCTTGCCGTTCGCGTCGCGCAAGCCCCAGCTGCCGGTCTCGGTGAATACCCACGCCGTGCTCGACGCGAGGTACTGGTCCTGCAAATCGAGCTCGGCGCTCATCCACGGCGGCCCCTGGGGGAGCGTTTGATCGCACCCGAACTCGGTGACGAACATCGGTGTGCCCCACGCCGCGCGCTCGTTGTCCGCGGCCTGCATGCTGGGCGCGAGCACGCTCGGGTCCATGCTCGACCAGTTGGACATGCCGTCGGGGCTCGAGAACCATCCCGTATAGACGTGAGGCGCGTAGGCCCCGGGACCGCTCGACCACGGCGTCCCGGGGACGACCGCCATGTCCACCTCGTTCCGCGTCGAGATCGGCTCGAACAGGATCGGCGCGTCGCGGTCGATCGCGTGGATGCCCTGGGCGAACGTCTCGTGGAACGCGAGGAGCTTCGTCTCTCGGAGGACGACCGGTTCGTTGTATGCCTCGAATCCGAGGACCGTCGGGTCGCCGCGGAAGCGCTCGGCGATCTTCTGGACGGCCGTGGTGAACGCCGACTGCAGCTGGCGCCCATCGGTGGCGTTCAGGTTGTCGAAGAAGTTGTAGCCGGCGTTGAGCACCGGCGCGGTGAGGCGCCGCGAGTCGTCGGCGGGGCCGGACAGGAGCTGCGTCGGTGGCGGGACGATCGCCCACAGGGGCTGGCCGTCCATACCGATCTCCTTGCTGTAGGCGTCCTGGTGCATGTCGATGACGACGTAGAAGTGGTGGCGGCGCGCCATGTCGAGCGCCGCGCCGATCCTCTGGAGGAAGGCCTCCGAGTACTCGCCGGGGTGCGGCTCGAGCCCGCTCCAGTTGACGGGCAGACGCATCGCGTTCCAGCCGAGCTCCTCGAACCGGGTGGCCGCATCCTCGGTGAAATCGGGGAACGTCTCGTTGGCGGTGCGCCCGTCGTCGAAGGTCACGTCGAAGAGCGTCGAGAACTTCGCGTTGTACCCGCGAAAGAGTAGCTGCCGCCCCCGGCCGTCGCGGAACGTGGTGCCCACGACGTGCACCGCGTCCGGGTCCGTACGCGGCACCCCCAAAATGGGCCCTGCATCCGCCGGCGCCGACTGCGACGACGACCCGCACCCGCACACCCAAAGCGCACCCGTGCAGACCAAAACCAGGCGCCGCATCTTCATCCCGGCCGCCGTGAGCCTTTCGCATCGCGCTCGGCGCCGCCGTCTCATCCGAGGCACGCCCTACTCATGGCGCCCGAGGCTCCATCGTCTTACGTTGGCGCGGTGTTCGACGACGAGCTCAACGAGCCGCAAGCCGCCGCCGTGGCCCACACGGAAGGGCCGCTCCTCGTGTTCGCCGGGGCCGGGAGCGGGAAGACGCGCGTCATCACGTACCGCATCGCGAACCTGGTCGCGTGCGCGAACGTCGCGCCATGGCGCATCCTGGCGGTGACCTTCACGAACAAGGCCGCCGGCGAGATGCGCTCGCGCCTCGATCGCCTCTGCGGGAGCGACCTCGCGCGCGCCCTCTGGGTGGGCACGTTCCACGCGACCTGCGCGAAGCTCTTGCGGGCCCACGGCGAGGCCATCGGAGTCAAAAAGAACTTCGTCATCTACGACGTGGCCGACCAGAGGGCGGTCGTCGCGCGTGCGCTGAAGGAGCTCGAGCTCGACGAGAAGCGCTACCCGCCCCGCGCCGTCCTCGCGCACATTCACAAGCACAAGCAGGAAGGGCGCGGCCCGGACGAAGCCGCCGCGCACTCGTACATGGACGACGTCGCGCTGCGCATCTTCCGTACTTACGAGGAGCGACTGCGCGCGGCCAACGCCGTCGACTTCGAGGACCTCATCCTACTCGTGGCGCGGCTGCTCGAGCAAAACGAGCACGGTAGCGGCGGCGAGGGCGACCGCATCCGGCGGCGCTTCGATTACGTCCTCGTCGACGAGTTCCAGGACACGAACGCCATCCAGTACCGCTTCCTGCGGGATCTCGTTCGCCCGCACGGCAACCTGTGCGTCGTCGGGGACGACGACCAGAGCATCTACCGCTGGCGCGGCGCCGACGTGCGCAACATCCGTGGCTTCCGCCGCGACTACCCCGACGCGACCGTGGTGAAGCTCGAGCAGAACTACCGATCGAGCAAGCGGATCGTCGCCGCTGCGCTGGGTGTCATCTCGCGGGCGAGCGAGCGCGAACCCAAGGAGCTCTGGACGGCCAACGGCGACGGCGACCCCATTCGCGTGATCGCCGCACGCGACGAGCGCGACGAGGCGGCGTTCGTCGTCGAAGGCGTCCGGCGCGCGGCGGCGGAGGGCACCGACCTGCGCGAGATGGCCGTCTTCTACCGCGTCCACGCGCAATCGCGCGTGCTCGAAGAGGCGCTCCGCGCGGCGAACATGCCGTACCAGATCGTCGGCGGCGTGAAGTTCTACGACCGCGCCGAGGTCAAGGACGCAATCGCCTACCTGCGGATCCTCGTGAATCCGGCCAGCGACGTGGACCTCCTGCGCGTGATCAACGTCCCCCCCCGCGGAATCGGCCAGACGACGGTCGATCGCCTGACCGCCTGGGCGACGCTGAACGACGCGACGTTGTTCGATGCGCTCGGGCGTGTCGACGAGGTGAGCGACCTCGGCGCGGCGGCCAAGAAGAAGCTCGCGTCGTTCCGGGAGCTGCTCGACGCTGTGCGAGCGCGCGCGTCGCTCGCCGCGCCACCCGGGGCCCAGATCGCCCTGGAACGGGCCCTTTCACCGAGCGAGCTGCTCGAGCACCTCTTGACGGAGACCGGTTACATCCGCGCCCTCGAAGGCCAGGACGACGCGGAGGCCGACGCGCGCATCGAGAACCTGCGCGAGCTCGTCGGCTCGATGAAAGACTACGAGGTCGAGGCGCAAGCCGCGGGCGAAGGCCCCTCCCTCGCGGGGTTCCTCGAGCGCGTCACCCTCGTCACCGACGTGGACGCGATGAAGGACGGACCCCGCGTGGTCCTGATGACGGTGCACGGCGCCAAGGGCCTGGAGTTCGAGCGCGTGTTCTTGACCGGGATGGAGGAGGAGATGTTCCCGTACAAGGGCGTCGACCCCGGCGAGAGGGAGGAGCTCGAGGAAGAGCGGCGGCTTGCGTACGTCGCGATCACGCGCGCGCGCAAGTCGCTCGCGATGACGCACACGCAGATGCGCCAGATCTTCGGGACGACGCGGTGGAATCGGCCGAGTCGCTTTCTCGGCGAGCTCCCCTCCGGCGTCGCCGAGCACCACGCGACACCCGCGCTGGCGGGAGAAGGGCGCCTCGGCGGCCGGTTCATCGACCGCGACGACGCGCGCGCAGGACGGCGCGGAACCTATACCGACGACGAACGAGAGGCCGTCGCGCAGCCCTGGCGGCACCCGCAGGCCTCAGCCGCGGCGCCGCCGCCCGATCCGAGCGGGCGCTACGTGGACCACGACTTTTTCGACGACCGCTCACCCGAAGTGACGGACATTCCGCTCCGCCGCGGCGCACGCGTGCGCCACGATCGCTTCGGCGAGGGGCAGGTCGTGCGCCTCGTGAGCGTGGGCGAGCCCGCGGTGGTCGCCTTCTTCCCTGGCTGGGGTGAGAAGAAGATCCTCGCGCGCTTCCTCAAGCCCGCGTAGAGCGTCCGACCGAACCTATCATTTTAGTCCGCTCCCCTCGCCTCTGCGGGACTCGGGTGTTCGGACTCGTCAACCGGAATTACGAATGCGGGAGTCTGGGCTGACTCTGCTGGCGAATGCGATTTACCTCGGCCTCGAGTTCGGGATGCTCAGCCAGCCGGTGCGCGATGAAGTCGTCACCCCAGTGCGGGTGCTCGAGGCGGACCGGGCTGGTGAGAATCCGCCGGCAAAACTCGATGGTTTCCGTGGCCTCCACTTGCATCGTTGCCCCCTTTCTTTTTTTCGGGTGGAGAGGTCTCCCTCAGAAAACGTCCCAGTCAAACCTCGCGCTCGAGTACCCGAAGGTCAACGGACGCCCGTGCCTCTTGAACGTCTCGATTCGGGTGCGACATGCCAACGTGCCAACCAGCTTCGAAAAATTCAGTCGCCATGGGCGACTCGGGCAGAGCTCCGACGAGCCACGCGATCAGAACGGGAGCGAATATCCGATGTACGCACCGGCCACGCCCGGACGGCCGGGCGGCCCCATGGTCGCGACGGGCGCGACGCGAATTCGCTCGAGCTCGCGCGCCGCGGAGTAGGTGCCGGGCGGCAATAGGTACGGCAGGAGCGCGCCGCCGAAGCCGAACACCGCGGCGGTCACGACGTGCATCTCTCGCTCGGGGGTGGTCCAAAAGTCGGGCAAGTTGCCGATGGCGATGGCGTTCACGATGGGGGCGGTAGCCCCGGCGAGGAGAGCGATGGAGAGCGCGAGCGGCCAGGTCGCGCGGACGTCGCCCTCGCGCGGAGCTTGCTCGACCCACGTCGGCGAGCACTTGGGCAGGGCGAGCCAGCCGCCGCCGAGCGTCGCGCCCCAGGCGACTCCGATCATCGCGGGGCCGCTCATGCGCACGGCGAGGCTGTCCGAGAGCTTCACGTCGTTCGAGCTGCCGAGCCAGATGGCTCCGACGTCGACCGCGAGAAGGCCGGCGAGGTAGACCCAGTCGGGCCTGCTCGCGCGGTCGCACAGGTCCTTCTCGCGGGGGGTGCGAGGATAGATGTCGCCCGGCGCATAGACGTACGGCGGGATCGGGGTCGAGGTCGAGGTCCGGGTCGGCGCAGAGCCTGAAGCGGCTGAAGCGGCAGACGCGGGGGTCACGGCAAGGGCGATCGCCACAGCGAGAGGGGGAAGTGCCACGAGCGCGTCCACAGGCAAGGGGGTCCGACTCTAGCATTGCCGCCGGAATCGAATTCGACCCCGTATGAAGCGCGGCTTCCCACGTGCCGGCCCCTTGCCCGCGGGTGCGCGAGGCCTGCGTCCTACCGGCCCCGCGGCCTTGCGCCGGACACGCAAACCGTGGCAAACGCTCTCGGTTGAGAGAATCGCCATGCAAGTCCCTGCGCACGTGTTTCGCGAGTACGACATCCGCGGCGTCGCCGATCGCGACCTGAAAAGCGACCTGGCGCGCGGCATCGGCCGCGGGTTCGCCACGATTGTCGGCGCGCCTGCCACGCCCGCCGCCGCCGGCAAGAAGCTGCGCGTCGCGGTCGGCCGGGACTGCCGCCTATCGAGCGACCGCCTCTTCGCGGCGCTCGCGGAGGGGCTCACCTCCGGCGGGATCGACGTCGTCGACATCGGCATCGGTCCGACGCCGCTGCTCTACGCGTCCGTCCACGCTCTGCCCGTCGACGGCGGCATCATGATCACCGGGAGCCACAACCCGGGCGACGAGAACGGCTTCAAGATGATGCGCGGCAAGGCGAGCTTCTTCGGCGCCGACATCCAGGCGCTGCGCAGGATCATCGAAGAAGAGCGCTTCTCGACCGCTTCCGGAACCGGCACCGTCGAGCGCGCCGACGTGCACGCCCGCTACGTGGACATGGTCACGTCGGGCATTCACCTGGCCCGCACCGACTTGCGCTTCGTGCTCGACGCCGGCAACGGCTCGGGCGGACCGCTCGGACTCGCGTGCATGAGGAAGCTCGGCCTCCACCCGGACGCCCTCTACTGCGAGATGGACGGCCGCTTCCCCAACCACCACCCCGACCCGACGGTCCCGCACAACCTCGACGCGCTCATCGCGCGGGTGCGCGAGACCGGAGCCCGCATCGGCCTCGCCTTCGACGGGGACGCCGACCGCCTCGGCGCGGTCGACGCCAACGGCGACATCGTCTGGGGCGACAAGCTGATGATCCTCTTTTCGCGAGCCCTCCTCGCCGACAAGCCGGGCGCCGCCATCCTCGGCGAAGTGAAGTGCTCGCAGACGATGTACGACGACATCGCGAAGCACGGCGGACGACCCATCCTCTGGAAGACGGGCCACTCGCTCATCAAGACGAAGATGAAGGAGGAGGGGGCCCTCCTGGCCGGCGAGATGAGCGGGCACCTCTTCTTCGCGGACCGCTACTACGGCTACGACGACGCGATCTACGCGTCGCTTCGGCTGCTCGAGATCCTCGCGAAGGACCCGCGATCCCTCGGCGAGATGCTCGCCGACGTGCCCCGAACGTTCGCGACCCCCGAGATCCGCGTCGACTGCCCGGACGCGGTGAAGTTCGACGTCGTCGCCGCCGTTCGATCGCACTACCGCGCCGAGGGCCTGCCCGTCGTGGACATCGACGGCGCGCGCATTTCGTTCGGGAGCGAGCGCGATCCCGCCTGGGGGCTGGTACGCGCCTCGAACACCGGGCCCGTGCTCGTCATGCGCTTCGAGGCAGGCACGCCCGGGCGGCGCGACGCCATCCACGCCGAGGTCGAGCGCGTCGTGACGGGCGCGCGCGCACGCCTGCGCTGACGCCGCGCCCGTTCTGAGCTACCTACGCACACGGATCCGGTGTCCGCCGCCCCGCAGCCGCAAGCGTGGACCATCGAAGCGGTGCTTCGCTGGGCCACCGACGACTTTCGCGCGCGCGGCATCGAGAGCCCGCGCCTCGACGCCGAGCTGCTCCTCACGCGCGCCCTGTCGCTCACGCGCATCCAGCTCATCGTCGACGGCAAACGGCCGCTCGACGTTGCGGAGCTCACCCGGGTGCGCGAGCTCGTCAAGCGACGACGCGCGCGCGAGCCCATCGCGTACATCCTGGGCGAGCGCGAGTTCTACGGGCGCGCCTTCCGCGTCGACGCGCGTGTCCTCGTGCCGCGCCCGGACACCGAGGCCCTCGTCGACGTCGCGCTCGAACGCACCCGAGCCGTCTCGCTCTCGATGCGCGCGCTCGACGTCTGCACCGGCAGCGGCTGCGTCGCCGTAACGCTCGCCCGCGAGCGGCCGACGTCCACGGTCTTCGGCGCCGACGTGAGCGAGGCCGCGCTCGCCGTCGCGATCGGCAACGCCCTGCGCCTCGGCGCGTACAACGTCGCCTGGCGCCGGGGCGACCTGTTCGCCGCGGTCGAGGCGACGCAGCCCTTCGACCTCATCACGGCCAACCCGCCGTACATCGCCGACGGCGAGATCGCGTCGTTGCCCCCCGACGTGCGCGACTACGAGCCGCGCCTGGCGCTCGATGGCGGACAGGCGGGGCTCGCCGTCCTGGGGCGGGTGGTCGCGGAGGCTCCCACACGCCTCGCGCCGGGGGGCGTGCTCGCGACCGAAGTGGGGGCCGGCCAGGCGGCCGCCGTCGTCGAACTCTTCGGGCGGGCGGGGTTCGTCGACGTGGACGTCCGCCGCGACTACGGGCGCATCGAGCGCGTCGTGAGCGGCGTGCTAAGAGCTCGATAGGCCCTACCGGCTTTCACCATGACCGTCGTCTTCTGGCTGGTCGTTCAGGTTGCGACGCTGGGGCTGCTCTTCGTGGTGTACCGCTGGGCGGTCGACGTCTTCCCGCCGCTCCGTCGGCGGAGGCGCGCCATCGCCGCGGCGATCGTGTCGCTCGTCGTCGTCCAGCCGCTCCTGCGATGGGTCGTCGTCCACGCGCACGTGGGCTCTGTCGCGCACTCGATGCTCCTCGTCGCGTCGATGTCGCTGGCGATCGCCGGCATACCCATCGCGGGGATACGGCTCGTCTCGTGGGCCGTTGCGCGCACGATCGCGCGTCGCAGCGCTGGCCAGGCACCGGACGACGCGCCGGCGATGACGCGGCGTCAGCTGGCCGAAGCGGCAGGGGGCGTCGCTCTCGTCGGCGCGACCGGGTCTTTGCTCGCGTGGGGGGTTGTCCGCGGGCGCCACGAGTTCCAGCTGTGCGAGGTTCCGGTCCGCATCCCGGGGCTTCCGCGCACGCTCGACGGTTACGCCATCGTCCAGATCAGCGACATCCACACGGGACTCTACGTCGGCGAGCGTGAGCTGGAAGAGGGCCTCGAGGTCGTGCGCCGGGCCAGGGCCGACCTCGTCGTCGTCACCGGCGACATCGTCGACTTCGACATCGCGTTCGCGCCGCTGGTCGCGCGCAAGCTGAGCGACCTGGCTGCGCGCGACGGAGTGAAGGCGATCCTCGGCAACCACGACTACTACGCGGGGGCCGCGAAGGTCGTGCAGGCGCTGCGCGCGGCGGGTGTCGACGTGCTCGTCGACGAGGGGCGCATCGTTCGCCCCGCCGAGGGAGGGTTCGCCCTCCTCGGTGTGGACGACCTCCGTTCGACGAGCTTCGGGCGGTCCGGGCCGAACCTCGACCGCGCCCTCGCCATGGTCCCAGCCGCGCTTCCGCGCATCCTCCTGTCCCACCAGCCGCCGACCGTCGAACGCTGGGCGGGCCGGGTCGCGCTTCAGCTGTCGGGCCACACGCACGGCGGCCAGATCAACCCCGGCTTCCGCCCGATGGCTCTCTTCGCAGAGTACGTCGCCGGTCCGTACGCCGTCCGCGGCACGACGCTCTACGTCAACCGCGGCTTCGGGACGGTCGGGCCCCCTTCGCGCGTTGGCGCGCCGCCGGAAGTGACGCGCATCGTGCTCGTCGCCGCCTGATGACCCACTCGGAGCGAGAGAGTGCCTGCGATAAGCTCCAAACCGACTCGCCTTCCATGCGCCTTCTCGCCTTCGCGCTCCTCGCCACCACGTCCTGCGCGTTTTCCCATCATGCGCGCGGAAGCTACGTCGGGGACCCGGACGTGCGCGAGCAGCCGAACGTCGAGTCCGCACGCGAGCTCGACCGCGAGGGGGTTCGCGCGTTCGCCGACGGCCGCTATGCCGACGCCATCCACTACTTCTGGACCGCCTATCGCCTCGGGGGGCCTGCGAGCGAGCTGTGGAACGTCGCGCGCAGCCAAGAGCGCCTCGATGACGCGGAGGCCGCGGTCGCCGCCATCGAGGACTACCTCGAGCTGCGCGACCTCTCGCCCGAGGACCGCGCGGAGGCCGAGCGCGAGCTGCAAGCGCTGCGCGCCCGTCCCTCGACGCTCACCGTCACGACCACGCCGCCCGGCGCCGTCGTCACCGTGGACGGCAAGCAGACGGTCGGGCCGACGCCCCTCTCGGTGGACGTAACCCCGGGGTCGCACACGATCGCCATCCGCCGCGACGGCTTCGTCCCCCAGACCCGCCCGCTCGAGGCCAGGTACGGGCGCGCGGTCATCGTGTCGCTCGACCTCCAGCGCGCGTCCAAGTAAGACAGCGTTGCCGTGGTCGCTACGCTCTTCGACTTCGATGGCGTGCTCGTCGACAGCGAGCCGGTCCACCTGGCCGCGTTCAACGACGTCCTCGCGCCCCGCGGGGTCGTCATCGGCGCCGACGAGTATGCCGCGCGTTTCCTCAGCCTCGACGACGCCGGCGTCTTCCGGGCGGTGCTCTCGCACCGGGGCGCCACGCTCCGCGAAGAAGAGGTGCGGGCGCTCGTCACCGCCAAGAGCCCGCGCTTTCTCGCGCGCTTCGAGGAGAGCTTCCGCGTCTTCCCGGGCGCGGCGGAGCTGCTCGTCCGTCGCGCACGCCTGGGACCCGTGGGCATCGTCTCCGGCGCGCTGGAGCGCGAGATCGTCTTCGCGCTCGAAAAGATGGGCGTGCGTGGCGCGGTCGCGTTCGTCGTGAGCGCGGAGAGCGCGTCCGCCTCCAAGCCGGACCCCATGCCCTACCGGCTTGGCGTGGAGAGGATGCGCGACCTCGGGCACACGGGAGCGCCTGTCGCCGTCGAAGACTCTCTGGGCGGCGTGCACTCCGCCAAGGGCGCCGGGCTGCGGTGCGTGGCCGTCGCGCACTCGTACCCCCGGGCCGACCTCGAGCGCGCCGGCGCCGACGCAACCGCGGCCGACCTCGCGTCGCTCACCGATGCGCTTTTGGACGGCGTCCCATGACGGAGGCCGCGCGGTTCGCCCTGGCGCTGGCCGCGCAGCTCGCACTGGCCTCACCTGGAGGCGACTCGTGGCGACGCGCCGAGGTGGGCGGCGTCCGCGGCATCACCGTCGGGCCGATCGAGAACGCCTACCACCCGGGCGTCGGATACGGGTCCGCAGCTTACGGGCGGACTCTCGACGAGGCGCGCGCGATGGGGGCGACGTGGGTCGCGGTGACGCCCTTCGGGCGGGTCGCCGACCTGCGAGGGACCGGCGTGGACCTCTCCTTCGAGGCGCCGTTCGAGCGCAACCGCGCCGACGTCGCCCGCGCCATCGAGATGGCCCACGGGCGCGGCCTTCGCGTGATGCTCGTCCCGCACCTGTGGATCGAGTCGGGCGACTGGCGCGCCCTCATCGACCCGGGCACCGACGAGGGCTGGAAGCGCTGGGCCGACAGCTACGGCCGCTTCGTCCGCACCTGGGCCGAGGTCGCCGAGGCGGCGCGCGCCGATATGTTCTCTGCGGGCGTCGAGCTCCGCTCCTGGGTGACGACGCCGCGGGCGCCCCTCTTCCATCGCGTCGTCCGCGACGTGCGGCGCGTCTACCACGGGCTGGTCACGTACTCGGCCAACTGGGACGACGTCGACCGGACCGTGGTGCTCGGCGACCTGGACGTCATCGGCATCAACGCGTTCTACCCGCTCGCGCAGGACGCCGGGGCCGGCGAGGCGACGCTGCTCGAGGGCGCGCGGGGCGTGCGCGAGCGCATCCACGCGCTCGCCGAGGCGTGGGGCAAGCCGGTCCTCTTCACCGAGACCGGATACACGACCCGCCCCGATCCGGCGGTGCGCCCCTGGGAGTGGCCCGACTCGATGACCGCCGTCCGCGTGGACGAGGCCGCCCAGGCCGCGGCGTACCGCGCGCTCCTCGCGCCGCTCCTGGACGAGCCGGACTTCGCGGGCTTCTTCGTCTGGCGCGTCTACGCCGACCCCGACGACACGTCGCAGGAGGCCCCCTGGGGGTTCTCGCCGCGAGCAAAGCTCGCCGAGCGCGTCGTCCGCGATGCCTTCGCGGCGCGCTGGGCATGCGACCCCTGGTGGGCGTTCGGTCCCTGACGAGAAAGCCTCGGCTTGGCGGCTGGGCGGCCTCTAGCCCGAAATTGGCCAAGACGCTGTGCGGGTCGGTAGGATCCGCTCCCTCGATGGCGGTCTTCCTCCGTGGGTTGGTCCCGGTGTTCGCGCTGGGAGCGGGCACCTGGCTCGGTCTGGGGCGGCCCGACCTGCGCACGGCCTTCGCCCAGAGCACGCGCGCACTCACGACGGTCGCGGGCGCCGCGCGCGAGGCCGCGCACCAGGCCGCTCCTTCCGTCGTCCCCCCGCTCGAACGCGAGCCCTCCACGGTCGACGCCTCCGCGCTCCCGGACCCTTCGCCTCCCTGGCCGCGCCTCAACCCCGACGAGAGCGGCGAGCGCGCCTGGTTGCTCGCCGAGGGGCCCGAACGGTCGCGCAAAGACGGGCGGCGCCTCGTAACGTTCACCTTCGACGACGGGCCTTTCCCCGAGACCGCCCCCACGGTCCTCAAGATCCTCGAACAGCACCACATCCGCGCGACGTTCTTCTTCATCGGCCGCTACCTGGCAGGGACCGACCACCGCGCGGCCGAGTCGCGCACGTGGGCGAAGCGCATCGCAGACGCCGGCCACTTCGTCGGCAACCATACGCTCGACCACCGGCTGCTCACCGGGCTCCCCCACGCGAACGCCCTCGCCGAGATCGACCAGTCGGCCGCGGCGATCGAGCACGCGACGGGGCGGCGGCCGGTGCTCTTCCGCCCGCCCTTCGGTGAGGTGGACCCGTGGCTCGAGGGGGCTCTGCGCGACCGCCACCTGGAGCTCCTCCTCTGGAGCGTCGACGTCGAGGACATGAAACGCGAGGACCCCGACGAGATCTCGTCGATGCTCGAGGGGCAGCTCTCGTACAAGCAGGGCGGCATCGTCCTCCTGCACGACATGCACTGGCCGTCGGTGAAGGCGTTCAATCGGTTGCTGCGCTGGCTCGAGGCCGACCGGTGGAACCCCGCGCACCCCGAGCGGCCCGGCTGGGACATCGTCGATCTGCCCGAGTACCTGCAGGCGACCGCGGAAGCGCCGCAGCCCTACGCGACGCGCGAGGACCTCGAGCGCGCGCGCAAGGCGGCGGCCGAGCGGCGCGCCCTCGCCCGTTCGCTCGACTCGCCGTCGCCTGCTCGTTGACGCCCCGGGTGTTGACGCCGGGGCTCCGGTGCTCCTAGGCCAGTGGACACCGCCATGAACGACAAGATCAAAGGCAAGCTGGCGCTCGTCACGGGTGCGGGCAGCGGAATCGGTCGCGCGACCGCCGTCGCCCTGGGAGACGCGGGGGCACGCGTCGTGGCCGTCGACATCGACGAGGCGCGCGTCGAGTCCATCGCCGCAGAGCTCGGGTCCAAGTGCGCGCTCGCGCGCCGCGTAGACGTGAGCAACCGCGACCAGATGCGCGAGCTCGCTCGCGAGGTGCACGATCGCTTCGGGGCGCTCGGCGTGCTCGTGAACAACGCCGGCGTGGCGCACTCCGGCGGGATCCTCGATAGCCGCATCGAGGACTGGGACTGGACGATCGGCGTGAACCTGTGGGGGGTCATCCACGGGTGTCACTTCTTCGTCCCGCGCATGGTTGAGGGCGGCCAGGGCGGGCACGTCGTCAACGTCGCCTCCGCGTTCGGTCTGTTCGCCGCGCCCCACGTCGCCCCGTACTGCACGACGAAGTTCGCCGTGGTCGGGCTGTCGGAGTCGCTCCGCGGCGAGCTCGCGCCCCACGGCATCGGCGTGTCGACCATCTGCCCGGGTGTCATCGCGACGGACATCATTCGCACCGGGCGCTTCTCCGACGAGTCGATGCGCGCGCCTACCGCCGAACACTTCCGGCGGCGAGGCCGCGGCCCGCAGTCGGTCGCGCAGGGCATCGTCCGCGCCATCCGGCGCGGCACGGCGGTCGTCCCCGTCGGCGCCGAGGCGTGGATCGCCTACTTGGGGAAGCGGGCCGCCCCCGGCCTCACCGAACGAATCAGCCGCCGCGTCGACGAGATCACCAGGAGCGGCATGCGCTCGTAGAAAAATACGGGGCCGACGGGGTCGCCGATTGCAGCGACACTTAGGTTCCGCTCATCTCCTCGCAGATGGTGCCCGCCCTGCCGGAGAGGGTGCGGCCGTCGATTTTCACCGGGCAGTACTGGCCGCTCCGCAGGGCGTCGACGAAATTGACGAACAGCGGGTTGGTCCAGTCGCGCGCGCCGTCGAAGCGCGCGCGGATGACCCCCTCCTTGTCGATGAACCACGTCTCGGGAAAGAGGCGGGTGCCGTACTTGTCGCGGACGACGGCCAGGTCCGGGTCGAAGAGCACCGTGAACGGAGGCGGCTCGCGGAGGACGGTCTGCAACGTGGGCTTCACGTCGTCGGGGCCCTCGTCGGTCGAGACGGCGAGGACGGCCACGTCGGGCCGGTCGCGCACGACCTTGGCGAACTCCGCGAGCTCCGGCATCTCCTCGAGACAAGGGCCGCACGTCTTCGTCCAGAAGTTGAGGACGACGACCTTCCCCTTCAGACTCTCGAGCGTCACGCTCTTCCCCTGCATGTCCTTGAGCGAGAAGGATGGCGCGCGGCGCTCGGCCGCGAGGTAATCCGGGTGCAGGTAGCAGGGGGCGCCGCAGACGTGCCGCGTCTCGCCCTCCTTGGTGACGGCGACGAATCCGTACACGAAGAGCGCCGCCACGATGACGAAGCCCACCTGCGCGAGGACGGGGAGGAGGCTGGGCGTTTCGGGAGGGGCGGGCTTGGACGCCATGGTTCGGGGTTCGCCTATTTACGTTCCGGTCGGCGCACCCACAAGCTTAGCCGCGAGCGCGGCGCGCACGAAGTGATATGCCGGGCGACAGGATGAAGGAAAGTACGGGAGTCGCAAGCGTCACGGCGCCCGCGAAGCGGCATGCGGAGCTTGTGCGCGAGATCGAGGCGCACAACTACCGCTACTACGTGCTGGACGACCCGATCGTCAGCGACGCGGATTTCGACCGCCTGCTCCGGGAGCTGCGCGCGATCGAGCAGGAGCACCCGGGGCTCGCCACGGCCGACTCGCCCACGGCGCGCGTCGGCGGCGAAGCGCGGACGAGCGTCGTCCAGGTGAAGCACGCCGTCCGGATGCTCTCGCTCGACAACGCGTACACCGCAGAAGAGCTGCTCGAGTTTCGCCGGCGCCTGGTCGACGGCCTCCCTTCGGCCGAGGTACCCCGCTTCTGCATCGAGCCCAAGCTCGACGGCGCGAGCGTCGAGGCGGTGTACCAAGGGGGGCGCCTGGTGCAGGCGAGCACGCGCGGCGACGGCGAGACCGGCGAGGACATCACGCAGAACGTGCGGACGATCCGCAGCGTCCCCCTTCGCATCGCCCACCCCGGCAAGCTGACGCTGCGCGGAGAGGTGGTCATCTACCGCCGGGACCTCGACGCGCTCAACGCCGACCGCGAGGCGCAAGGCCTCGAGCCGTTCGCCAATCCGCGCAATGCCGCCGCCGGCGCCGTCCGCATGCTCGACCCGCGCGAGGTCGCGCGCCGCCCGCTCCGAGCGCTCTTCTACCAGATCGTCGAGGGGCCCGAGCTCCACGCCACGCACCACGAAAGCCTCGAGTGGCTCGAGGCGCAGGGGCTGCCGACGCACCGAAGGCACGTCGTCGTCGACTGGGACGGCGTAAGCGGCGCGATCGCCGAGATCGAGGGGGCGCGCAAGGGCTACCCCTTCGAGACCGACGGCGCCGTCATCAAGGTGGACTCGTACCGCCAGCAGGGCATGCTCGGGATGACGTCGAAGTTCCCCAAGTGGGCCCTCGCGTACAAGTTCGCCGCCGAGCGGGCGCGAACCAAGCTGCAGGACATCCGCGTGCAAGTGGGGCGCACCGGCGCGCTCACGCCCGTCGCGGTGCTCGACCCCGTGGAGCTGGCGGGGACGACCGTCTCGCGGGCGTCGCTGCACAACGCGGACATGATCGTGGCGCTCGACGTGCGCGTCGGCGACCACGTCTTCATCCAGAAGGCCGGCGAGGTCATCCCCCAGGTGGTCGGCGTCGACGCCGCGTCGCGCACGGGCGACGAGCGCACGTTCGAGATGCCGCGCACGTGCCCGTCTTGCGGGACGCCCGTGGTGCGCGCCGCCGGAGAGGCGGCGACGCGATGCCCGAACCGCGCCTGCCCCGAGCAGGTGAAGCAGCGCATCTTCTACTTCGCGCGGCGCTTCGCGATGGATATCGACCGCCTCGGTTCGGTGCTGGTCGATCAGCTCGTGCAGCGCGGCATCGTGCGTGACGTGGCAGAGCTCTACCGGCTCACGCCGGAGAAGATCGCAGAGCTCGAGCGGATGGGGGACAAGAGCGCGCAGAACGTCTTCCAGTCCATCGAGCGGTCGAAGGAGCGCACGCTCGACCGCCTCCTGTGCGGCCTCGGGATCCCGCAAGTGGGCCAGGTCGCGGCGCGCCAGCTCGCCGACGAAGCCGGGACGCTCCAGCAGATGCTCGCGTGGACCGAAGAGGAGGCGCGCGAGCACGTGGACGCCATCCGCGGCTTCGGCCCGAAGATGGTCGACAGCGTCGTCGCCTTCCTGCAGGACCCCGAGCAGCGCGCGCTCATGCAAAAGCTCGCCGAGCTGGGCGTCGGCCGCCCGCAGCCGCGGCACGAGATCGCGGCCGACGGTCCGCTCAAAGGGATGAGCTTTTGCGTGACCGGAGTGCTCACGAAGAAGCGTGAGGACGTGCACGCCGACATCCGCGCGGCCGGCGGCGAGGTACACGACGGCGTGAAGAAGAACACGACTTACCTCGTCGCCGGCGAGAAGACGGGGAAGGCGAAGCTCGATCAGGCGAAGAAGTACGGGACGAAGGTCGTCGACGAGAAGGGGCTGTACGCGATGCTCGAGGAAATAGGGGAATCGAGCCCGGCCACCTCGTAATCGCGGGTCGTGAGCGTGGGCGAGCTGCGGTCGTCGCTCGTCGCGATCGCGCCGCTCAGCCGAAGATGTCCTTCAACTTCCCGAGGAACGTCTTGCGTTGGGGCTGTACGTCCTCGCCCAGCTCCTTCGACAGCTGCTCGAGGAGCTCGCGTTGACGCGCCGTCAGGTGCGTCGGCACTTCGATCGCGACCTCGACGCGCTGGTCGCCGCGTCCGATGCCGCCGCGGTGGGGGATCCCCTTGGCCTTGATGCGCAGAACGGTCCCTGGTTGTGTGCCCTCGGGTACGCGCAGCTTGCCTTTGCCGTCGAGCGTGGGGACCTCGACTTCCCCTCCGAGCGCGGCGTGCGTGAACGTGATCGGCACCGTGCAGACGACGTCGTCGCCTGCGCGCTTGAAGAACGGGTGCGGGCGCACCGTGATGGTGATCTCGAGGTCGCCTGTGGCCTTGTCCGGCCGCGGCTTGTTCCCCGCGCCGGCGATCAGCTTCGTGGCCCCCGCATCGACCCCTGCGGGAATGGTCACCTGGAGAGACTCCGTCCCGGTCACCAGCCCGCTCCCGCGGCAGCTCGCGCAAGCGTTCCGGACGATGCGGCCGGTACCGCGGCAACGCGAGCACGTGCGCTCGACGGCGATCGGAAAGATGCCCTGCTGGAAGCGCACCCGCCCACGACCGTTGCACGGCCCGCACGGCTCCGGGACGCTGCCCGCAGCGGCGCCCGACCCCCGGCACTCGCCGCACGTGACGACGCGCTCGTACCGCATCGTCTTCTCGCAGCCGAAGGCCGCTTCTTCGAAGGAGAGCTCGAGCTCGCGCTTGATGTCGCCCTTGTCGCCCCGTCCGACCCCGAAAACGCCGAGCAAGTCGCCGAGGATGCCGTCGATCGCGATGTCGCTGATGTCGACGAAGCCGCCCGGAAACGGCCCGCCGGCGCCGAACGGCGAGCCCGGCTCTTCCGCCCGGTGGCCGAAGCGATCGTAGAGGCCGCGACGGTTGGGGTCGGACAGCACCTGGTAGGCGAGGTTGATCTCCTTGAACCGCTCGTGCGCGCCTGGATCCGCCTGGTTGCGGTCGGGGTGGTACATGGCCACGAGCTTCTTGAACGAGCTCTTGATCTCCTCGGGGGTGGCATCGCGTCGCACTCCGAGGACGTCGTAGTGGTCCCGCTGCGCCATGCGTCAGACCGCTCCCAGTAGCACACCCATGGTCCTCCCGCTGGCGTATGGCCCCTCTCGCGCACGCGCGCGCCTCTCGGTTTTGCCGGCTCGCATCCGCTTCGGCGTTGGACCGACGATTCGGCCCCAGCGCACGTATGCAGCCCCCGTGTGACTTTGGGTCCCCGCGCGGGCGGCAGCAATGGAAAGCTGCGAAACGCCCTGCTAGCTCGCATCCGTACCATGCCTCTGCGCGTCGTGCGCGAACGGCTCGCGTCGGAGAGCCGGCAGAACGCTCTCCTTCGCTCGGTGCTCGCCTCCTGCGTCCCGCAACTCGGCCTCCGCCGTCCGGTCGTCGTGTTCGATCTGGACGGGACGCTGATGGACAACCGTCCGCGCACTTGCGTCATCCTTCGCGAATTCGCCGCGCGTTGCCGCGGCCGAGACGACGCGCTCGCGGCGCGGCTCGAGGAAGCCCGCCCCGAGGACCTCGAGTACCTGCTGAGCGACTCGCTCGAGCGCATCGGCGCGCAGCGCACGGAGCTCGTCGCCGAAATGCAGGCGTTCTGGCAGGAGCGGTTCTTCGCGGACGCCCATCTCGTTCACGACGTGCCGGTGCCCGGCGCGGTGGAGTTCGCCTGCGCCTGCTACGATGCCGGCGCGCTCTTACTGTATCTCACCGGGCGCGATCTTCCTCTTATGGGAACCGGCACGTTTCAGAGCCTTCGCGACCTGGGCTTTCCGATCGGTGTGCCGGCTACGGAGCTCGTTCTGAAGCCGGACGCGAACATGCCGGACGAGGCCTTCAAGCGCCTCCTGGCGCCCGACCTCACCCGCGTGGGGCGCGTCGTCGCGGCGTTCGACAACGAGCCGGCAAACTGCAATGTCCTCCACCGGCTGTACCCCGATGCCCACGTCATCCACGTCGCAACCCAGCACACGCCCGGCGCGCCGCCGCTCGACGCCGGCATCTCGCGGATCGCAGACTTCTGCGCGGATTGACCGTCGCGCCGCCCGATGGTTCGCTTTCCTTGGGCAAGCCGGGGTGCCGGCGCTCTTGGCGCTCGCCGGCTGCAAAGGCGTCGCCGATCCGCCGGACCCGGCGACGAGCCCCCAGGCGCGGGCCGAACCGGCGCCGCTCGCCAACGTCGCGGCGACGAACGGAACGACCGCGGCATCCCACACCGGCATCGCATCGGGGCCCCCGGCGGAGCCGCTGCGAAGCGACACGCCGCTGGCCATCGATCAGCCACGCGAGGCTTTGCGCGAGCCCGGACCGAAGGACGCGGCGCGCGATGCGCGCGAGCTGACGGGGTACGCTCTTCAGGCCGTGCTTCGCACCGGGGAGGGCCCGCCCGGCCCCAAGGGGCCGGAGGTGAACGCGAGCGCGATCGACGCGGCCCGTCGCAAGACCGAGGCGCACCTGGCGATCGAGCTGTCGCAGACTCGCGCGCGGTTCGTCCTCTCGGGGGGATTCGTCCTGCCGCAAGGAACGGAGCTGCGCGCGCGGGTGGATCGATACGGGCACCTCGTGTTGTGGCCGGGAGAGGCGACGTACCGCGTGCTCGAGCCGGGCGCCTTGCGGGCCTTCGTGGGCGAGCGCCGGCTGGACGTCGCGCCCGTCTCGCCGGCGGAGGTCTCGCCCGCGGGCGAGGGCGCGCGCCGGCTGGGACTGCGAACCCGGAAGCTCGACGTGTCGACGCGCGCGGCGAACGCGTCCATCGAGCTGGCGGCCGTGCGGGATTCGGGCGAGGGCGGGGTGCTCGTCTGCCGGCTGCTGTTCGACCTGATGAGCGCACCGCTCTCGGAGGCCCCGTGCTCGAGCGACGAGATCCCGCTGCGCGCCGAGGTGCGCTGGCGGACGCGCGGGACGCTCACGTTCGACGTGACCTCGCTGGTGCGGCGGACGGACCTTCCGTTGCAGGAGCTGGCCGTTCCCGCGGCCTCGACGGCGTTCGTCCCGGAGCCCCCGCCGGCGGCCGCCGCCGACGCGCTGGTCGCGCGAAGCGAGCTCGCGTCGTTCCGCAACGCGCCGATCGACGTCCCGGCGTCCGCCGGACGCGACGCCCGGGCCCCTGCGCCGGAGGCGGGCCTGGTGCTCGTGAACGCCACCGACGAGCTTCGCATCGCCTGGCTCGACGGCGTCCCCGTTGCGTGGGTTGCGCCCGGCGCGCAGGAGAGTCTGCCCACGCTCGTACGGGGCCGCTACATGCTCCAGTGGCGCACGTTTCTCGGCGACGCGTGGGACGCGCCGAAGATCGTGGCTGCGCCCGGCGTCGCGGAAGTCGGCGGAACGGAGTGAGAGAAGAGGATTCCTCCCGTCACGCGCCCCAGCGGCCCGGGCGCGAGCTCGCCTGGATGCGCGCGTAAATCGTCGTCAGATCCACGGCTTCGGCGGTCTGTCCGTCATGGACGACCGCCTCCGGCCGGCCGGGCGCGATATCGAACACACCGGTTCGAACGACCTGCCCCCCGACGACGCCGAGGACCTCCCCCGCGTGCTGGCAGACGACCATCTCCGCGCGGGCCGCCCCAATCGACACCACCGGGACGATCGTCCCCTCGTGGACGGCCACGCCGATGAGCTCCGGCGGGCTTCCCGGCAGCGCGGTGACGCGCGGGACCGGGCCCACGTGCACGGCGATCGACGCGGGGATGAACTGGAGGGCGCCGTCGACTCGAAGGAGCACCGCGCCCCGCTTGTGCGCCTCCGCGAGAGTCATGCGGCGCGCCGCCGCACGAGCCGGGCCTCGAGCAGCTGGAAGAGGATCTTGCAGGCGTCGAAGCTCGACATGTGGCTCTGCGCGATGATCTCGCGCACCGTGCACTGGCCGTCGATCATCTCGAGCAAGCGCTGCTCCTGCTTCGCGAGGCGCTCGATACCGCCCGCCTCGATCGCGACGGGATCCTTCTGCAGAACCGAATCGAAGCTACCTATGTCCGCCTCGATGAGGCGCCACTCGTCGACCCGGCGAAAGCCCTCCATGACGACGGACGCGACCGGGAGCGCGAGCTGCGCGCTCTCGGCGAGGGCGGGCAGAGCCTCGGGGCGGAACTCGAAACGACCGGTCGGCCAGCGGAGCACCTCGTAAACGAGCTCGCTCGACTGGCGCGCGAGGCCGTCGCGCAGCTGGTCGCGCGTCACACGACCGGCGTCGACGAGCAAGTCGCCCAGCAGGCGACGCGACGTGCTCTGCTCCTCCGGGTTTCGACCACGCTCCGGCGAAGCGGGAGACGTGCCTTCTCGCGGTATCGGCGCATCCGGGGCGGGCGGGCGAGGCGTGGGCGTGTTG